>NZ_JBSKHQ010000010.1:0-172084 GCF_057128665.1 Zestomonas ipomoeae
GGCATGGGTGCTCTCCTTTGCCTTGGTAGTGGACCTTGACCGGTCCGGGAGCCCAGGAGAGAGCCATTTCCGTGCCAGAAGCAGCAACGCTAATTAAATCAGCTAGTTAGAGTGACCGAAATAGCAGGGACGGTCACGTTGTGCGGTAATGCACTGAAAAGTGAGCAAAAAGTTGCGCAGTGCTGCGCAACTTTTTGCGCACTGGCCTGTAGGTCTCTCCTGGCGGGGGATGCAGCCATTCGCCCACAGGGTTATCCACAGATTGCTGCGCAACAAGTTGCACAGCTACTCATGCCAGGCACGGCCGCGCTGCTCCAGCAGGGCATGGGCCTGTTCCGGCCCGTTGGAGCCTGCCGGGTAAGGGCGTGGACGCTGATAGTGGGCGTGCCAGCCCTGGATGATGGGGTCGACCCAGCGCCAGGCGGCCTCTACTTCATCGCGGCGCATGAACAGCGTCGAGTCGCCTTCGACGATGTCCAGCAGCAGCCGCTCGTAGGCATCCCAGCGGCGCTTCTTGCTGAAGGCATGGGCAAGGTCCAGGTCCAGCTCCACCGGCGCCAGGCCCATGCCTTTGCCCGGCGACTTGGCCATCAGTTGCAGGCTGATGCGCTCCTCCGGTTGCAGGCGGATCAGCAGGCGATTGGCCTCGCCGCCATTGAACAGCCGATGGGGTACCGGTTTGAACTGGATGACGATCTCCGAGCTCTTCTTGGCCAGGCGCTTGCCGGTGCGCAGGTAGAAGGGCACGCCGGCCCAGCGCCAGTTGTCCACTTCGGCCTCGAGGGCGACGAAGGTTTCGGTGTCGCTGTCGTTGTCGACGTTCTGCTCGAAATAGTAAGCCGGCACGTCCTGGCCACCGATCTGGCCGGCGCTGTACTGGCCGCGCACGGTCTTGTCGCGCACATCCTGGCCGGTGATGGGCTTCAGCGCCTCCAGCACCTTGAGCTTTTCATTGCGCACCGATTCGGCATCGAAGCGCACCGGCGCTTCCATCGCCACCAGGCAAAGCAGTTGCAGCAGGTGGTTCTGGATCATGTCGCGCATGGCGCCGGAGTGGTCGTAGTAGCCGCCGCGATTCTCCACGCCGAGGGTTTCGCAGACGCTGATCTGTACGTGGTCGACATGGCCGGCGCGCCAGATCGGCTCGAACAGCGCGTTGGCGAAGCGCAGGGCCATGAGGTTCTGCACGGTTTCCTTGCCCAGGTAGTGGTCGATGCGGAAGATCTGCCCTTCGGCGAAGTGGGCGCCGATGGCCCGGTTGATTTCCTGGGCCGACTGCAGCGACTGGCCGATGGGCTTTTCCAGCACGATGCGCGTGTTGTCGCCAGCCAGGCCGGCGGTATGCAGGTAGGTGGCAATGTCTTCGAACAGGCTGGGGGCGGTGGCCAGGTAGTAGACACGGCCGCGTTGGCAGCCATCGCCCAGATGGCGCGCCAGGCGGCTGTAGTCGGCGCTCTGACTGGCATCCATGGCCAGGTAGTCGAGGCGTTCGGCGAAGCCTTGCCAGGTCGTGACGTCGAAGTTGGCCTTGGCTACCTGTGCCCGGCAATGCCGCTCGGCCAGGGCGCGATAGGCATCGCGCGCCAGGGTTTTGCGAGCCAGGGCGAGGATGCGCATGTCGGCCGGCAGCCGGCCGTCGCGGTGCAGGTGATAGAGCGCCGGCAGCAGCTTGTGCAGGGCCAGGTCGCCGGTGCCGCCGAATACCAGCATGTCGCAGGGAGAGGTCATCCGCGCACTCCGTAGGTCGTTTATTGGGCGGCGGCAGCATCCATGTAGTATAACTACAAGCACGCTACAGCCTGCCCAATCGATCATAACCCGAGTCCTTGCCTGTGAATCTGCTGCAACACATCGCCCAATCGCGCCATCTGCTACGCAAGTCGGAACTCAAGGTGGCCGACCATGTGCTGCTCGACCCGGCGGCGGTGATGCACAGCTCCATGGCCGACCTGGCCCATGACGTCGGTATCAGCGAGCCGACCATCGTGCGCTTCTGTCGGGCCATCGGTTGCACCGGATTCCAGGATCTCAAGCTCAAGCTGGCGCAGAGCCTGGCGGCCGGCGCCAGCTTCGGCCAGTTCGCCATTCATGAAGACGATTCGGTCGCCGATTTCAGCCTGAAGATTTTCGATACCACGCTGCACACGCTGATAGAGGTCCGCGAAAAGCTCGATCCGGTGGCGCTGGAAAAAGCCATTGCCGCCTGCGCCCGGGCCCAGCGTGTGGAGTTCTACGGCTTCGGTGCGTCCGGCGCGGTGGCGGCCGATGCCCAGCACAAGTTCTTCCGCTTGCTGCTGACCGCTGCCGCCTATTCGGACCCGCACATGCAGGCGATGAGCGCGGTGACGCTCAAGCCCACCGACGTGGCCATCTGCATTTCCCAGTCGGGTCGTTCCAAGGATCTGCTGATCACCGCCAACCTGGTGCGCGAAGCCGGCGCCTGCCTGATCACCCTGTGCCCGAGCCAGACGCCGCTGGCGGAGCTAGCCACGGTCAACCTGGCCATCGATGTGCAGGAAGACACCGAGATCTACACCCCGCTGACCTCGCGCATCGCCCATCTGGTGGTGATCGATGTGCTCGCCATGGGCGTAGCCATGGCCCGTGGGCCGACGCTGGTCAATCACCTGAAGAGCGTGAAGCGCAGCTTGCGCAGTCTGCGCCTGTCGCCGAAGTCGGTGAAGGTGCAGGAGGAGTAGGAAGCAAGTGGAGTCAGGGATGAAGGGTATTTTAAAAGGCTGCCTATGGGCTGCGGTTGCGCTATCGTTCGTGGGGTGTGGCACGGTAGTCACCCGCTTGGGCAATGACCGTCGCGCCGATTACTACCCGGCGACGCTTTCGATGGTCAAACTGGCGGGAGACCCTTGGTGCTGGGCGCTGATCGTCTGTCCGGTGTTGCTTGTGCCTACGCCGGTAGATATGGCCTTGGATACCGTGCTGCTGCCAGCGGATGCCTTTCGCGCTTATAGCCGCTCTCGGGAGAAGCGCGCGAACGATCAGTAGATCGTTCTTCCCGCGCGGTTGATTTTCACGTCAGCTTCATGGCTCCGCCTTCAAAGCGTCATCCCCCAGGAGAATGCTGGTACTCCCGCACTCGACCTGGGAGACCGCCATGTCACGCCATGAACAGCCTGTCCACGATGCGAAGTACAAGCGCCAACAGAAAGACGAGCGGCGCATGCGCTTTCGCCGCGCCATCGAGAACTATGATGACCAGCGCGAACTGCATCGGCAGTTGGCCGATTTTCCCGAGTTGATCGGTCCTAGCTATCGGCTGACGGCCTGAGCTGCGCTCCGGCGAAGCGTTCCGCCAGGCGGGCGATCTGTGCCCGTTCCTGGCGGATGAAGCCGAGGAAGGCCTGGGCCACCGGGCTCAGGCGCTTGTCCTTGGTATGCACCACGCACCAGCTGCGGTAGAGCGGCAGCTCCGCCACCGGCAGTTCCCGCAGCAGGCCGTTACGCAGTTCCAGGCTCACCGTGTGGCGTGGCAGCAGCGCCAGGCCGAGGCCGGCGAGCACCCCTTCCCGTTGGGACTCCAGCGAACCCAGTTCGAGGGTATGGGCGAAGTGCGCGCGCTTCTGGTGGCAATACTCCTCGCAGGCCTTGCGGGTGCCCGAGCCGGGCTCGCGCACCAGCAGCGGGTAGGCGGTGAGGTCCTGCAGGGTCAGGTTTTCGCGCTGGCAGAGCGGGTGCTCCGGCGGTGCCACGGCGACGATGGGGTTGTTCAGGAACGGCAGGAAGTCCAGCGGCGGGTCGCTTGGCACCTGGGACATGATCAGCAGGTCGTCGCGACTGACGCTGAGTCGGCGCATGGCCTGGGCGTGGTTGACCACCACCAACTGCAGGCTGACCTCAGGGTGTTGGCGGCGAAAGGCAGCGAACAGGTGCGGCAGCACGTACTTGGCGCTGGACTCTACCGCCAGGCTCAATTGCCCCTGCAGCGACCCCTGCAGGTCGGACAGCTGCATGTCGAGGTTTTCCAGGCGCCCGAAGATGTCCTCGCTGGTCTTCAGCAGCGCTTCGGCGGCCTCGGTCAGGTAGAGCTTCTTGCCCAGGTACTCGAACAGCGGCTGGCCGACCAGCTCCTCCAGTTGGCGAATCTGCAGGCTGACCGCTGGCTGGGTCAGTGCCATCTCGTCGGCGGCGCGGCTGTAGGAGCGGCTGTCGCACACCGCGCGAAAGACTTGCAGCTGGCGTAATGTCATACGCATCAATGACTTGCGCATGTCTTTCCTCCGACTGTGGCACGGCGTTGGGGCTTCTTTCGGACGATCATAAGCTTTAGCTAATGGCTAACCCAATAAATATTAATTTTGGTTAATCCGCATGGAGCGCTAGGGTAAAAGCACGACTGGCGCCTTGACGCCGGTCATGTGTCGACCGGCTTGCCGGTTTGCTTGCCCACTGGTCGAGGACGACAGTTGTGATCAAGAAAATCCTGATTGCCAACCGCGGAGAGATCGCCGTTCGCATCGTGCGCGCCTGCGCCGAGATGGGCATCCGCTCGGTGGCCGTCTATTCCGAAGCCGACCGCATGGCTCTGCATGTGAAGCGCGCCGACGAGGCCCACAGCATTGGCGACGATCCGCTGGCCGGTTACCTGAACCCGCGCAAGCTGGTGAACCTGGCGGTGGAAACCGGCTGCGACGCCCTGCATCCGGGCTACGGCTTCCTGTCGGAGAATGCCGAGCTGGCGGAAATCTGCGCCGAGCGCGGGATCAAATTTATCGGCCCCTCCGCCGAGGTGATTCGCCGTATGGGCGACAAGACCGAGGCGCGGCGCAGCATGATCAAGGCCGGCGTGCCGGTCACGCCCGGTACCGAAGGCAACGTCGCGAGTATCGAGGAAGCCCTGCGCGAAGGCGATCGCATCGGTTATCCGGTGATGCTCAAGGCCACCTCCGGCGGCGGCGGTCGCGGCATTCGTCGCTGCAATAGCCGCGAGGAGCTGGAACAGGCCTACCCGCGGGTGATTTCCGAGGCGACCAAGGCCTTCGGCTCGGCGGAAGTCTTCCTGGAAAAATGCATCGTCAATCCGAAGCACATCGAGGCGCAGATCCTCGCCGACAGCTTCGGCAACACCGTGCACCTGTTCGAGCGCGATTGCTCGATCCAGCGGCGCAACCAGAAGCTCATCGAGATCGCCCCCAGCCCGCAGCTGACCCCCGAGCAGCGCGCCTACATCGGCGACCTTGCCGTGCGTGCCGCCCAGGCAGTGGGTTACGAGAACGCCGGTACCGTGGAGTTCCTGCTCGCCGAGGGCGAGGTGTACTTCATGGAGATGAACACCCGGGTGCAGGTGGAGCACACCATCACCGAGGAAATCACTGGCATCGACATCGTGCGCGAGCAGATCCGCATTGCTGCCGGCCTGCCGCTGTCGGTGAAGCAGGAGGACATCATCCACCGCGGCTTCGCCCTGCAGTTCCGCATCAACGCCGAGGACCCGAAGAACAACTTCCTACCCAGCTTCGGCAAGATCACCCGCTACTACGCCCCCGGTGGCCCCGGTGTGCGCACCGACACGGCGATCTACACCGGCTACACCATTCCGCCGTACTACGACTCGATGTGCCTGAAGCTGATCGTCTGGGCGCTGACCTGGGAAGAGGCGATGGACCGCGGCCTGCGTGCGCTCGACGACATGCGCGTGCAGGGCGTGAAGACCACCGCGCCCTACTACCAGGAAATCCTGCGCAACCCGGAATTCCGCAGCGGCCAGTTCAACACCAGCTTCGTCGAGAGCCATCCGGAACTGACCGAATATTCGATCAAACGCAACCCGTCGCACCTGGCCATCGCCATCGCCACTGCCATCGCAGCCCACGCTGGCCTGTAAGGGAAGGATCAGAACATGACCAAGAGAATCACCGTCACCGATACCATCCTGCGCGACGCCCACCAGTCGCTGCTGGCCACGCGCATGCGCACCGAAGACATGCTGCCGATCTGCGACAAGCTCGACCGGGTCGGCTACTGGTCGCTGGAAGTCTGGGGTGGCGCCACCTTCGACGCCTGCATCCGCTTCCTCAAGGAAGACCCCTGGGAGCGTCTGCGCAAGCTCAAGGCCGCGTTGCCCAATACCCGCCTGCAGATGCTGCTGCGCGGGCAGAACCTGCTCGGTTACCGGCACTACAGCGACGACGTGGTGCGCGCCTTCGTCGCCAAGGCGGCGGTCAACGGCATCGACGTGTTCCGCATCTTCGACGCGATGAACGACGTGCGTAACCTGCGCGTGTCCATCGAAGCGGTGAAGGCCGCCGGCAAGCATGCCCAGGGCACCCTCAGCTACACCGTCAGTCCGGTGCACACGGTGGAGGCCTACGTGAAGCAGGCCAAGGCCATGCACGCGATGGGCGTCGATTCCCTGGCAATCAAGGACATGGCCGGCCTGCTGACCCCGTTCGCCACCGCCGAGCTGGTCAAGGCATTGAAGGCCGAGGTCGACCTTCCAGTGTTCATCCACAGCCACGACACCGCCGGCATGGGCGCCATGTGCCAGCTCAAGGCCATCGAGGCCGGAGCCGACCATATCGATACCGCCATCTCCAGCATGGCCTGGGGTACCAGCCACCCGGGCACCGAGTCGATGGTCGCCGCCCTGCGCGGCAGCGAGTACGACACCGGCCTGGACCTGGAACTGCTGCAGGAGATCGGCCTGTACTTCTACGGCGTGCGCAAGAAATACCACCAGTTCGAGAGCGACTTCACTGCCGTGGACACCCGGGTGCAGGTCAACCAGGTGCCGGGCGGCATGATGTCCAACCTGGCGAACCAGCTGAAGGAGCAGGGCGCGCTGGATCGCATCGACGAGGTCTTCGCCGAGATTCCGCGGGTGCGCGAGGACCTGGGCTTTCCGCCCCTGGTCACCCCGACCTCGCAGATCGTCGGTACCCAGGCGGTGTTCAACGTGCTCGCCGGCGAGCGCTACAAGACCATCACCAACGAGGTGAAGCTGTATCTGCAGGGCCGCTACGGCCAGGCGCCGGGCAAGGTGAACGAGCAGCTGCGCAAGCAGGCGATCGGCAGCGAAGAGGTGATCGACGTGCGGCCGGCCGACCTGATCAAGCCGGAAATGGCCAAGCTGCGCGAGGAGATCGGCGCGGTGGCCAAGTCCGAGGAGGACGTGTTGACCTATGCGATGTTCCCCGACATCGGGCGCAAGTTCCTCGAGGAGCGCGCCGCCGGCACCCTGACCCCCGAACCGCTGCTGCCGATTCCCGATGGCAGCCAGGCGGCCGCCGTCGGCGAGGGCGTGCCTACCGAGTTCGTGGTCGACGTGCACGGCGAGAGCTACCGGGTCGACATCACCGGCGTCGGCATCAAGAGCGACGGCAAGCGCCACTTCTACCTGTCCATCGACGGCATGCCGGAGGAGGTGGTGTTCGAGCCGCTCAACGCCTTCGTCGCCGGCGGTGGCGACAAGCGCAAGCATGCCAGCGCGCCGGGCGATGTCAGCACCAGCATGCCGGGCAATATCGTCGATGTGCTGGTCAAGGTCGGTGACCGCGTCAAGGCCGGCCAGGCGCTGCTGATCACCGAGGCGATGAAGATGGAGACGGAGGTGCAGGCGCCGATCGGCGGTACGGTCAAGGCCATTCATGTGGCCAAAGGTGACCGGGTGACCCCTGGCGAAGTCTTGATCGAGATTGAAAGTTGAATCTAGCAGTCCCCTGGGAGCCGTAAGGCTCCCTTTTTTTAACTGGAGGTAAGCGATGGGCCTGGACCCGGTAGTACTGTTCTTCGTCTTCGGCTTGTTCGCCGGCTTGATGAAGAGTGAATTGAAACTGCCCCCGGCGTTGTACGAGACGCTGGCCATCGTGCTGTTGCTGGCCATCGGCCTGCATGGCGGAGTGGAACTGGCCGAACAGGCCAGCGCGCAATTGCTGGGCCAATCGGCGCTGGTGCTGGCGCTGGGTATCTGCCTGCCGTTACTGGCCTTCGGCCTGTTGCGCGGGCTGCGCTTCGACCGCATCAACGCGGCGGCGGTGGCCGCGCACTACGGTTCGGTGAGCGCCGGTACCTTCGCCGTGGTGGTGGCCTACATGGTCTCGCGGGAGATCGCCTTCGAGAGCTACATGCCGCTGTTCGTGGCGATCCTCGAGGTTCCGGCGATCCTGGTCGGCATTATCCTGGCCAAGGGCATCAGCCGCGATACCCAGTGGGGCGAGCTGGGCAGGGAAATCTTCCTCGGCAAGAGCATCATGCTGCTGCTCGGCGGCATCGTCATCGGCGCGATTGCCGGCAAGGAAGCGATCAAGCCGCTGGAGCCGCTGTATACCAGCATGTTCAAGCCGGTGCTGGCGTTCTTCCTGCTGGAAATGGGCCTGATTGCCTCCGGCCAGCTCGGCTCGCTCAAGCAGTTCGGGGTGCGCCTGGCGGCGTTCGCCTTGCTGATGCCGCTGCTCGGTGCGCTGATCGGTGCCTTGCTGGCCCGCTTCATGGGGCTGTCGCTGGGTGGCACGGCAATGCTCGCCACCCTGGCCGCCTCGGCTTCCTACATCGCCGTGCCGGCGGCGCTGCGCCTGGCCTTGCCCCAGGCCAACCCCTCGCTGTCGCTGACCGCCTCGCTGGGTATCACCTTCCCGTTCAACATCCTGATCGGCATTCCGCTTTACCATGAGCTGGCCGAACGACTGATCGCCTGGGGGCTCTGAGATGAACGTACACACCCGCACCTTGCTGACCGTGATCTGCGAGGCCGCCCTGGAAAAGAAACTGGAGTCGGACCTGGAGGCGCTCCGTGCGCCCGGCTGGACCATCTCCGATGCCCGCGGCCGTGGTGGTCGCGGCGTACGCAGCGCCGGCTGGGACACCGAAGGCAATATCCGCCTGGAAGTGATCTGCGCCCGCGAGTTGGCCGAGCGTATCGCCCACCACCTGCAGGAGCACTATTACGCCAACTACGCGATGGTCTGCTACCTGGCCGAGGTGGAAGTGCTCAGGCCGGAGAAGTTCTGAGGATTCCCGGATAGCGCGGGTGGCTATCCGGGCTGTGCTCTCAATGGGAGGCGCGGTACTGCCGGCGCAGCGTCTATCCGGACTACGTTTCGGTGTGGTTTCGGTAGCCCGGATAAGCCTTGGCGCAATCCGGGGCAGGTGCGGCGAGACATAACCAACAAGGAGGTCGGCATGGTCAATTACCGGCGGACTCGCCTGGCGGGTGGCAGCTATTTCTTCACCCTGACCTTGAAGGACCGTCGTAGCGACCTGCTTATCCGACATATCGCGCTGTTGCGTGAAGCCTTGCGTCGAGTAAAGCAACGTAACCCTTTCGAGCTACTGGCGGTAGTGATCCTGCCGGACCATCTGCACCTGCTCATGCAATTGCCTGAAGGCGACAGTAACCACTCGGCGCGGTTGCGCGATTTCAAGGCATCGTTCGTCAAGGCGCTAGGTGCCGCCGGCGAGCCGATAGAGCTTGACGCCCGGAGCGGTGCGGCTATCTGGCAGTCCCGCTTCTGGGAGCATGCGATTCGCGACGAGCGGGATTTGGCGACCCATATCGATTACATCCATTTCAATCCTGTGAAACATGGGCTTGTGAAGTGGGTAGCCGATTGGCCGTACTCGAGCTTCCACCGGTTTGTCAGGCAGGGGCTGTTGCCACTGGATTGGGGTGGAGGTGGCGGGATGGAGATCGCGGGTGACGACTAGGACGCCGTTCCCGGATTGCGCTGGCGCTTATCCGGGCTACGACAGTAGGCGAATCGTAGCCCGATATGCCCGGCGCAATCCGGGAAGGTAACTGGCAGCCGTCAGTGGGAGGCGCGGTACTGCCGGCGCAGTTCGCGCTGGTCTTCGGGGGTGCAGGCCAGCGGCTCGGGGCCGGTCAGGTCGAAGCAGCGCTGGCCGAAGCCCATCGGCCAATAGGCGATCGCTACCGGGGGCCAGAAGATCGAGGCGACGCGAAAGCGCGCGCGCAACGTGCCGCGCTGCAGCAGTTCACCGTTTGTGTTGCTCAGGGTATAGGGGATGCCGCGGGTGGCGCGCCAGGCGAACGGGCGGGTTTTCACCAGGCCCTGGGAGAACTGTTGCGGCCGCTCATAGACGGCCACCTGGGTATTTTCCGGCAGCTTGAAGTAGGCCTTGGTAGAGCAGCCGCTGACGGCGATGGCGAGCACCAGAAGGCTCGCAGTGCGTTTCAACATCATCGATTCGGTCCTTGGGGTGACGCCCAGGGCGCAGGCCGCGCCCCGTGAAGCGGGCGGCACTATACCTTGCGAAAGCGATGCTGGCGAAACAATGGCGCCGAACGGCTGGGGGCTTGTGGTGCCGATGGTTGTTGGGCTTCGCTTCGCTCAACCGCAACCTACATCGGAGTCATCGCAGGTTGGCGTTGAGCTTGCGAAGCCCAACGCCTGGAACCTAACCGCGCAGCTCGGCCAGGGCCCGGTGCTGTCGTCCCTGGCTGTCGAAGTTCTCCGCCGCCAGCCAGTGCACGAACGCCTGGCGCCGTGCCGGCCACTCATGGTCGAGCAGGGAAAACCAAGCGGTGTCGCGGTTGTGGCCCTTGATCACCGAGTGCTGGCGGAACACGCCTTCGAAGCTGAAGCCGAAGCGTTCGGCGGCGCGTTTGGAGCGGGCATTGGCGTCGTTGCATTTCCATTCCAGCCGGCGATTGCCGAGAACGAAGGCCAGGTCGGCAAGCAGGAACACCGCCTCCGTGGCGCGTGGCGTTTGCTGCATGGCGCGGCCGAAGGCGACGTGGCCGATCTCGATGCAGCCATGGTCCGGCACGATATTCAGGTAGCTGAGCAGGCCCTGGGCCTGGCCGCTGGCGCGGTCGAGCACAGCGAAGAACAGCGGGTCGGTCGCGGCGGCGTTGGCGGCCAGCCAGGCGTCGAAGTCGCTGCGCCGTTGGAACGGGCCGTAGGGCAGGTAGTCCCACAGCAGCGGGTCGGCATCCGGCCCTTGCAGGCACAGCCACAGGTCGTCGCCGTGGCGGGCCGGGTCGAGCGGCTCCAGGTCCACGTAGCGGCCGTCGAGCCTGTGGCGTGGCGGCGGGTTGGCGGGTTGCCAGTCGGGCAATGGGTGGCTCATGTCGTCTTCCTTGGGCTAAAGGCTGTGGGTGTATTGCACGAAGCCTGAACGCTTGGCGATGCGGTCGTAGAGCCGCATGGCGGTGTGGTTGTTTTCCTGGGTCAGCCAGTGCACCCGCGTGCCGCCGGCGCGGCGGGCCTCGGCGTAGACATGCTCGATCAGGGCGCGGCCGGTGCCGCCGCCGCGTGCCTCGGGGCTGACGAACAGATCCTGCAGGTAGCAGCTATGGGCGGTGAGCCAGTTGGAGCGATGGAAAATCCACTGCACCAGGCCGACGGCCTGGCCGTCGCGCCAGGCCAGCGCGGCGTGGGTCGGCTCGGTCGGGTCGAGAAAGCGTTGCCAGGTACTAGCGGTGGTTTGCGCCGGCAGTTCGCTGGCATAGAAGTGCAGGTACGCCTGCCAGAGCGGCAGCCAGGCGGCGTGATCGGCCGCGCTGACGGGGCGGATGTCGAGGGTCGGCATGGGCATTCTCCTTTGGTTCGAGCTACGGGGTTCAGCGCAGGTTGTCCATCAGCCGCGCCACGTCTTGTTCGCTCGCGCTGCGGCTCGCCAGCGCGTCGCGAACGCCGGCGCGGTTGTCCGCTGGCTGGTTCTGGCTCATTTTCGCCTTGCCGGCGAGGCGCTCGATCGGCAGCTCGAAGCCGACGATGGCGCGCAGCAGGGCGTCGAGGTAATCGGCGGGCGCCTCGTCCAGTGACCAGGGCTGCGCCTGGCCGCGTTCGTGGTGGGCGCTGAGGCGGCTGAGCAAATCGCGCAGGCGCGCCGGCTCGTCGAACGTTTCGGCGCGGCCCCAGGCCTGCACGCTGACGTAGTTCCAGGTCGGCACCGCCTTGTGGTCGCGGGCCTTGCTCGGGTAATAGCCGGGGCTGACGTAGGCCGAGGGGCCGGGGAAGATCACCAGCGCCTCGGCACCAGCGGCCAGCTCGCGCCATTGCGGGTTGGCCCGGGCGAAGTGGCCGCGCAGCGTGCCCTTTTCGCCCGCAGCGGGGTCGAGCAGCAGTGGCAGGTGGCTGGCCTGCAGGCCGCATTCGCCCTGGGTCACCAAAGTCGCCAGCGGCGTGCGCTCGATCTGCGCGTGCAGCTCGGCGAGGTCGTCGATGCGAAAGGCGGCGGGTGAGTACATGGCGTTTCTCCTCAGCGATGGCAGCATGCTAGGCGGGCTATTGGTCCTTTGTAAGAGCCATTCATGGTCATTTCGAAAGGTCCAATTTATGCTGGCCTTCTCTCCATCCTGGCTGCCGTCCATGACCAGCAAACCGCCCTTGTCGCTCGATCCCGCCGGCTTTCGCCTCGACCCGCGCCAGGGCCTGGCCCGCCAGCTCTACCAGGCCCTGCGAGAACGCATTCTCGACGGCCGAATGGCCAGCCGCATGCGCCTGCCGGCCAGCCGCGAACTGGCCGAAGCGCTCGGTATCTCGCGCAATACTGTGGTGCGTGCTTACGACCAGCTCTATGCCGAGGGCTACATCGACGGGCGCATCGGCGATGGCACCTACGTCGCCGAACTGGGCGGCGGCGTGCCGGCGGTACTGCCACCGGCAACCCAGGCGCGGATTCCCCAGCCGCTGCAAGCGCGCTTGCAGGCGCACGGGCCGGATGCCCCGCGTGAAGGCCAGCCGCGGGCGTTCCGTCTCGGCCTGCCGGCCCTCGACCTGTTCCCCTTCGACGTCTGGGCGCGCTTGCAGGCGCAGTTCTGGCGCGCGCCTGCGCTGGAATGTCTGGGCTATGGCGAGGCCACTGGCGAGCCGCGCCTGCGGGAAATGATTGCCGCCTATCTGCGCAACGGCCGTGGCCTGCGCTGTACCCCCGAGCAGGTGTTGATCACCAGCGGCGCGCAGCAGGCCATCAGCCTCTGCGCCCAACTGCTGTTGCAGGCCGGCGACGGCGTGGTCCTGGAGAACCCGTGTTACCGCTCTGCGGCCCAGACCTTTGCCGTTGCCGGGGCGCGCTTGTGTGGCGTCGCGGTGGATCAGGAAGGCCTGGATACCCGCCAGTTGGCGGGTTTGCGTGACTGCCGGCTGGCCTACGTGACGCCATCGCACCAGTATCCGAGCGGCGTCACCCTGTCCCTGGCGCGGCGCCTGGAGCTGCTCGACTGGGCCGAACGCGAGCAGGCCTGGATCGTCGAGGACGACTACGACGGCGAGTACCGCTACAGCGGCACGCCCCTGGCACCGCTGGCCTCGCTCGACCGCCAGGGCCGCGTGCTCTACGTCGGCACCTTCTCCAAGGTGATCTTTCCCGCCCTACGCCTGGGCTACCTGGTGGTGCCGCCGGCACTGGTCGAGCCGCTGGCGCAACTGCGCACGCTGAACATGCGTCACTCGGAAATCGGCACCCAGGCGGTGCTCGCCGAGTTCATCGCCCGCGGACACTTCCAGCGGCACATCCGCCGCATGCGCCGCGCCGCCCGTTTGCGTCGCGATGTGCTGCTGCGCCACTGGCCCGCCGCCGAGGCCGGCGTGGCGCTACCGGAAGTGCAGGCCGGCCTGCATGTCTGCGTGCCGCTGGACAGCCTGGCCCGCGAGCGTGAGCTGGTGGGCAAGGCCGCCGCCGTCGGCGTCGAGCTGAGTGCGCTGAGCGGCTACTGCCTGGCCGGCTCGACGCCCCGCGCCGGGCTGGTACTGGGATTCGCCGGGATCGACGAGGCACAGATCACCGAGGCCCTGGCCAAATTGCGGCGGGCCTGGCGGTGAATGGGCGATTTAGGAAACGAACAGCGTCTCGATCCAAACCAGCCTCCAGCCAAGAAGGTCTCGTTTCAGGTAGGCGAGGTGGCCGCCACCGCAGGTGGGACCACATTCCATGTGGTAGTAAACCAAGGCTTGATCGGTGTTCTTGTTGAAGCCAACTCTGGAAAGGCTCATCAGGTTCTGCGCATGTGGATGAGCGCGATAGAAGCGTTGCCAGCCACGTGCTATCCCATCGCCCTGGAACAGCCTGCGTAGTTCGCCGTTCGATAATGTGGTCAGGTTCTCCCGCGTGGGCATAGGCGCCGAAGTGGGCGTTGTGTTCATCGCAACGAGGGATGCTTTGGCTTGTTCGAGCACGTCGGCCTCATAGCTAAAACGCCCGATGGCTTGCTCTTTGTCCTGCATGGGGACTGTCAGGTCCCTGACCAACATGGGTTTTGCGGCGGGGTTCAGGTATTCGAAGAGGGTCCGATACACCTCGCGCTCTTCGGTGATCGGCTCGCGTGGCTGGGTACAGGCCGCGAGCAAAAAGCAAACGCCTAGCATCAGGCAGAGACATCGAAAGTGGGGCATGTTTGGCCTGTCTTGGTTGGGCAGTGCAGCATGCTTGCTTCCCAGATCTGCCTGCAAGTTCGCTAGCCAGCGCCCGGCGCTGGCGTAATGCCCGCAGGCATCGCGCCGCCGGCCTGTTAACCTTGCTCTCTATCGATCCCGCCACGGCTGCCCGATGCTCAACCTCTACCACGCTCCCGACCTGGAAACCCTCGGCGCGCTGGCCACCACACTGTTGGCCCAGCCGCTGCGGGAGCCGCTCGCACCGGCGCTGGTGGTGGTACCGAGCCAGGGCATGGGCCGCTGGTTGACCCTGGAGCTGGCCCGCGAGCAGGGCATCGCCATGCAGATCGAGGTGCAGTTGCCGGCGCGTTTCGTCTGGGAGCTGGCGCGCACGGTGCTCGGCCAGTTGCCGGAGCAATCCGCCTTCGCCCCGGCGAGCCTCACCTGGCGCCTCTACGACTGGCTGTGCGAGCCGGCCAATCTCGACCGTGCGCCACGCCTGGCGCACTACCTTGAGGGCGGCGACGAGCGCCGGCGGTTGTCGCTGGCGGCGAAGATCGCTGACGTCTTCGACCAGTACCTGCTGTATCGCGACGACTGGCTGGCGGCCTGGGAGCGTGGCGAGCGGCTCGACCTCGGCGCCGACGAGGAATGGCAAGCGCTGCTCTGGTACGAGCTGACCGCCGATGGCCACCCGCATCGCGCCCGCCTGCTGGAAGAGCTGCTGCGCCGCCTGTACAGCGCCGAACCCATCGTCGGGCTGCCCGAGCGGCTGCTGGTGTTCGGCATCAGCAGCCTGCCACCGCACCACCTGCGGGTGCTCGACGGCCTGGCCCGGCACATCGACGTGGTGATCTGTGCCCTCAACCCCTGCCGCGAAGCCTGGGGCGAGATCCGCGACATCCGCGAGCTGGCCCGGCAGCCCGAGGTGAGCCAGGACGACTGGTACCTCGACGTCGGCCACCCGCTGCTGGCCAGCCTCGGCAAGCAAGGCCGCGATTTTTTCGACAGCCTGTTCAGCCTCGAGGGCAACGAGACCGGTCTCTATTCCGAAGACGCCGATCTGCACGACAGCAGCCTGTTGCGCGCCTTGCAGAACGACATCCTGCGCCTGCGCACCCGTGCCCCGGACGAGCGACTGCCGTTGCGCGCCGACGACCGTTCGCTGGAGCTGCACATCGCCCACTCGCCACTGCGCGAAGTGGAAATTCTCCATGATCAGTTGCTCGCCCGCTTCCAGGCCGATTCCACGCTCAGCCCCGACCAAGTGGTGGTGCTGACCCCGGATATCGAGCGTTACGCGCCCTATATCGAAGCGGTGTTCGCCGCCCGCGACGGCACCGCGCGCATTCCCTACAGCCTGGCCGATCGCAGCCTGCGCGCGGAAGTCCCGTTGATCGAAGCCTTTCTCGGCCTGCTGGCATTGCCGGAAAGCCGGTTCACTGCCGAGGAAATCCTCGGCTGGCTGGAGCAGCCGGCCATCGCCGCGCGCGTCGGCATCGATAGCGACGACCTGCCGCTGCTGCGCGACTGGCTGCGCGACGCCGGCGTGCGCTGGGGGCGTGACGGCCTGCACCGAGCCGAACTCGGCCTGCCGGCGGATACCGCTTTCACCTGGCGCCAGGGGCTGGATCGCCTGCTGCTGGGCTTTGCCGCACCGCCGCAACTGGCCGGCGAAGACGCCCCGCTGCTGGGCGATAGCTGGCCGCTGGATGCCGTGGAGGGCGCGCGCGGGCAGTTGCTCGGCCGCCTCGCCGGATTCGTCCAGCGCCTGGCCGGGTTCGCCGAAGAGCTGGCGCGGCCCCGTGCTTTGGCAGGCTGGGCCGAGTGCCTGCAAGGGCTGATCGATACTCTGTTCGACGAGCGCAGCGCTGGCGAAACCCTGTTGCTGCTGTCCAAGGCCTGCGCCGCGCTGCGCGAACAGGGCGGGGCGGCCGGCATTGAGCGACCGCTGCCGCTGGCGCTGGTGCGCCAGCAACTGACCGCCGCGCTGGAGCAGGGCGGTGGGGCTAGTGGCTTTCTCACCGGCGCGGTGACCTTCTGCACCATGGTGCCGATGCGCAGCCTGCCGTTCCGCCTGGTCTGTCTGCTCGGCCTGGACGATGGCGCCCTGCCGAGGCGCACGCCGGCGGCCGGCTTCGACCTGATCGCCCGTAATCCCCGCCGCGGCGATCGCGCCCGGCGGCTGGACGATCGCTACCTGCTGCTGGAAACCTTGCTCAGTGCCCGCGATACGCTCTATCTCAGCTACGTCGGTCGCGACCCCCGGGACAATGCCGTGCTGCCGCCGTCGGTGCTGGTCAGCGAAATCCTCGAGGCGGTGGACCTCACCGCATCCGTAGAGGCGGATTCAGTCGCCAGCACGGACCCAGGCGGGCGAATGAATTCGTCCCTGCCGGCCAGCGCCAGGCTGACCATCGCCCACCCGCTGCAGCCCTTCGCCCCCGGCAACTTCGAGGGGGGTGTACGCAGCGGTTTTTCCGCCCCCTGGTTCCGCGCCGCCCGGCGCCTGGCCGGGCCGCCGGCCAGCCCCGAGCCGTTCGCCAGCCGCTTGCCGGCACCGGACGAAGATTGGCTCACCGTCGAGCCCTCGCTGCTGCTGCAATGCTTCCGTCACCCGGCGCGCTTCCTGCTCGAACAGCGCCTCGGCCTGCGCCTGCCGGAAGCCGAGGAAGCGCTGGCCAGCGACGAACCCTTCGCCCTCGAAGGGCCGGCCTGGCGCGGCCTGCGCCAGCTGGCACTGGAAGCCTTGGAGCGCGACTGGAGCCAGGAGCAGGAACGTCGCGTCGCCTGTGCCGCCGGCTGGCTGCCGCCGGGCGAACTGGGCCAGGCGCTGTGGGGCAAACTGCGTGGCCCGGTGCGCGCCTTTGCCCCGCGCCTGTTCGAGGCCCGTCCGGACGAGGTGCCGCAGCCGCTGCTGGTGGATCTCCAGCTGGCCGGCGTACGCGTGCATGGCTGGCTGGACGGCGTGACCTCCCAGGGCCTGTTCGGCTGGCGGCTGAACCGCCTTGGCGAATGGGACCTGGCGCCGTTCTGGCTGCGTCACCTGCTGCTGAACCTGGCGGCCGGCGCCGACGTGCGGCGCGATAGCCTGCTGCTGTCGCCGGCCGGCGACTGGCAGCTAGGCCCTTTGAGCGATGCCGCCGGCCTGCTGGAACCCTGGCTCAGCGCCTATAAGGACGCCCTTTGCGAGCCACTGCCGCTGCTGACCAAGAGCAGCTACGCCTTCGCCCAGGCCCTGCACGCCCCCAGTTCCCGCAGCAAGAAGGACCCACGCGAAGCCGCCCGCGACAAAGCCCGCGTGACCTGGGAGGGCACCGACTTCGGCCCCGCCGGCGAGTGCCAGGACGCCTGGTACGCCCTGGCGTTCCGCGATCTCGACCCGCTGGACGAGCGCTTCGAAGCGCTGGCCGAGCAATTGTTGCTGCCGGCGTTCGAGGCATTGGCCGCTAACGGTGGGGAAGACTAGCCGCGGTCGTGTATCAAAATTCGCCGATTCCTATACCTGTGCTCAGGAACGTTTATAGGAAAGGCCAGTTTTCTATACATTTGCAGTCTCGAATGTATAAAAAATTGTTCATTCCTAACCGATGAGCCGCCAGGTGCGCTGAATGCCCGAATTATTACCCTTGCAACGGCTGGACCCCTCGCGCTTCGAAACGCGAGCGATCCTCAAGAAGCTGAACTCAGCCAGCCGCATGCTGGCGGAGCTGAAGGGCGTGGCATCGTCGATCCCGCACCAAGGGATCCTCATCAATACCCTGGGCATGCAGGAAGCGAAGGACAGCTCCGCCATCGAGAACATCGTGACCACCCACGATGACTTGTTTCGAGACGATGCGTTTCCCGATTCCAGGGCCAATCCGGCTGCTAAAGAGGTGCTGCGCTACAGGCAGGCGCTGTACGTGGGGTTTGCCTCCGTGCTGAAGACCGGCCTGCTGACGACAAACCAGATCCTGGAAATCCAGGCGGTTCTGGAGCGCAACAACGCCGGGCTGCGTCGTCTTCCCGGTACGACGCTGAAGGATGGGGTTGGCAGGGTGGTCTACACGCCACCACAGTCGGTCGAGGTAGTCGTTCGCCTGATGCGCGACCTGGAGCAGTTCATCAATGACAACGACTGCTTCGATGCCGACCCTCTGATAAAAATGGCCTTGGTCCATCATCAATTCGAAAGCATTCATCCCTTTTACGATGGCAATGGCCGAACCGGGCGCATCATCAACGTTCTCTATTTGCTCAAATGCGGGCTGCTAGATATCCCGGTGCTTTATCTGAGTCGCTACATCGTCAGTCACAAGGCCGACTACTACCGGCTGCTGCAAGCGGTGCGGGATGACGACGCCTGGGAGGAGTGGGTTCTATTCATGCTGGGGGCCATCGAAGAGACGGCGCGGCAGACAATCGGGACCGTCGAGGAGATCAAGGCGGCGCTGCTCGATTACAAGCATCGCATCCGGGCGCGGCATAAGTTCTACAGTCAGGATCTGATCAATAACCTGTTCAGTCATCCTTACACCAAGATCGAATTCATCATGCGCGATCTGAAGGTCTCCCGTCTCACGGCCACTCGCTACCTCAACGAGCTGGCGGACTCGGGCTTTGTCGAGAAGCGCAAGATCGGGCGCTCCAACTACTACAGCAACCTCGCGCTCAGCACGATCCTGACCGGGGAAGACCTTCGGACCGGGAGCGAGGGGTGAGCCTCGACCTGCTCACCTCGCCCTTCACCGGTCGTTCGCTGATCGAAGCCAGCGCCGGTACCGGCAAGACCTGGACGCTCACCGCGCTCTACGCCCGCTTGCTGCTGGAGCGCCAGCTCTCGGTCGGGCAGATTCTGGTGGTGACCTACACCACGGCCGCCACCGCCGAGTTGCGCGAGCGCATCCGCGCGCGGCTGGCGGAGCTGCTGGCGGTGTACGAGGGCACGCCGAGCGGAGATGGCTTGCTCACCCGCCTGCATGCCCGATATCCCGGCGAGGATGCCCATCGGCGCCTGCTGCTGGCGGTGCACGGCTTCGACGAGGCGGCGATCTTCACCATCCATGGCTTCTGCCAGCGTGCCTTGCAGGATGCGGCGTTCGAGGCCGGTGGCGATTTCGACAGCGAGCTGGCCAGCGACGACCGCGAGGTGCTCGATGCGCTGCTTACCGACGCCTGGCGCCACGAGCTGGCCGAGGCCGATCCGGCCTGGGCGCGCTTCCTGGCCAAGCAGCGCATCACCCCGACCTGGCTGCGCCAGCGGCTGCGCGGCCACCTGGGCAAGCCCTACCTGCGCATCGAACCGCGTGATGAGCTGGCGGAGGCCGACCTGTCCGCCGCCAGCGTCGCCTGGGAGCGGGCCGCCGCGCTATGGCGCAGTGCCGGCTACGCCTGGGTCGAGGAGCTGGGCGAGCACGGCGGGCTCAGCCAGACCACCCACAAGCTGGACAAATTCCCGCTCTGGTCCAGCGAGCTGGATGCCTATTTCGCCGATCCGGCGGCCTTGTTCGATCCGCCCCAGGCGCTGGAGAAGCTTGGCATCCAGGCCCTGGCCAAGGCCTGCAAGAAGGGCTTCGACGCGCCGGCTTGCGCGCTGGCGCAGGCACTGGACGACCTGCGCGAGGCGCTGGCCGAGGCCATTCCCGCCGGCGAGCGGCGGCTGATCGCATTGCAAGTGCGCCTGCTCGACCAGCTCAACCGCGAGCTGCCGGCGCGCAAGGCGGCCCAGCGCATCCTTGCCTTCGACGACCTGCTCAATCGCCTCGACGAGGCCCTGCAGGGTCCGGCTGGCGACGAGCTGGCGGCGACCCTGCGCGAGCGCTATCCGCTGGCGCTGATCGATGAGTTCCAGGACACCGATCCGGTCCAGTACGCCATCTTCAGCCGCATCTATCGGAATGAAGGCGACCTGTGTTTCGTCGGCGATCCCAAGCAGGCCATCTACGCCTTCCGTGGCGCCGATCTGGCGACCTATCTCAAGGCCCGCGACGAGGCGGCGCGGCGCTACGACCTGCCCTTCAACTACCGCTCGACGCCCGCGCTGATCGCCGCGCTCAACCGGCTGTTCGACCGCCCGCGGCCGTTCGCCGAGCCCGGCCTCGACTACCCGCCGGTCAAGCCGGGCGAGAAGGCACGGGCGACGCTGGTGTTGCCGGAGCGCGAAGCGCCACTGGCGCTGGTCTGGCTCGGCGATGAGGCGATGGGTAAGGGCGAGGCCGGGCGCCTGGCCGCCGTCGACACGGCGCGGCGCATCGCCGCCATCCTCGCTGCCAGCGGCAAAGGCCGCGCCTATTTCGAACAGAACGGTCAGCGTAACCCGCTCAAGGGCGGCGATATCGCCGTGCTGGTAGCCAGCCACCGGCAGGCCGCCGAGATCGCCGCCGAGCTGACGGCTCGCGGCGTGCCCAGCGTGCGCCGTGGGCGCGACAGTGTCTGGCACAGCGAGGAGGCCGAGGAGCTGGCCGCCGTGCTCGCCGCCTACGCCGAGCCGGGCCGTGAAGGGCTGCTGCGCTACGCCCTGGCCACCCGCCTGCTGGGCCGCGATGCCGTGCAACTGGCGCGCTGCCAGGATGACGAGCTGGCCTGGGATGCCGAGCGCGAAGCGGCAGAGAAATACCACCAGCTCTGGCAGCAGCAGGGCTTCATGCGCGCCTTTCGCGCCTGGCTCGACGAGCAGGCAGTGGCCGAGCGGCTGCTGGCGCTGCCCGATGGCGAGCGGCGGCTGACTAACCTGCTGCACCTGGCCGAGCTGCTGCAGAGCGAAAGCCTGCAACGGCCTGGCCTGGAGCCGCTGCTGGCCTGGTTCAATCTCCAGCGCGGCAGCGACGGCATGGGCGACGAAGCGCTGCTGCGCCTGGAAAGCGATGCCGAGCGGGTGCAGATCGTCACCGTGCACACCAGCAAGGGCCTGGAGTACCCCCTGGTGTTCTGCCCCTATCTGTGGGACGGCGGCCTGCTGCGCAAGGACGAAGACATCACCTGCCACGCCGACGACGGCACGCCGCTGCTCGACCTGGGCAGCGCCGCGTTGGACGACAACCGTCGCCGCGCCCGCCAGGAACGCTTCGCCGAGCGCCTGCGCCTGGCCTATGTGGCACTGACCCGTGCCCGCGACCGGCTCTGGCTGCACTGGGGCCCGGTGGCCCTGCCCAAGGCCAAGAAGGATGGCGAGCTGCCCGAGGATGGGCTGCACAGCAGTGCCCTGGCCTGGCTGCTGCATGGCCGCCACCTGGGAGGCGAAGACGCCCTTGCCGAGCTGGCCGAGCACCTGGCGCGCAGCGACGCAGCCGCACTGCGCGGCGAGTTGGATGCGCTGAGCGCCGGCAGCGACGGCACCATCGACCGCTTGCCCCTACTGGACCGCGAAGCCAGCGCCCAGGGCCAGACCCGCGCCGTGCCGCCGGCCGAGCTGTCGCAGCTGCAACGCGGCCTGCACAGCGCCTGGCGCATCGGCAGCTTCTCCGGCCTGGCCGCCGGTGTGCACATGGAGGCGCCGGACCGCGACAACCTGGCCATGCCCGACGCCAGCGAGCCGGGCGCCGGCTTCTTCGCCTTTCCCCGTGGCGCCCGCGCCGGCACCTGCCTGCACGCCATCCTCGAAGACTGGGCGCGCGGCAAGGGCAGCCTGGACGAACTGGTGGCGCCTGCGCTGCGCGATCATGGCCTACCGGAAGAATGGGCTCCGCTGGCTAGCGCGCATCTGCAGCGCGTGCTGGAAACCGACCTGAATGGCCAGGGCCTGTGCTTGTCCACCCTCGCGCCGACCCGGCGCCTGCCGGAACTCGGCTTCACCTTCCCGGTGGCCAACCTGGACGTGCAGCGCCTGCGCGCGATCCTCTGCGATCCCGCCCACGGCCTGGCCGAACCGCTGCGCGAAGCCGCGGCGCGGCTGGAGTTCGACAGCCTGCGCGGCTTCCTCAAGGGCTTCATCGACCTGACCTTCGAGCATGCCGGGCGCTGGTACATCGCCGACTACAAATCCAACTGGCTCGGCCCGGATGCCAGCCACTACGGCGGCGAGCGGCTGTTGCAGGCCCTGGCCGGCGAGCACTACTACCTACAATTCCTCATCTACCTGGTTGCGCTGCGGCGCTTCCTGCGCCAGCGCCTGGCGGACTTTGCCGACGAGCAATTGGGCGGCGCCTACTACCTGTTCCTGCGCGGCATGCCCGATGCCGGCGTCTACTTCGCCCGTCCGGCCGACAGCCTGCTGGATGCGCTGGACCGGCTGTTCGAGGAGGGCGCGTGAAGAGCATCTCGCTCCGACAGGAGGGCGCGCGTGCAGGGGCGATTTCATTCGTCTGTCTTAGCGTCGCTGGGCGAATAAATTCGCCCCTACAGGCGTGCTACATCCCAACGGGAGGTGCTCGCCATGCTGTCTGACCTCTCTCTGGGCCCCCTGGAGCGGGCCTTCGTCGACAGCCTGCAGCGCCTCGACCCGCAGGTTGCGGAAGCGGTGCTGGTCAGCGCCGCGCTCTGCAGCCAGGCCCTGGGGGAGGGTGATGTCTGCCTGATGCTGGCGCACCGCGCCGGCAAGCCTGCCTGGCCGGAAACCGACTCGACCCTGCGACTGCCGTCCCTGGCCGAATGGCGGAAAACCTTGCAGGCCTCGCCGCTGGTGGGCGGACCGTGCACCTTCGCGCCGCTGATCCTCGAACACGACCGCCTCTACCTGGCCCGTTACCACGCCTACGAAAGCCGGCTCGCCGGGCAACTACTGGCTCGCGCCGCCGATGTGCCGGCGGTCGACGAGGCGCAACTGGGCGAGTCCCTTGCCCGGCTGTTCGCCCGCAATACCCAGACGCCGGACTGGCAACGCCTGGCCGCCGCCCAGGCGGTGCGCCGGCGCCTGGCGGTGATCTCCGGTGGCCCCGGCACCGGCAAGACCACCACCGTGGTGCGCCTGCTCGCCGCGCTGCTGGAGCAGCCCGGTGGAGAACGCCTGGCCATCGGCCTCGCCGCGCCCACCGGCAAGGCCGCCGCGCGCATGGCCGAGGCGATTCGCAATGCCAAGGCCGAGCTGCCGGTGAGCGAAGCGATCAAGGCTGCCCTGCCGGAAGAGGCCCGCACCCTGCACCGCCTGCTGGGCAGCCGCGGCGACAGCCCGCAGGTGCGCCACGATGCGGCCAATCCGCTGCCGCTGGACGTGCTGGTGGTGGACGAGGCGTCGATGGTCGACCTGGCGCTGATGGCCAAGCTGGTCGCGGCTCTGCCGCCGAGTGCCCGGCTGATCCTGCTCGGCGACAAGGACCAGCTCGCCGCCGTGGAGGCCGGCGCGGTATTCGCCGAACTCTGCGAAGGGCGCGGTTTCGACGCTCAGGCCGCCGCCGATCTGCAACGCCTCACCGGCCAGCCGGTAGCGGTGGAGCAGCCGCGCTCCCAACTCGGCGACGCCGTGGTGCTGCTCACCCACAGCCACCGCTTCGCCGGCGACAGCGGCATCGGCGAACTGGCCCGGCGCATCAACGCCGGCGACGCCAAGGGCACCCAGGAGCTGTTGCGGGAAGCGCGCGCCGACCTGGCCTGGAATGCGACGCCGAGCCCTGCCGCGCTGCTTGAACGGCTGGACAGCGCCTACGCTCCCTACCTGGCCGCCGCCCGCCAGGGCGACCCGACCCAGGCCTTCGCCGCCTTCAATGCCTTCCGCGCCTTGACTGCCCAGCGCGAGGGCCCGTGGGGCGTTGCCGGCATCAACGAAGCGCTGGAGGCCCGCCTCAAGCGCCGCCTGGGCATGCCCGCGCGCGAGCGCTGGTACCCCGGCCGTGCGGTGATGGTGCGGCAGAACGACTATGCCCTCGGCCTGTTCAACGGCGATATCGGCCTGTGCCTGCCGACCGCCAATGGCCTGCGGGTGTTCTTCGAAGGCGAAGACGGCCACCGCCCCTTCGCTCCAGCACGCCTGCCCAGCCACGACAGCGCCTTCGCCATGACCGTGCACAAGAGCCAGGGCTCGGAATTCGCCGAAGTGCTGCTGGCGCTGCCCGAACAGCCCAGCCCGCTGCTCACCCGCAGCCTGTTCTACACCGGCATCACCCGCGCCAAGCACAAGGTAGAAATCTGGGCCCTGCCACCGCGCCTGGCCGAGGCCGTCAGCACCAAGGCCGAACGCGCGGCGGGGCTGGCCGAGCGGTTACGTGCCAAGTCTGGCCTTGCGAGTGGGAAACAGGAGCAACTTGATTTGTTCGATTGAAGTGGTCGGTGGGTAAATCAGGGATTGTAAGCACAATCAAATTCGTAACCTCCTCCAATGTCACATGGTTTCAGGCACATGGGCTTGGAGAAACTACTGCTGATTTTCAATATATAGCCATATTGGGGCGTGGATAGTGTGAATCCCTCCTCGCAATAAGCGCCTTTGTGCAAGCGGAAATTTACCTTCTCGTCTAATGGCATGGCGAAATCTAGGCTAAGACTTTGCGGAGCCGACCAGAAGCTTTTTCGAGGTAGTCGGTACCGAAAGCGGTGATTGTCCAGCCGCTCACCTAGTATGTATATCGGCTGCACTTCCCTTTCAGAGACAATCTTTGGATATATAATTGGGAATATCAGGGCTAGCACGTCAATGCCGAGTGTTGGATATGTCTTGTATCGTGAAAAGGGGACGGTCAGCTTTGGGTGCTTATTATAAGAAATGGTGTTGCCAGAGTTTTTATTGGAATATATTGGAGGTCGCTCAAAAGTTACGACCACTTCTCCAAAACTGTTCTCAGTATCAAGTTTCGTGGAGAGTATGTCTCGAGAGGCTGTTGGCGGCGAGGCGCATCCCGCCAACGCGATGAGAAGAATGATTGATAAGTAGCGAGACATTGCAGTGCTCCTGGCATCCATGATCAGGGTGCGTATTGGTGAGAGACTATTTTGGTATGTTTGAAAGGTTAGACTTCCGCTGCACTCCAATGATGTGCCAGTCACCGTCTCTTCTCGTCCACTCGAAGTTCTCACGAAACCATTCAATAGTGAAGCGTTGGTACAATAGGTTTTCAGGTATCCTCTCTCCTTGCTGGTCATAATATTTCCACGCGGCGCTGACCTTTTCGCTTATGGATCGCCGAATTGGGTAGGATCTATCTTCTGGAAGCGCCAGTGAGCCCTTGAGTTCCGTTTCCCTGTCAACAAGAACGATTTCTTTCTCATTGAAAAACGCCGCCGTGCTGGCATCAGGCGAGACTCCAACCAAAATGCCCTTTGCAAATTTAACGAAGGCTGTATTGAAACGGTCGTAGCGAATCAATTCACCTGTCGAAATTTTCAGAAGGCTGGATGTCTCTGGAAATAACCGATAATCCGAGTTCTTTTCGGAGAATCCGAAGTCCGAGTTGCTGCTAAGCACCCTGCTGACAGGTACGCCACCCTGGAGGCTGATCAGGAGCGTTCCTCGTGACCATTGACGAGAGCCGACGGCAAGTAACATAGGTTTGTCGTTGATTTTACGAAACTCGGTGATGGAGTGCGACTGTCCAAAAGGTCGATATATGGTGCCCCGATAAAGCAACTCAGGCTCGTGCTCATACGGAGATTGCTCTTTGAGAGCAAAATCGCCAAACACCTCTCCAGGCGCTAATGGGCGTCCAAACTCTTCTGAGCAGGAGGGCCGACTGAATGTCGCGAAAAGCGCCAGAAGGGAAATTAGCAGCGCTTTAATTGGTTCACTGTATGCTACCAGCATGTAAACTATCCTTGTAGGTTGCCGGCTAAGAGGCGGGCGCTAATCATAGTGCAAATGATATTAAGCAAATGGCCAATGTGTCACGGTTCAAATTAATCCTCTGTCCGCCTTTGATTACGGGTTGGCCACTGTTGCCGGAGAAATGAGTTGATCAACATGAGGCATTATACTGAGCTGGCGGCCATCGTTTTTGGCCTGTTCCTGCCGCTACTTCTGCCAAGCATGGTCTGGGCTTCTGCCACGGTTTATAGCGGCACCCTGGGCAAGATGCCCATCGTCATGGAAGTGGACGTGGGCAACCCCGACGAGGTGAGCGGGCGCTATTTCTATCGCAAATACCACCACGACCTGATGCTCAGCGGCGCTCTCACCGGGGATGAGCTGGTGCTCTTGGAGGGGCCGGAGACCTACGACCGGAAGCCCCGCCCGACGTTGACGCTGCGGCGTGATGGGCAGCGCTGGCGGGGGACTTGGCGTAGCCCGACGGGCAAGGCGTTCACCGTCAGCTTGCAGGAGTCTCACCCGGAGGCTGTGCCGGCCGGTGCGGACCCGATCTGGTTCCACCTTTACGAAAACGATCGCTACGAGTTCCTGCGCTTGCTGGGCTTGCCCCCCCAAGGAGGGCAAGCAGGAGACGTTCATGGGCTATCGCTTGCAATGGCGAGTGGAGCCGATATCGAAGATAACCATGTTCGAGGTCGTCTCCGGATACCCCCTCGAGCAGATGAATCGCATCAACGAGCGTTTGCGCGAGCGGTTCTGGATCGAGGTGACCAACTATTTCGCCTGCATGCTTGGCGGCAACTCAGGGAGCAGTGCCTGGGCGGAGCACTATCAGACCGTCACTCCAAGGCTGTTGTCCCCTGGCATCGTCAGCCTCAGCATTGCCACGGGCTATTCTTGCGGTGGTGCCCATCCGGATTTCGGTGATGCGCCCCTCACGCTGGATGCGGAGACCGGAAATCCGCTGGAACTGGAAGATGTCCTCTGGGTCGGCGAGGGGAAGGCCTTTCATTACAGGGAGGATCACCGCCACAGAGCCGATGATTCTTCTAATGTCGACTTCGATACCTTCTCGAACTACCGAAACGACCTATTAGCGCCCTGGTTGGTCAAGGAACTGACCAAGGTCGCGCCCGACGTCATGCGTGCGCCGGCGAACGAGGATGATTGTGACTACAGCGATCCTGAAGTATGGGACTACCCCACGTGGTATTTCACGCCAAAAGGTCTTTACTTCGATCCGATTTTTCCACGTGTCATGCGGAGTTGCGAGGGGCCTGAATGGTCGACGCTGCCCTACGAGGTAGTGCGCAGGCACCCTGGTGGGGTGCGCCTGCGGTTGCCACAGTGATGCGGACTCGTGCCTGCGAAGGCTTTTGAATGAAGCAGGTATTTCTCGGTTTGTGGGCCTTGAGCGGCCTGTCGTTCGGTGGCTTGGCTTTGGTGGCCGTTTCGATCGTACCCTCCTTTGGCAGCGTCCTGGCCCTGTTGCTGGTGGGCTACTACTGCGTGTGCTGCTTCCAGTTGATTC
Source organism: Zestomonas ipomoeae (assembly GCF_057128665.1). Lineage (NCBI taxonomy): Bacteria > Pseudomonadati > Pseudomonadota > Gammaproteobacteria > Pseudomonadales > Pseudomonadaceae > Zestomonas > Zestomonas ipomoeae. Next base: position 27,473 of record NZ_JBSKHQ010000010.1, read on the forward strand.
GAGCGGCCTATCATCCCGCGATGGATTTCAGGCGCTCAAAACCTGCGCCCTTTTGGGTGGCTTTGGTGCTGTTGCCCTTGTCCTTACTTCCTCTGCATGGTGCCTATGGGATATGGCAGCGCGGTTATTACCTCGTCGAGCCTTATGGCAACCGTTCCACGCTGCGCGCAGGCCAGATACTGCTCGGTTGGCTGCAAGACCTGACGGGATACATGGGGCCGGTACTGGTTTTAAGTGGTATTGGCCTTGCCATGGTTGTGCTGCTTCTGCAGCTGGCCTTTTGGGCTCGGCGTTAGCCCCTGGCAATCCGCGCGATGGGCCGCAAGCAGCCCTTCGCGAGAAGCAGGCTCACGCCCGGCACATGCCGCCGTCGTCCTCTTCCTCTTTGGCGGCCACCGCAAGATCGAACTCCGGGCCGCTGATGGCCACCTCATAGGTGGGCGCGGCGGCGCGTTCGACGGCGTGGCGCAGGTGGCCGTGCAGCGGGCAGACGCTGCTCTGGCCGAGGGCATCGATGGCCGCCAGCACGGCTTCGCCGGGCACGGTTTCGTTTTCCAGCAGCTGCTCGGTGATGCTGTCCAGCGCCGGCTTGAGGCGTTGCAGCAGGGCCAGGCAGTCGCGGTTCAGCTGCTGCAGCAGCCCGTCGGCGGCTTGCAGGGCTTCGCGGGTATCGCACTCGAGGTTGGCGTCGCGCACGGCCTGCAGGTTGAGCAGCGAGCCGCTCGGTGCCATGCCCAGGGTGGCGACCATCGACAGGGCGAGCTTGGAGGCTTCCTGCAGGTCCTGGCCGGCGCCGGAGGAGACTTCGTTGAAGTACAGCTGCTCGGCGCCGCGGCCGGCCAGCAGCATCTGGATGCGGTGGCGCAATTCCGACTCCAGGTGCAGGCGCTTGTCTTCCACCGGGGTCACCAGGGTCACGCCGAGGGACTGGCCGCGCGGCAGGATGGTGACCTTCTCCACCCGGCCGACCTTCAGGGCCGCCGCCACCAGGGCATGGCCAGCTTCGTGCACGGCGATGCGGGTGCGCTCGGTTTCCGACAGCGGGCTGACGCCGCTGGGCTTCTCGCCGATGCGGCAGCTTTCGATGGCCTCGACGAAGTGGGCCATGGCTACCGTCGCCTGCTGTCCGCGGGCGGCGAGCAACGCGGCATGGTTGACGATGGAGGCGATGGCCGCCGGGGTCAGGCCGACGCTGTTGCGCGCCAGCTGGGCATAGTCCAGGTCCGCCTCGGCATTGGTGCGCCCGGCATACAGGCGGAACAGCGCTTGGCGTTCGGCCAGGCTGGGCAGCGCCACGGCGATCGAGCGGTCAAAGCGGCCTTCGCGCACCAGCGCCGGGTCCAGCGAGTTGGGGAAGTTGGTGGCGCCGAGCACCAGTACGCCGGTGGCGCCTTCGAAGCCGTCCAGTTCGGCGAGGAACTGGTTGATGATTCGATTGCCTTCGGTGTCGCTGGCGCGGCTCTGCTCGGTGCGACGGCCGAGGCCGTCGATTTCGTCGATGAAGATGATGCACGGCGCCTTCTTGCGCGCGGCGCGGAACAGCGATTTGACCTTCTGGATGCCGACACCGAAGTACATCGAGGAGAAATCGCTGCCGGTGACCTGGATGAAATTGGCATCACACTCGGTGGCCAGTGCCTTGGCCAACTGGGTCTTGCCGGTGCCGGGCTCGCCGGTGAGCAGCACGCCCTTGGGCGGCCGCGCGCCCAGCGCGGCATAGGCCGCCGGGTTGCGCAGGTAGGCGGTGACGTCTTGCAGTGCCAGCTTGGCCTCGCCGGCGCCGACCACGTCGGCGAAGGACACGCCGGTGCCCTTGCGCTGCACCTGGAACGGCCGCAGCTTGAACGCGGCGATGCCGCCTGCGATCGCCAACAGCAGCGCCAGCGGCCAGAAGCGCAGCAGTCCGTGGTACCAGGGCGATTCGCCATCGGTATCGAACAGGGTGACGGGGAACAGCTCGCTGCCGGTGCTGGCGTACTGGCGCAGCAGCAGCTCGGCGATCTGGCCGTCCTGCTCGGGAATCCAGTAGTGATCGCCGCTCTTGGTGCTGATGAATACCGAATCTTCGCTCAGCGCGGCGCTGGCAATGGTGTTCTGGCGCAGGTCGCCGAGCAGGGTCGAGAGGTCTTCGCGGTTGTCCAGCCAGGGCTGCGGCGACTCGCGGAGCTGCTCGAGCATCGCCGCCAGTGAGCCGGGAGTGGCCGGCGCCGAGGCGGAGGGGGCGCTTTGCCAGTAATAGGCACCCGCCGCCAACGACAGCAGCAGCGCGAGAAGGGGCAAGACCAGACGCAGGCGGTCTTGGCTGAGAGCGGATTTTTTCATGTCACTTCCAGGCGGGAAAATCGGCAATTGATAACGACCGCTTCTAAACGGCCACAACGAGCACGCGGCTCCACCATCCTCCCTGGCGCAAGCGGACCCTAACGGGCTATCGACGGAAAAAAAAGCGGGTTTAGCGGCGAAGGGATGAACGGAACTGCCGTTGGTCAGACGGCGCGGCGAGCCTGCCGGCGACCTGCTTTCTGGGCGATTTGCCAGCGGGGTTAAGTAAAACCCCGATTCGGTCGTCTATATGGATATTCGATTCGCGGACAGCCTGCCATGCGTGAACATAGTCGTATCCCCTTTCTCCCGAACACCCGAATGAAGGCCTGCAGCCCGGCCACCGACCGTCTCATCGGCTATGTCGCCGATATCTCCGAAGGCGGCCTGCGCCTGCTCAGCGACGAGCCGGTGCCGGTCGGCAACCGCGTCGACCTGCGCCTGCGCATAGGCGATGAGCAAGGACGCATGCGTCAGGCCGAGGTGCGTCTGCTCTGCCAGTGGTCCAGGGCAAGCTCGCAAAGCGGCTACTACGAAGCAGGCCTGACACTGGAGCGGCGGTCGGTCGGCTACAGCGAACTGTTGACGGTAGTGCGCGCGGCCGGCAAGGCGGGCGACGAGGAGGACGTGAGCCGCAGGGAGGAGGGCGGTGGCGGCTAGCGGCACTGTGCGGCGAGCAGTCGGGTAAACGCCCCCGCGCTGGTACGCTGTGTGGGATTGGCGTCATGGAGCTGGCAAATGGACTGGGTCGCAGAGGCAAAAAGGTTGTTCGCAGGGGCGAAGCCCGAACACCTCACCAATTATCGTCACTGCGAGGAGTGCGCCGAGCACGATCAGACTCTCTTGGAAAACGATATCGATTCAATCGGTCTGGAGGAGCTGGGCAACCCTTGTTGGGACCCCATTTGTTTCAGCTCAGCAGAGGGGAAAAAATACTACATGCCGGCGCTTGTTCGCCTGAGCCTGCTAACCATCGATAGCGAATGCTACTTCTCCCAGTTGCTGTTTCATCTGGAAGCAGATGGTGAATTCAATACGCTATTTCTGTCCTGCTCGCCGGCGCAGCGAAAATATATCGCAGCCTTCATCGGCCACATGCTCACCGACCATGGAGACGCCCTGGAGCTCAACGGCTCGGTGGACGATGCGCTCCGCAGCCATGAGATTTGGTCGAAGGAATAGACCGCGCTGTCATGCTCGCTACGCCAACACACTGCGATCGAAGATAAACGGCTCGCCCCGTTTGGGCCGGTGTTCGTATAGCGTCTGCGGCCGGCCCATTGGCGGCTTGTTCAACTCGCCGGTGTCGCGTACCCAGCCTTCCTGTTTCATGCGCTCCAGGCGGCGGCGCAGGGTGGTTTGCTGCAGCGGCTGGCCGATGCAGGCGGCGAAGGCGCCGAGGCAGTCGAGCACGGTGAAGACCGGCTCGAGCAAATAGAACGGCAGCGAACTGTACAGCGCCTTGCCGTTCAGCCGCGCCAGGGCCTGGACCACCAGGTGGTTGTGGTCGAAGGGCAGCGGAAAGCGCTCGCTGGCCAGCTCGTTGGCTGGCACGAAGCGCAATCCCTCGGCGGCCTCGGTAGAGGGTGGTACCAGCGCCAGGTACAGGGTGCTCAGGGACCAGCCCCGCGGGTCCCGTACCCCGTTGCCGACGGTGCAGACCTGTTCCAGGTAGGCCGGCACGATCCGGGCTTTCTCCCGCAGCGTGCGCTCGGCCGCCGCCTCCAGGTTCACGTCTTCGCAGCGGCCATTGACCACCAGCCCGGGCAGCGCCCACTTCTGCGCGTAGGGTTCGCGCTGACGCAGGGCCAGCAGCACTTCCAGGCCCTGTTCGGCCAGGCGGAAAGCCGCGATATCGACGGTGGCGAGCACTTCTGCGGAACTCATCGGGTCTCCATGGCGGGTTCTGTCGGACGGCGGCGATATCCTATCTGATCGAATATATGTGATCAATTTGGTCTTTCCTGGTGGTTTTTTGCTCTTGACTATATATTAGCGTTTCGCAAATATATGGGTCAGGACAAGCAAGCAGGAGTTGCACCATGCGGATCGCCAGTTTCGACGTCGACGCCCAGAAGGGCTTTACCCCGCTTTGCCCCGGCGAGCTGCCGGTTCCGGGTGGCGACGAGATCGTCGGCGCCCTCAACGAGCTGGCCGCCCGCGCCCAGCTGCGCATCGGCAGCAAGGATGCCCACAGCCCGGCGGCGCCCTGGGTGGTCGGCGACCATGCGGCCATGCTGCAGCCGCTGGACCTGCCGAACGCCGACCTCACCTGGGTCAGCCATTGCGTGCCAGGCACCGTCGGCTTCGAGCTGCTGGACGGCCTGCCTGCCCCGATGGATTACGACTTCTTCGTCTGGAAGGGCATCGAGCCGGACCTGCACCCCTACGGCGCCTGCTACCACGACCTGGCGGAGCGGCGCAGCACCGGGGCCATCGAATATCTGCGTCAGCAGGGTGTCGATCACGTGCTGGTGGGCGGCCTGGCGCTGGATTACTGCGTCAAGACCACCGCCTTGCAGCTGCGCCGCGCCGGCCTGGCGGTCACCGTCTACCTGCCGGCCTGCCGCGCGATCGATGCCGACACGGCAGCGGCTGCCTGTGTTGAAATGCGCGCCGCCGGCATCGTGCTCTGCGACAGTCTGGCTGCACTGGACGCTTACCTGGACGAATCGAACAAGGAGTACATCTGATGGCCGAGAGCGCCTTTTCCGACCGCTGCGTGCAGAACCTGCTGGATACGGATTTCTACAAGCTGACCATGATGCAGGCGGTGCTGCACAACTACCCCAACGCCGAGGTCGAGTGGGAATTTCGCTGCCGCAATGCCGAGGACCTGCGGCCCTACTTGGCGGAAATCCGCTATCAGATCGAGCGCCTGCCGGAGCTGTCCATCACCCAGGACCAGCTCGGCTTCTTGGAACGCATTCCGTTCATCCAGCCGGATTTCATTCGCTTCCTCAGCCTGTTCCGCTTCAACCTGCGCTATATCCACGTCGGCGTGGAAGGCGAGGAGGTCGTCATCCGCCTGCGCGGGCCCTGGCTGCATGTGATTCTCTTCGAGGTGCCGGTGCTGGCCATCGTCAGCGAGGTACGCAATCGCATCCGCTACGGCCAGGTCAGCCTCGATCAGGTGCGCGAGCGTCTCTACGAGAAACTCGAGTGGCTGAAGGGCGAGGCCAGCGCCAGCGAACTGGCCGGTTTCCAGATGGCTGACTTCGGCACCCGCCGGCGCTTCAGCTATCGCGTGCAGGAAGAAGTGCTGAATGTGCTCCGGCACGACTTCCCCGGTCGCTTGATCGGCACCAGCAACGTTCACCTCGCCCGCGAGTTCCAGCTCAAGCCGATCGGCACCATGGCCCACGAATGGCTGATGGCCCACCAGCAGCTCGGTCCGCGCCTGGTGGACAGCCAGAAGGCCGCGCTGGACTGCTGGGTGCGCGAGTACCGCGGGCAGTTGGGCATCGCGCTCACCGACTGCATCACCATGGATGCCTTCCTGCGCGACTTCGACCTGTACTTCGCCAAGCTCTTCGATGGCCTGCGGCATGACTCCGGCGACCCTGTCGTCTGGGCGGAAAAGGCCATCGCCCACTATGAGAAGCTCGGCATCGACCCGCGCAGCAAGACGCTGGTGTTCTCCGACGGGTTGAACCTGCCCAAGGCGCTGGACCTCTACCGCACGCTCAGCGGTCGAATCCAGGTCAGTTTCGGCATCGGCACCAACCTCACCTGCGACATTCCAGGGGTCGAAGCGATGAACATCGTGCTAAAAATGACCGCCTGCAACGATCATCCGGTGGCGAAGATTTCCGACGCACCGGGCAAGACCCAGTGCCGCGACGCCAACTTCGTCGCCTACCTCAAGCATGTTTTCCAAGTCGGCAATGGCCAATAGCAAGGACATGAGCATGAACAATCGTCAGCAAGAAATCGCCAAGGCACTCAACGTCACCGCACCGTTCTCCGGCCCTGCCGATGCGCTGGCCGAAGCCGCGCGGCGTAGGGCCTTCATCAAGCAGGTACTCAAGCGTTCCGGCAGCAAGGTGCTGGTGCTTGGTATCAGTGGCGGAGTCGACTCCACCACCGCCGGCCGCCTGGCCCAGCTCACGGTGCAGGAGTTGCGCGAGGAAACCGGCGATGCCAGCTACCGCTTCATCGCCGTGCGCTTGCCACATGGCAGCCAGCACGACGAGGCCGATGCCCAGGCGTCCCTGCAATTCATCGCCGCCGATCAGGTGGAGACCGTCAACATCGCCGACAGTGTCAACGGCCTCGCCGCCGCCGTGCCCAGCTTGCAGGGCGCCGACCCGGCGCGCCGCGACTTCGTGCTCGGCAACGTCAAGGCGCGTACCCGCATGGTCGCCCAGTACGCCATCGCCAACGTGCATAACGGCCTGGTCATCGGCACCGACCACGCTGCCGAAGCGGTCATGGGCTTCTTCACCAAGTTCGGCGACGGCGCCTGCGACCTCGCGCCGCTCTCCGGGCTGGTCAAGGGTCAGGTCCGCGCCATCGCCGCCGCCCTCGGCGCGCCGGAAACGCTGGTGAAGAAGGTCCCCACCGCCGACCTCGAAGAACTCCGCCCCGGCCGCCCCGACGAAGACGCCCACGGCGTCAGCTACGCCGACATCGACGCCTTCCTGCATGGCCAGCCAGTGAGCCAGGAGGCCTACGACACCATCGTCGCCACCTACGACCGCACCGCGCACAAGCGGGAATTGCCGTACGTGCCGGAGTGATGCCCGGCAAGCGCTTCAGCGGCGAACTGTTCGACATCGAGCCGGCACAGTGGGGATTGCGAGGCGATCCCCATCTGTGGCGGGCAATGCGCGACTTTCTGGCCACCGCCCCGCTGCCCGGCAGTGCTGCGCTTCTGCAGCGGCAGCTGGAGCAGGCGTTCCTGGCGCTCACGGGCAAGTCGATGAGCGTCGTCAGCCCCTTCTATGTGGAGAGGTTCGCCCATGGCGGCATGTCCAGCGGCGGCATCTCCCCGCAGTGCTGGCGCGAAAGACTGATCCCGTTGCTCATGCAGCGATACATCGCTCAGGAGATGTGAGTTGCCGCGTATCCGCTTGCCCAAGGTGCTTGGCGAATGCCGCATCGTTACCGTCAAATCGGGTGGCCTGGCCGTCTGGAACGGCAAGCGCGGGACAAACGGGCTGCTTATCTCCTGCCGGAATCGGCAGCATGCGGAAGAAATGCTCCGGCGCCTGGGGGAGGCGGAGGCTGGCGGCGAACTCTGGATCTGATTGCGGCTCACGCCATCTGGTCAGAAGTTGCCCGAGTCGTTGCACACCAGTTCGTCGCTGGCCGTCACGGCGTAGCAAATCATGCGTTCGTCCTTGTACGGCAGCGCCAGGCTGTATCCGGGCTCGCCGTTCACCAGCAATTGCTCGGTCTCGGGGTTCCAGTCGATGCGCACACGGTTACCGTTATCCCAATCCCAGTGGGTGAAGAAATACTGGTCGGTGGCAGCGCAGGTGGTCACGGCGCACTCGCCCTGGGCCTTGAGTTCGCCCCGCTTGTAGTAGTAGCAGGTACCGCGCCCTTCGCCGCAGCCGGCCTGGACTTGGCTGGCCGTGGCAAGCAGGACGAGCAGGGCCAGCCGGCGAGGCATCAATCCCACCATAGCCGCACCGCCTTGTGGGTCTGCAGCCAGCGCTGCAGCGCCTGCAGGCCGAACTGTTTGTCGCCAGGGTTCAATCCCTGCAGCAACGCCTGCAGATCCTCGGGCAACGCTTGTGGTGTTTCGGCCTGCTCGGCCATGGCTTCGAATCCGGAGAGCACATCCGGGCAGAACTTGGCGATCTCCTTGGCCAGCTTGCCTGGATCGTCCGGCAGGCGTTCGAACTGCAGGGTGAAGCCATCAGGCGCCACATCGAGCAGATGAATGCCGTGCTCCTTGTCCCAGCGTTGCAGGCGCCGGACGATGGCCTCGGTATCCAGGCCGAGGTTGGTGCCATTGGTGCAATGCCGATACAGGTCGAGGTACTTGGCCTTGGCGCCACCATTCAGCGCCGACTTCGGGATGGGGTTGCGCTCCGCTCGCGGATGCTGCGCCGCCAGCCAGTCGGCGACGGCGTGGTTGCCGGCTTCGCGGGCATACCAGGCCGCTGTCATGAAGCCGTCTTCCCCGTCCCCGGCACGGCAGACATCGGCGCCATGGCGCACCAGAAGCTGCAACTGATCCAGCGGTCCATCGCTGGCGATGCTCATGAGCAAGGTCATCCCGTGCTCGTCGGCGTCCGCACCGTCTACGTGCGCGCCGCGCTCCAGCAGCAGCGCGGCAACGTCGGTATGGCCGTTATCAAGCGCTACTGCCAGCGGTGAGGCATGCGGCCCCTCGACCGGACAACCCGCGTCCAGCAAGGCCCGAACCTCGACTAGGTCGCCGGCGGCGGCGCGCTCCTCCAACTCGAACAGCTCTTCGCCGCGTCGATCAGCATGGCAACGTTCCAACAGCGCGCGAATCTGCTTGTATTCGCGCGTCACCACCCGATCATGCCGGCGCATCTGGCAGGCCTGCCAGGGCGTCAGTCCATGGGCATCGGCGTGGTTCGGGTCTGCCCCCAGCTCCAATAGCAACTCGACCACCTTCGGGTAGCCGGTGCCGCCGCCGATGGCTTCGGTCAAGGGCGTTTGGCCGCTCTCGTCGAAGGCGTTGGGATCGGCCCCCTCGGCGTGGCGCTGGCGAATGCCATCGAGATCGAGCCAGTAGATTCCCTGCAACAGGGCTGTGGAGTTCACGGCGACGTCCTTGCTTGGTTGCAATGCACGGGTTTATGCCATAGGGGTCGCCACAACGATAGCGATCACGGCACGAAACGCCTCAGGCCGCGATGACAGGCAAACGCCCCGAAACCGGGGCGTTTGCTTGTATCTAGCTAGCGGTCATTCAGGGCAGCTTGGTGAACGGGATGTCCTGGTAGAGGCGCTCCCCGGTGACTTGGTCGACCACCACCATGCGCGCCTGGTAGTCCCCGGCGGGGAACCATTTCGGGATGTAGAACGATGTCTGCACGGTGCTTGTGCTGGCTCCCGGCGCCAGGTTCACGGAATAGCTCTGGCGCAGCGGGAAGCCGGTGCCGTCCGGCAGATCGACCGTGACCCAGGTATAGAGGTTCAGCGAGCCGGTGCCGAGGTTCTGGATACCGTGGCGGTAGCTGAGGTATCCACCCTTGGCGGGCACCGAGGTCGGGTAGCCTGGCACCAGGGCGAAGGTGATGCCGATGTTCCGTGCCGGCGGCGGTTCCAGATCGCTCGGGTCCTCGTAGATGCGGATGTTGCTGACCGCCGTCGTGGCGACATCGCAGTTGGTGGCACGGCCCGTCCAGGGCGACAGGTTCATCCGCACACCGGTCAGGTCCGGGCTGCCAAGCGTGCCGGTGTAGACCGGGCTTCCGTCGATGGAAATCTCCAACAGATCGCTGGCCGCATCGATCCGCGCCAGGACCTGGTATTTCCGCTGGTCCACCAGCGGAGCCAGGTTGGCCGATTTGCCGAAGTTGAACAGCCGGAAGGTGTTCGTGCCGCCATGCAGGGACAGGCTGCGGGCACCGTAGCCTGTGCTGTCCAGATGCACGCTGAAGGCGCTGTCGCTGCTGTTCATCGCGCTCGGCAGCATGTCCCAGGCGACATAGGCCTTGGTCAGCCCCGGCGGCAGGTTGAACTGGATCTGGTCATAGCTGCAGCCCGGCGCATTGAAGATCGCCCAGTTACCGGGCTGGCCGGCGTACCCCGACTTCATCTCCACCATACCCATGTTCACCCGGCTGGGTGTGTGGGGCGTGCCATCGATGACGATCGATTGACCGTCGATATTCGGTGGCGAGGAAAAGCGCACGTCGTACAAAACCGCGGAATGGCAAAGTTGGCTGAAAAGAGCAAAAGAAAGACCGGCGAGCAATGATTTCATTGGCATCGTATATCATCCATGCAGAGGGGGATTTGAAGACGAACAAAGCCCCTGGTCGTATCGGAAAGTTGTCTTTTGTATTTCAGTTGGAGTGCCGCATGAAGTGGCGGCGGAAGTTGCCTGAGCAACCGAAAGCCAGAGCCGTTCTGGTCGAGCAATTATCGCATAAGATGCCCGTTGAGAGAAGCTTTTTGCGGCGTTTGTGGGGGTTTGTTTTCCCCTGCAGGGGCCGCCATGCCTGGCTTTCAGGTCTCTGCGCGAGGCCGTCAGGGGGCGTTTCGCTGGAGTGTCGGGTTATAGGAAAGAGATATGTTTTGTGTTTATTTAAATTAAACAACGTTACGATTTCCGTCAGGTGGGCTTATCTGGATGACTGTGGGCATGTCAGAAGTTTAAAAGTGGTATTTGTTATAAGTGTGGCAAGCAGCTAATAGAGACGGATTATCTGCTGAAGTTTGAACTTGTCGCTGGGGTGCCGCGCTGTCGTTAACGTGACGGCAAACGAAAAAGGCCCCAGGTTTTCACCTGGGGCCTTTGTCTGTTAGATGGCGCATCCGGCGGGATTCGAACCCACGACCCCTGCCTTCGGAGGGCAGTACTCTATCCAGCTGAGCTACGGATGCAACGCGGGCGCCATGATACGCATGTCGGTCGCGGGCGTCCATGCCGGGTCGCCACGTTCGCGATATCGAACAACGTTTGTCCGCTGGCGCGCGGGCGCTTGAGAAATACGGCGATTTCGCTTCTTTCGTTAATTTTATCGAACAGCCTATTGCCCTTTACTAGCGGCGACCCTAGGATTCGTTTGAGATTTCAAACGCTTTGGCGGTTGGGCCGGAACTGCGGGTTCGCGGTCGGCTCTCAGCTAGCAGCGGCTACTCTGAATCGACCGATGCGCTGCCTTATTCATGCTCCGTGCGGCCGCTGGCCCGCCGGACAAACGCTAACCCGCCCGATGCCCCGGTGTCGGTGAAGGAGATTGTCATGCAACTCAAAGACGCCCAGTTGTTCCGCCAGCAAGCCTATATAGACGGCGCCTGGCTGGATGCCGATAGCGGCCAGACCATCAAGGTGACGAATCCGGCCAACAATGAGGTGATCGGCAGCGTGCCGAAGATGGGCGCCGCCGAGACCCGTCGCGCCATCGAGGCCGCCGAGCGGGCCCTGCCAGCCTGGCGCGCGCTGACCGCCAAGGAGCGCGCGACCAAGTTGCGCAAGTGGTTCGAGCTGATGATGGCCAACCAGGAAGACCTGGCCCGGCTGATGACCCTGGAGCAGGGCAAGCCGCTGGCCGAGTCCCGTGGCGAGATCGCCTATGCCGCGTCCTTCATCGAGTGGTTCGCCGAGGAAGGCAAGCGCATCTATGGCGACACCATTCCCGGCCACCAGGCGGACAAGCGCATCCTGGTGATCAAGCAGCCGATTGGCGTCACCGCTGCCATCACCCCGTGGAACTTCCCGGCGGCGATGATCACCCGCAAGGCCGGCCCGGCGCTGGCTGCCGGCTGCACCATGGTGATCAAACCAGCCTCGCAGACCCCCTTCTCCGCCCTGGCCATGGCCGAGCTGGCCGAGCGCGCGGGTATTCCCAAAGGCGTGCTCAGCGTGGTCACCGGCAGCGCCGGCGATATCGGCGGCGAGCTGACCAGCAACCCCATCGTGCGCAAGCTGTCCTTCACCGGTTCCACCGAGATCGGCCGTCAGCTGATGGCTGAGTGCGCCAAGGACATCAAGAAGGTGTCCCTGGAGCTGGGCGGCAACGCGCCCTTTATCGTTTTCGACGATGCCGACCTGGATGCCGCCGTCGAAGGCGCGCTGGCCTCCAAGTACCGCAACGCCGGGCAGACCTGCGTGTGCGCCAATCGCCTCTACGTGCAGGAGGGCGTCTACGATGCCTTCGCCGAGAAGCTCAAGGCGGCGGTGGCCAAGCTGAAGATCGGCAACGGCCTGGAAGACGGCATCACCACCGGCCCGCTGATCGACGACAAGGCGGTGGCCAAGGTCCAGGAGCACATCGAGGACGCCTTGAGCAAAGGCGCCAAGATCGTCGCCGGCGGCAAGCCCCACGCACTGGGCGGCAACTTCTTCGAGCCGACCATCCTCACCGACGTGCCCTCCAGTGCCAAGGTGGCCAAGGAGGAGACCTTCGGCCCGCTGGCGCCGCTGTTCCGCTTCAAGGACGAGGCCGAGGTCATCGCCATGGCCAACGACACCGAGTTCGGCCTGGCCTCCTATTTCTATGCCCGCGACCTGGGCCGTGTGTTCCGTGTCGGCGAGGCGCTGGAGTACGGCATCGTCGGCATCAACACCGGGATCATCTCCACCGAGGTGGCGCCGTTCGGCGGCATCAAGGCGTCCGGCCTGGGCCGCGAAGGCTCCAAGTACGGCATCGAGGATTACCTGGAAATCAAATACATGTGCCTGGGCGGCATCTGACCGCGGCATGACCACAGTACGGCTCCCCGCCCACAAGGCGGGGGCCGGGGGTGAGGGCGATCTGCCCGTCTTTTGAGGATTGATGATGAGCAAGACCAACGAATCGCTGATGCAACGCCGGATCGCTGCGGTACCGCGGGGTGTCGGGCAGATCCATCCGATCTTCGCCGCCAAGGCGGAGAACGCCACCGTGACCGACGTGGAAGGTCGCGAGTTCATCGACTTCGCCGGCGGCATCGCGGTGCTCAATACCGGCCACCTGCATCCGAAGATCATCGCCGCGGTCCAGGACCAGCTGGGCAAGCTGACCCACACCTGCTTCCAGGTGCTGGCCTACGAGCCCTACGTGGAGGTGTGCGAGAAGGTCGCGGCCAAGGTGCCGGGCGATTTCGCCAAGAAGACCCTGCTGGTCACCACCGGCTCCGAGGCGGTGGAGAACGCGGTGAAGATCGCCCGCGCCGCCACCGGCCGTGCCGGGGTGATCGCCTTCACCGGCGGCTACCACGGCCGCACCATGATGACCCTGTCGCTGACCGGCAAGGTCAACCCGTACTCCGCCGGCATGGGCCTGATGCCCGGCGGCGTGTATCGCGCGCAGTACCCCTGCGAGCTGCACGGAGTGAGCGTCGACGACGCCATGGCCAGCATCGAGCGAATCTTCAAGAACGACGCCGAGCCGCGCGACATCGCCGCGATCATCATCGAGCCGGTGCAGGGCGAGGGCGGCTTCTATGTTGCGCCGAAGGCATTCATGCAGCGCCTGCGCACGCTCTGCGACCAGCATGGCATCCTGCTGATCGCCGACGAGGTGCAGACCGGCGCCGGCCGCACCGGCACCTTCTTCGCCATGGAGCAGATGGGCGTCGCTGCCGACCTGACCACCTTCGCCAAGTCCATCGCCGGTGGCTTCCCGCTGGCCGGTGTGTGCGGCAAGGCCGAGTACATGGACGCCATCGCCCCCGGCGGCCTGGGCGGCACCTATGCCGGTAATCCGCTGGCCTGCGCCGCGGCGCTGGCGGTGATGGAGGTGTTCGAGGAAGAGCAATTGCTGGATCGCTGCAAGGCGGTCGGCGAGCGGCTGGTCGGCGGGCTCAAGCAGATCCAGGCCAAGCATAAGTGCATCGGCGATGTGCGTGCCCTGGGCGCGATGATCGCGGTCGAGCTGTTCGAAGGCGGCGACCTGCACAAGCCAGCTGCCGCGCTGGTCGGCCAGGTGGTGGCCAAGGCCCGCGAGAAGGGATTGATCCTGCTGTCCTGCGGCACCTACGGTAACGTGCTGCGCATCCTGGTGCCGATCACCGCGCCGGAAGCGGTGCTGGACAAGGGCATGGCGATCATCGCGGAGTGCTTCGACGAACTCGCCTGAGGGCTCACCAGCCAGGCGAAGCTTTCAGACCCGCTTTTAGCGGGTCTTTTTTTGCCGGCGGAAATGCCGCCCTGGCGAGCAAGGCGCTGCTACTCCAGACGCAGCCAGTTCTCGCTGAGGGAGCGGCTGTGGCGATCCACGGTGGTGGGCGCGAAGGGCCGGCCGGAGACGCTGACCAGCGCATTGCTCTGGCTGTTCATGTCCATGAACGCGGCCTTGAGGTAGTTCCAGCGAATCAGCAGCTGCTTCATCTCGGCGCCCTTGGCGTCGCTCATGGCTTTCATTTCCGCGTCGATGGCCGGTACCAGCATGCGCTCGTCCTGGCCGAGGTAGGTATCGGGCTGCTCGCGGGCGATCTCGAAGGTGCCGATGTAGGCGCGGCTGAGGTACTGGACCGCGAGGTATTCCACTTGGGCCGGCACTTCGCCGCGGGCATCGGCATTCTGCAAGGAGCGGGCGACGGTGAGGAAATCGCGCAGCGCCTTGCTCAGTTCTTCCGGATAGCGCCAGGGCACGTCGTCGGGGTTGGGACCGAAGGAAACACCGCGGCGCAGTTCGGTAACAAGTAGCTGGTAGTGCTGGCGCAGCCCCTCGGTGACCTGCGGCACGCTCTGCAGGGCGCTGCCGAGGGCCTGGATGTCGCTTTCCAGGCGTGACAGGTGGGCGTTCTGGAAACCTTCGCCACGTAACAGCAGCAGGCTGCTGGTGGCGCGGCAGGCATTGACCTGGACCAGGGTCAGCGGTGTGTTGTCGGCGCCGTAGCTGGCGGGTGCAAACCCGGCCAACCCCCCCAGAATCCAGAGAAAACTCAAGCGAATCAGAAAGTTAAAACGCATACCAGGGTGCTCCTATTTATTCTTGTGAGCAGTTATGCGAAGTCGGTATCAACGAAAGCGCGACAGAGCGCACAGCGTACTGTGTCGTTGCGCCAGGGGAATTACCCGAAAGAGTGATTTAAAGGATCTGGCGTTGTGCCGCAACGGCTGCCGACTGCCGGTCGGCTGCCCCGGTGTCGCTGGCGTGGTTCGCGCGGGTGGCGCGCGAGGAGGGCCGAGCCGGCCCCGGTTTGTTTCTGCCTGCAACCGACCGGGTGCCGCTCAGCGAGCGGCGCCCGGGTGCCCGGCCAGGGGTTTGAAGTAGAGTGTCGCACCGCGCGCCAGGCCGACCAGGCTGGCGTGGTCCCTGGCCACCTCGGCCTCGATCGGCTCCTCCTGCCCGACCACCTTCAGGGTCACCCGCGTGAGGGCGCCGAGCGGGCGGATGTCGCGCACTTCGCCGGCCCTGTGCTCCGCCTCCGCCTGGCGCGACAGGCGAACCTCATGGGGGCGGAACAGCAATGGCTGGCCCTGGTCGCCGACGGCCAGGCGGTTGGCATCGCCGAGGAAGTGATAGACGAAATCGCTGGCTGGCCGCTCGTACACGTCGCCAGGTGAGCCGACCTGCTCGATCACGCCCTTGTTCATCACCACGATGCGGTCGGCGACTTCCATGGCCTCTTCCTGGTCGTGGGTGACGAACACGCTGGTCAGGTGCACTTCTTCATGCAGGCGTGCCAGAGCACGGCGCAGTTCCTTGCGCACCTTGGCGTCGAGCGCGCCGAACGGTTCGTCGAGCAGCAGCACCTTGGGTTTCACCGCCAGGGCGCGGGCCAGGGCAATGCGCTGGCGCTGGCCACCGGAGAGTTGTTCCGGGTAGCGGTCGGCGAGCCAGTCGAGTTGCACCAGGTCGAGCAGTTCGTGGACCTGGGCGGCGATCTCCGCTTCGCTCGGTCTCTCGCGGCGCGGCTTCATGCGCAGGCCGAAGGCGACGTTGTCGAACACCGTCATGTGGCGGAACAGCGCATAGTGCTGGAAGACGAAGCCGACGTTGCGGTCGCGCACGTTACGCGCCGAGACGTCCTCGCCATGGAATCCGATGCTGCCGGTGTCCGGTGTTTCCAGGCCGGCGATGATCCGCAGCAGGGTGGTCTTGCCGCAACCGGACGGGCCGAGCAGGGCCACCAGCTCGCCACTGTGGATGTTCAGGTCGATATCGCGCAGCGCCTGGAAGGTGCCGAAACGCTTGTTGACCCGGCTGATCTCGATGGACATGGTTCACTCCCCGCGGTTGGCATTCAGATGGCGCTCGCTCCACTGCTTGAGCAGCAGGATGCACAGCGCCAACAGCAGCAACAGGCTGGCGACGCTGAAGGCGGCGACGTGGTTGTATTCGTTGTAGAGGATCTCGACGTGCAGCGGCAGCGTGTTGGTGACCCCGCGGATATGCCCGGAGACCACCGACACCGCGCCGAACTCGCCCATGGCGCGGGCGGTGCAGAGCACCACGCCGTAGATCAGCCCCCAGCGGATGTTCGGTAGGGTGACATGCCGGAACATCTGCCAGCCGCTGGCGCCGAGCAGGCGCGCGGCCTCCTCTTCCTGCACGCCCTGTTCCTGCATCAGCGGGATCAGCTCGCGGGCGACGAAGGGCACGGTGACGAACAGGGTGGCGAGCACGATGCCCGGCACGGCGAAGAGGATCTGGATGTCGTGCTCGCGCAGCCAGGTGCCGAACCAGCCCTGGGCGCCGAACAACAGCACGTAGATCAGGCCGGCGATCACCGGCGACACCGAGAACGGCAGGTCGATCAGGGTGACCAGCAGGCTCTTGCCGTGGAATTCATACTTGCTCACGCACCAGGCGGCGGCCACGCCGAACAGCATGTTCAGCGGAACCGAGATGCCCACAGCGATCAGCGTAAGCTGCAGCGCGGCGATGGCGTCCGGCTCGAAGACCGCGCCGAAGAAGCCGCCGAGGCCCTGCTTCAACGCCTCGGCCAGCACCGCCAGCAACGGCAGCAGCAGGAACAGGGCGAACACCAGCCAGGCGCCGGCGATCAGCCCGACACGGCCCCAGGCGATCGTCCGCTGGCGCGGGCGGGTGGTCGTGGCCGGTAGTGTCAGTGTGGTCATCACGGCTCCTCAGGGGTGGGCGATGCGTCGCTGCAGCAGGTTGACCAGCAACAGCAGGAGAAAGGACACCGCCAGCATCAGCACGCCGATGGCAGTGGCGCCGGCGTAATCGTATTGGTCCAGCTTGACCATGATCAGTAGCGGCAGGATCTCGGTTTTCAGCGGCATGTTGCCGGCGATGAAGATCACCGAACCGTACTCGCCGACGCCCCGGGCGAAGGCCAGGGCGAAGCCGGTCAGCCAGGCCGGCAGCAGCGCCGGCAGCAACACGTGACGGCACACCTGCCAGGGCCTGGCCCCCAGGCAGGAGGCGGCCTCCTCGACTTCCCGAGGGATGTCGGCGAGCACCGGCTGCAGGGTCCGCACCACGAAGGGCAGGGTGACGAAGGTCAACGCCAGTGTGATGCCCAGCGGGGTATAGGCGACCTTGAGGCCCAACTCGGCGGTGATCCGTCCTACCGGCCCGGCCGGGGCGTACAGCGCCGTCAGGGCGATGCCGGCGACCGCGGTCGGCAGGGCGAACGGCAGGTCGATCATGGCGTCGATCAGCCCACGGCCGGGGAAGCGGTAGCGCACCAGCACCCAGGCCAGCAGGGTGCCGATCGCGCCGTTGAGCGCGGCTGCCAGCAACGCGCTGCCGACGCTCAGGCGCAGCGCCGCCAGCACGCGCGGCGCGGTGATCACGGCGATGAACTGCTCCCAGGTCAGCTGGGTCGTCTTGAGGAACAGGGCACCCAGGGGAATCAGCACCAACAGGCTGAGATACGCCAGGGTGTAGCCCAGCGTCAGCCCGAAGCCGGGGATGACCGGAGAAAGGCGGCGATTCATAGGACCTCAACGGCAAGCTTCTGGCTGCAAGCGACAAGTAGATGCGCGACGACAAGCCCGCTTGCAGCTTGTGGGCTTGTCGCTCGTGGCTGTTCTCTAATGGGCCTGGTAGATCTGGTCGAAGAGGCCGCCGTCGTCGAAGAACCTCGGTTGCGCCTGTTTCCAGCCGCCGAATTGCTGGTCGATGGTCACCAGCTTCAGCTGCGGGAACTGCTGGGCGAACTCGGCAGCGACCTTGGCGTCGCGCGGGCGATAGAAATGCTGCGCGGCGATGCGCTGGCCCTCCTCGCTGTAGAGGTAGCCCAGGTAGGCCTCGGCGACGTCGCGGGTGCCTCGTGCGTCGACGTTCGCGTCGACCACCGCCACTGGCGGCTCGGCGAGGATCGACAGGCTGGGTGCGACGACTTCGACGTGCTCGCCACCCTGTTCCTGCAGGGCCAGGAAGGCCTCGTTCTCCCAGGCCAGCAGCACGTCGCCAAGCTGGTTGTTGACGAAGGTGATGGTCGAGCCGCGGGCGCCGGTGTCCAGCACCGGCACGTTCCGGTAGAGCTTCTCGACGAAGGCCTTGGCCTGCTCCTCGCTACCGTAACGCTGCTGGGCGAAGGCCCAGGCGGCGAGGAAGTTCCAGCGCGCGCCACCAGAGGTCTTCGGGTTGGGAGTGATCACTTCCACACCGGGCTTGACCAGGTCGTCCCAGTCCTTGATGCCCTTCGGGTTGCCCTTGCGGACCAGGAACACGATGGTCGAGGTGTAGGGAGTGCTGGCCTGTGGCAGGCGGCTCTGCCAGTCCTCGGGGATCAGCCGGCCGAGCGAGTGCAGTTCGTCGATATCGCCGGCCAGGGCCAGGGTCACCACGTCGGCGCGCAACCCGTCGATCACCGCGCGGGCCTGCTTGCCGGAGCCACCATGGGATTGCCGCACGGTGACCGGCGGGTGGCCGCCGGCCTGCCAGTGCCGGGTGAACGCGGCATTGAACGCCTGGTACAGCTCGCGGGTGGGATCGTAGGAAACGTTGAGGATTTCCGTCGCGGCCAGTGCGGGCGCGGCGAACCAGGCACTGGCCAGGGCGGCCAGGGCGAAACGGCGAATGGACATGTGGGGCTCCAGGGGGCGTGCGCAACTCGCACGCGAAAGACGAATGGAAACGGGCGGTCTGGGACGTTCAGCGGCACATTCGCCAGCGACATCGGCGGTGTCGTACTCGGAGCGGTTCGAGGTGCGTGGTCATGCTCGTGGTCTCGGTCTCATGCAGCACGCCCTCTGGTGGTCCAGTCGGGACGGGGAGGTTCAGGCCTGCTTGGCGTTGGGCGGCAGGCGGAATTTTTCTTTGCGTTCGATCTGCACGACCTGGCCGTTGTGCACGGTGATTTCCACCGAGCCGTAGCGCAGGCCCAGCAGGGCGTCTTGGATTTCCTGCCAGGCGCGGCCGTGATCCGGAGCCGCCGGGTTCGGCAAGGGGGTGCTCATGGTTAGCTCCTGATGTCGGCTGCCGTTTCGGGCGGAATGGAGCGGATGGTAGGCGGGGACTTTTATTCTTTAAAATACTATTTAAGAATTTTTATATAACCAAAACACTTCATGAGCGATTGCAGGCACGCGCTACTTGTCGAGACAAAAAATGAATAAGCAAAGAATTTCTTATTCCTTCATGTCCTTCCTTTGGCCTGCCTACACTGCGCGCCATTGTCATTCCGGGAGAAGCGCTCATGGGCGATGAAGCGATCCGTTACCTGATGGTGCCTGGCTGGCAGGGCTCGCCGGAGCAGCATTGGCAGAGCCACTGGCAGCGAAACCTGCCGAACGCCGCGCGAGTGGAGCAGGCCGACTGGTTCGCTCCGTGCCGCGAGCGATGGGTCGGTCGCCTGCAGCAGGCGCTGCTCGCCGATCCGCGGCCGGTCATGCTGATCGCCCATAGCCTGGGCTGCGTCACTATCGCCCACTGGGCCGCGCAGGCACCGGCCGAGGTGCTGCGGCGGGTGCGCGGTGCCTTGCTGGTGGCGCCGGCGGACGTCGAGCGGCCGGATTGCCCGGCCGCGCTGCGCAACTTCGCACCGATCCCGCGCCAGCCGTTGCCCTTCGCCAGCCTGCTGGTCGGTTCGGACAACGACCCCGCGGCCAGCGCCGCCCGCGCGCGGGCGATGGCCGCGGACTGGGGCGCCGAGGCAAGCATCCTGCCGGGTGCCGGGCATATCAACGTGCAGTCCGGCCATCGTCGCTGGGAACAGGGCTTCGCCTACCTCTATCGGTTGCAAAGCCGCGGCGAGCGGCTGGGGCGGCACAGCGCCTGAGCCGTTCGCGCCGGGTTTCCCACGGAAATCGCCGAGCCCGCCCGGTGAAGGCGGGCGCTACCGTTACTCGAATCCGGCAGGTTGCCGCTGCATGCCGAGAAACTGCCGGGTACGCGCTTCGCGGGGCGCGTCGAACAGCTGGCGGGCCTCGCCCTGCTCGATGATCGCCCCGCCATCCATGAAGATCGCCCGGTTGGCCACGTCGCGGGCGAAGTTCATTTCGTGGGTGACGATGATCATGGTGCGGCCTTCCTCGGCGAGGCCGCGAATGGTCGCCAGCACTTCGCCGACCAATTCCGGGTCCAGCGCCGAGGTGGGCTCGTCGAACAGGATGACCTGCGGCTCCATCGCCAGCGCCCGGGCGATCGCCACGCGCTGTTGCTGCCCGCCGGAGAGGCGCTTGGGGTAGGCGTCCTCCTTGCCCGCCAGGCCGACCTTGGCCAGCAGCGCGAGCCCGCGCTCGGTCGCCGTGCGCCGCGCCTCTTTCTTCACGTACACCGGCCCTTCGATGACGTTCTCCAGGGCGGTGCGGTGGGGGAACAGGTTGAAGTTCTGGAAGACGAAGCCGACCTGCTGGCGCAACTTGCCGGCCATTCCGCGCTGCGCGGCGAAGGGGCGGTCGGCGTCGATCTCGATGTCGCCGATGCGGATGCTCCCGCCGTCGGGCTGCTCCAGCAGATTGAGGCAACGCAGCAGGGTGGTCTTGCCCGAGCCGCTGGGGCCGATGATGGCCACCACCTCGCCGGGTTGCACATCGAGGTCGATGCCCTGGAGCACGGGCTGGCCGTCGAAGGCTTTGCTCAGGTTGCGTAGGGAGATCATCGGGCGTCCTGTTCGTGTTGGTTGACCCGGGCTTCCAGGCGTCCCTGGAAATGCGCCAGCAGCGTGGCGAGCAGCCAGTAGATCAGCGCCGCGGCCAGGTACAGGGTGAAGATTTCGAAGGTGCGCGCGGTAATCAGCTGCGCCTGGCGGAACAGCTCGGGGACCTGGATGGTGGCGGCCAGCGCGGTGTCCTTGACCAGCGAGATGAAGCTGTTGCCCAGCGGCGGCAGCGCGGTACGCGCGGCCTGCGGCAGGATCGCGCGGCGCAGCGTCAGCATGCGCCCCATGCCGATGCTGGCCGCGGCTTCCCACTGGCCGCGGTCGATGGAGGCGATGGCGGCGCGCAGGATCTCCGAGGTGTAGGCGGCCATGTTCAGCGAGAAGCCGATCAGCGCCGCCGGCAGCGGCTCCAGCTGGATGCCCAGTTGCGGCAGGCCGTAATAGATCATGAACAGTTGCACCAGTAGCGGCGTGCCGCGGAAGAACGACACGTAGACCCGCGCCAGGCCGCGCAGCGCGGCGACGCCATAGAGCCGCGCGAGGGCCAGGACGAAACCGAGCAGCAACCCGAAGGACATGCCGCCCAGGCTGAGGAGCACCGTGTAGAGCGCGCCCTTGAGCAGGAAGGGCGCGGAGTCCAGGGCGAGCTGCAGGCCGGCTTCCATCAGCGGGTCACATCAGCCTGGAACCATTTCTCGGACAGCCGCTGCAAGGTGCCGTCAGCGCGCAGCCGGTCGATGGCGGCGTCGATGGCGGCCAGCAGCTGCGGGTTGCCCTTGCGCAGGGCCACGCCGGCTTCCTGGCGGGAGAACGGTTCGCCAGCCACCGCCAGCGTGCCGCCGGTCTTGGCGATCAGTTCATGGGCGGCGAGGCGGTCGGTGAGGATCGCATCGAGGCGGCCGACACGCAGGTCCTGGTACTTGGTGGCATCGTCGTCGTAGGTGCGGATGTCCGCCTGCGGTACGTGCTCCTGCAGCCACTGTTCGTAGTTGGTGCCCAGGCCGACGCCGACCTTCTTGCCGGCCAGGTCCTGCGCATCATGGATGGCGTCCTGCTCGCCCTGGCGGGTCAGCGCCTGGATGCCGGAGACGGTATAGGGCGTGGAGAAGTCGTACTTCTGGCGGCGCTCGTCGGAGATCGTCACCTGATTGATCACCACGTCCAGGCGCTTGGATTCCAGGGCGGCGAGCATGCCGTCCCACTTGGTCGGCTGGAATTCGGCCTCGACTCCCAGCTCCTTGGCCAGCGCCCGGGCGAACTCCACTTCGAAGCCGGTGAGCGTGCCGTGCTCGTCCTGGTAGTTGAAGGGCGGATAGGTGCCCTCCAGGCCGATCTTGATGCTGCCGCGCTGTTCGATCTGCTCGAGCAGGCCGGCGGCACTGGCGACGCCGCTGCAGGCGAGCGTGACGGCGGCAATCAGTCCGAGCGACAACAGGGGACGGCGAAACGCGGTGAAGGTCATGGCAAGTCTCCAGGGGCGATGCAAAGTCACGGGCACTATAGAAGGAGACCGTTTATTCATTGAAATAGTTAAAAATAAGCGTCTTATTCAATCGCCGAATAAGGTGGCGCGCCCTGGCTCAGGCCAGCAGCGCCACCGCCTTGATCTGCGCCCAGAGCGACTGGCCGGGATGCAGGCCGAGCCGGTCCCGCGAGTAGCGGGTGATGCGCGCCAGCAACGGGCTGCCGTCGGCGTCCAGGCGCACCAGCACATGGGCCGGATGCTCGGCGGCGGCCTCGGCCACCACGCGCACCGGCAGCAGATTGAGAATGCTGGTATGGGCCTGGGGTTCCAGCGTCAGGCTGAGATCGCGAGCCTGGATCTTGCAGCGCAGCCTGCGGCCGATGGGCAGCGGGCCTTGGGGGACGCGCAGACTGAGGCCGGCGTCGCCCGGCAGCTCCAGGCGCAGCAACTGGTAGTCCGCATCGTAGGCCGCGACCCGACCCTCCAGCACCACTCCGGCGTCCTCGCCCAGGGCACTGGGCAGGTCGAGGCGCGCCAGGGTTTCGCCCACCGGGCCGCTGGCGAGGACGCGGCCGTCGTCCAGCAGCACCAGGTGGTCGGCCAGCCGGGCCACCTCGTCGGGGGCGTGGCTGACATACAGCAGCGGAACATCCAGCTCGTCATGCAGGCGTTCGAGGTACGGCAGGATTTCCCGCTTGCGCGGCAGGTCCAGGGCCGCCAGCGGCTCGTCCATCAGAAGCAGGCGCGGCGCCACCGCCAGCGCGCGGGCGATGGCCACGCGCTGGCGCTCGCCACCGGAAAGACCCTGCGGGCGACGCTCCAGCAGCGGTCGGATGCCGAGCAGATCGATGGCCTGCTCGAGGGCGCCGGACGGTGCCGCCTTGGTGCGCTTGAGGCCGTAGCGCAGGTTGTCCAGCACGCTGAGATGGGGAAACAGGCTGGCTTCCTGGAACACGTAGCCGAGCGGCCGCTGGTGCGGCGGCAGCCAGGTGTCGGCGTCCTGCCAGGTTTCCCCGCGAAAGCGCAGCACCCCGCCGGGCACGCGCTCCAGCCCGGCGATGCAGCGCAGCAGGCTGGTCTTGCCGGAACCGGACGCGCCGAACAGCGCGGTCACGCCGCGGCCGGGCAAATCGAGGTCGACGTCCAGGGCGAACCTGCCGTGGCACAGGCGAAAGCGCGCGAGGATGGGTTGCTCGCTGGCCATGCTCAACTCCAAGTGACCGCCGGGCGCCGGCGCGAGTAGAGCGCCAGCAGCACCACGAAGGAGAACAGCAGCATGCCACCGGCCAGCCAGTGCGCCTGGTCGTACTTGATGGCCTCGACATGATCGAAGATCTGCACCGATACCACCCGCGTCTTGTCCTGGATGTTGCCGCCGATCATCAGCACCACGCCGAACTCGCCAACGGTATGGGCGAATCCCAGCACGGCGGCATGCAGGAAGCCGCGCCGCGACAGCGGCAGCACCACGCTGAAGAAGGCATCCAGCGGCGAGGCGCGCAAGGTGGCGGCGACTTCCAGCGGTCGCTGGCCGATGGCTTCGAAGGCGTTCTGCAGCGGCTGCACGACGAAGGGCATCGAATACAGCACCGAAGCCACCACCAGCCCGGCGAAGGTGAAGGGCAGGGTGCCGAGGCCGAGGCTCTGCGTCAGCTGGCCGATCCAGCCGTGCGGCCCCATGGCCACCAGCAGGTAGAAGCCGAGCACGGTCGGCGGCAGCACCAGCGGCAGCGCCACCAGGGCGGCGACCGGCGCTTTCCACCAGGCGCGGCTGCGTGCCAGCCACCAGGCGATGGGCGTGCCGATCAGCAGCAGGATCAGGGTGGTCAGGCCGGCCAGTTGCAAGGTCAGCCAGATGGCGGCGAAGTCGCTACTGCTCAGAGGCATCGAGACATCTCGAAAGGCGGTTGGGGTGCAGCTTCGCTCATTTCGCGGCGAGCCGACAGGCCGTTCGCCAGGCACCCGCCCGCGACGCGGCAGGCGGGCAGCTGGCTGCGCTCAGAAGCTGTAGCCGTAGGATTCGATGACGGCCCTGGCTTGCGGCGTCTTCAGGTATTCCACCAGTGCGGTCGCCGCCGGATTATCGATGGCGGGGGTGAGCACCACGCCATCCTGGCGAATCGGCGTATACAGCTCGCCTGGCACTATCCAGGCCGATCCGTCGGCGAGCTTGCCGTCCCGGGATATCTGCGAGAGCGCCACGAAGCCCAGCTTGGCGTTGCCGGAGGAGATGAACTGGTAGGCCTGGGTGATGTTCTGTCCTTCCACCAGCTTGCCGCGCAGGTGCTGGGTCAGGCCCAGCTTGTCGATGACCTCGGTGGCGGCCAGGCCGTAGGGCGCGGTTTCCGGATTGGCGATGGCCAGGTGCTCGAAGTCGTCGCGCTCGAGCACGTCGCCTTCGTCGTCCACGTAGCCGGGCTCCGGCGACCAGAGCGCCAGGGCACCGATGGCATAGGTGAAGCGCGTGCCGAGCACGGCCTGGCCTTGCTCTTCGAGCATCGCCGGGGTGCGGCTATCGGCGGCGAGGAAGACGTCATAGGGCGCGCCGTTCCTGATCTGGGCGTAGAAGTGCCCGGTGGACCCGAAGGATGCCCGGACTTTATGCCCAGTGTTCTTTTCGAAGGCATCGGCCAGGGCCTGGAAGGGCGCGGAGAAGTTCGACGCGACGGCGATCTGGACGTCCTCGGCCTGGCTGACGGCGGCGTGCGCGACCAGCAGCAGGCTGGCGGCGATGCGGGAGACGAAACGAGTCATGGCAGGGCTCCAATAGTTGCGGACAGCATGTTGACCGCAGGGAGCGGCGTGCTTTCGCTGTATAGAAAACTATATAGCGTATGGTTCAACGAAGTCACGCCGAAATGACGAGGCCTGCTACGAGAAAATCATGACGCAGGACTGGCCGTCGCAGGCGAGGCTGGCGACAATGGGCCGCATTGCCCAGGCGCTGCGACGAGCCGTCGCAGCGTCGGCCGGCGGTGTCATCTTTTGGTCATAATGCTGGCTTATACCTGTCACATTGCGCCCGCCTGATCGGGCTCCTGGAGTGCTACGTGAGCTTTACTCCCGCCAATCGCCTGTTTCCCTCCACCCGCCTGCGCCGCAACCGCCGCGACGACTTTTCCCGTCGCCTGGTGCGCGAGAATCAACTGACCGCCAATGACCTGATCCTGCCGGTGTTCGTGCTCGACGGCGAGAATCGCCGCGAGGCCGTGCCGTCGATGCCCGGGGTCGAGCGGCTGTCTATCGATCTGTTGCTGGAAGAAGCCGCCGCATGCGTGGAGCTGGGCATCCCGGCGTTGGCGCTGTTTCCGGTGACGCCGCTGGAGAAGAAGTCCCTGGATGCTGCCGAAGCCTGGAACCCGGACGGCATCGCCCAGCGCGCCACCCGTGCCCTGCGCGAGCGCTTCCCCGAGCTGGGGGTGATCACCGACGTGGCGCTCGACCCCTTCACCACCCACGGGCAGGACGGCATTCTCGACGACGACGGCTACGTGCAGAACGACGTGACCATCGACGCGCTGGTCAAGCAGGCGCTGTCCCATGCCGCCGCCGGTGTCCAGGTGGTGGCGCCGTCGGACATGATGGACGGCCGCGTGCAAGCGATCCGCGAGGCGCTGGAGCTGGCCGACCATCCCAACGTGCGCATCATGGCCTACTCGGCCAAGTACGCCAGCGCCTACTACGGGCCGTTCCGCGATGCGGTGGGCTCGGCGGCGAATCTCGGCAAGGGCAACAAGGCCACCTACCAGATGGACCCGGCCAACGGCAACGAGGCGTTACACGAAGTCGCGGCCGACCTCGCCGAAGGCGCCGACATGGTCATGGTCAAGCCGGGCATGCCCTACCTCGACATCGTCTGGCGGGTGAAGGAAGAATT
The DNA here is from genome assembly GCF_057128665.1 of Zestomonas ipomoeae. NCBI lineage: Bacteria > Pseudomonadati > Pseudomonadota > Gammaproteobacteria > Pseudomonadales > Pseudomonadaceae > Zestomonas > Zestomonas ipomoeae. Next base: position 53,746 of record NZ_JBSKHQ010000010.1, read on the forward strand.
CCGCGTACCGACCTTCGCCTACCAGGTCAGCGGCGAATACGCCATGCACATGGCGGCGATCCAGAACGGCTGGCTGTCCGAGGCTGTCATTCTCGAATCGCTCACCGCCTTCAAGCGCGCCGGCGCGGATGGCATCCTCACCTATTTCGCCAAACGTGCGGCGCAACTGCTAAAACAGGGGCAATAGCCCCGGGAAGAACCGATGAACACCGAAGGACCCCGCGACAGCGAATTGCTCGAAGCCCAGCCGACCGAGGAAGCGGTGGTGGAGACGCCGCCGCCGGTGGAGCCCCCACCGCCGCCTCCGCCGGTGCCGGGCCTGGACGACAGCAGCCTGTACATCCACCGCGAGCTGTCGCAGCTGCAGTTCAACATCCGCGTGCTGGAGCAGGCGCTGGACGAGTCCTACCCGTTGCTGGAGCGGCTGAAATTCCTGCTGATCTTCTCCAGCAACCTGGACGAGTTCTTCGAGATCCGCGTCGCCGGCCTGAAGAAGCAGATCAACTTCGCCCGCGAACAGGCCGGTGCCGACGGCCTGCAGCCGCACCAGGCGCTGTCGCGCATCAGCGAGCTGGTGCATGAGCAGGTCACCCGCCAGTACGCCATTCTCAACGATGTGCTGCTGCCGGAGCTGGCCAAGCACCAGATCAACTTCATTCGCCGACGCCACTGGACGCCCAAGCTGAAGACCTGGGTGCGCCGCTATTTCCGCGACGAGATCGCCCCCATCGTCACGCCCATCGGTCTCGATCCGACCCACCCGTTCCCGCTGCTGGTGAACAAGAGCCTGAACTTCATCGTCGAGCTCGAGGGGGTGGACGCCTTCGGTCGCGACTCCGGCCTGGCGATCATCCCGGCGCCGCGCCTGCTGCCGCGCATCATCCGCGTACCGGACGACGTCAGTGGTGCCGGCGACAACTACGTGTTCCTCTCGTCGATGATCCACGCCCATGCCGACGACCTGTTCCAGGGCATGAAGGTCAAAGGCTGCTATCAGTTCCGCCTGACCCGCAACGCCGACCTGGCGGTGGACACCGAGGACGTCGAGGACCTGGCCCGCGCCCTGCGCGGCGAGCTGTTCTCCCGTCGCTACGGCGATGCGGTGCGCCTGGAGGTGGCCGACACCTGCCCGAAGCACCTCTCCGACTACCTGCTCAAGCAGTTCACCCTGAGCGAGAGCGAGCTGTACCAGGTCAACGGTCCGGTCAACCTGACCCGTCTGTTCAGCATCACCGGCCTGGATAGCCATCCGGAACTGCAGTACGCCCCGTTCACCCCGGTAATTCCCAAGCTGCTGCAGAACAGCGACAACCTGTTCAACGTGGTCGGCAAGCAGGACATCCTGCTGATGCACCCGTTCGAGTCGTTCACGCCGGTGGTCGACCTGCTGCGCCAGGCGGCCAAGGACCCCCACGTGCTGGCGATCAAGCAGACGCTCTACCGTTCCGGGGCGAATTCGGAAATCGTCGATGCCCTGGTGGAGGCGGCGCGCAACGGCAAGGAAGTCACCGCGGTGATCGAGCTGCGCGCGCGCTTCGACGAGGAGTCCAACCTGGCCCTGGCCAGCCGCCTGCAGGCGGCCGGCGCGGTGGTGATCTATGGCGTGGTCGGCTTCAAGACTCACGCCAAGATGATGCTGATCCTGCGCCGCGAGAATGGCGAACTGGTGCGCTATGCCCACCTCGGCACCGGCAACTACCACGCCGGCAATGCCCGCCTGTACACCGACTACAGCCTGCTGACCTCGGACGATGCACTCTGCGAGGACGTCTCCAAGCTGTTCAGCCAGCTCATCGGCATGGGCAAGACGCTGCGCATGAAGAAGCTGCTGCACGCGCCCTTCACCCTGAAGAAGGGCATTCTCGACATGATCGCCAAGGAGACCTTGCACGCCAGCGAAGGCAAGCCGGCGCACATCATGGCCAAGGTCAATTCGCTGACCGACCCGAAGATCATCCGCGCGCTGTACAAGGCCAGCCAGGCCGGCGTGAAGATCGACCTGGTGGTGCGCGGCATGTGCTGCCTGCGCCCGGGCGTTCCGGGTGTCTCGCACAATATCCAGGTGCGTTCGATCATCGGCCGCTTCCTCGAGCACAGCCGCATCTACTACTTCCTCAATGGCGGCGACGAGAAGCTCTACCTGTCCAGCGCCGACTGGATGGAGCGCAACCTCGACAAGCGCGTCGAGACCTGCTTCCCGGTGGAAGGCAAGAAACTGGTGCTGCGGGTGAAGAAGGAGCTGGAGGCCTATCTCACCGACAACACCCAGAGCTGGGTGCTGCAGCCAGACGGTCGCTACGTGCGCATCAGCCCCACCGGCAACCAGAACTCACGCAACGTGCAGGCGACCCTGCTGGAAAAACTGGCCAGCCCGCTGCCGCGCTGACGCCCAACGGGAGGTGCGTCTACCATCCCTGGCGACAGATACGTGACTTGTTGGGCTTCGCTTCGCTCAACCACAACCTGCACGCTGGGCAGGCGACTTTCGTAGGTTGCGGTTGAGGCGCGCAGCGCCGAAGCCCAGCGGTGGGGCGATGGTCATCGCGCCGTGAGGCTGAAGCCGATGCGCTTCAGCCATTCCGCTTCCTGGGCGAAATCGGCCTGGGTCAGCGGATTGGCCTCCAGCCAGCCCTTGGGGAACTCCAGGTCCAGACTCTGCTCGCCGGCACTCAGGCGCACCTGGGGCATTTCCTGGGTGCCGCGGATATGGTGGAACAGGATGGCAAAGCGCAGCAGCACGCACAGGCGGATCAGCTTGGCGCCGTCGTCGCCGAAGTCGGCGAACTTGTCCTGGGGAATGTTGCGTCGATGGCCACGCACCAGAAGGGCGAGCATCTGCTGGTCCTGGCGCGAGAAGCCAGGCAGGTCGGAATGTTCGATCAGGTAGGCGCCGTGCTTGTGATAGTGGTAGTGGGCGATGTCCAGGCCGATCTCATGCACCCGCGCGGCCCAGCTCAGCAACTCGCGGTGCCAGTTGTCCTCCAGGTCCCAGGCGGCCGCCACCTTGTCCAGTGCCGCCAGCGCCTTGGCTTCGACACGCGCGGCCTGTTCCTGGTCGACATGGTAGCGCTCCATCAGTGCACCGAGGGTGCGTTCGCGCACGTCCTCATGGTGATGGCGGCCGAGCAGGTCATAGAGCACGCCTTCGCGCAGTGCGCCCTCGGAATGGTTCATGCGCTGGAGCTCCAGCGCGTCGAAGATCGCCTCGAGAATTGCCAGGCCGGCGGGAAAAATCGCCCGGCGGTCCGGCTTTACCCCGTCGAGGTCGAGTTTGTCCACGTCGCCCAGCTTGAGCACCTTGCGCTTGAGCCAGGCCAGGCCCTCCGCGGTGACCTCGCCATTGCCGTGGCCGCCACCCTTGATCGCCAGGCCGACCGCGCGAATGGTGCCGGAGGCGCCGACCGCTTCCTGCCAGCCGAGCCGGCGCAGGCTCTGCTCGATGCTCATCAGCTCCAGGCGGGCGGCGGTGTAGGCCTGGGCGTAGCGCGCGGCGGTGATCTTGCCGTCGCGGAAGAACCGCCGGGTGTAGCTGACGCAGCCCATCTGCAGGCTTTCCCGCAGTTGCGACTCGAAGCGCTGGCCGATGATGAATTCGGTGCTGCCGCCGCCGATATCCGCCACCAGGCGCCGGCCGGGAGTATCGGCAAGGGTATGGGAGACACCCAGGTAGATCAGCCGAGCTTCCTCGCGCCCGGAAATGACCTCCACCGGATGGCCGAGGATGGCCTCGGCACGGCGGATGAACTCGGCGCTGTTGTAGGCCTCGCGCAGTGCGTTGGTGCCGACGATGCGCACCGCTCCCTGGGGCAGGCCGCCGATCAGCTGGGCGAAGCGCCGCAGGCAGTCGAGGCCGCGCAGAATCGCGTCTTCGCTGAGCAACCGCTCGTCATTGATGCCGGCGGCGAGCTGGACCTTCTCGCCCAGGCGCTCGAGGATGCGGATCTCGCCCTGGTCGAGTTTGGCCAGGACCATATGGAAACTGTTCGAGCCGAGGTCGATGGCGGCGATCAGGGAAAAGCTCTCGGCGGCTGGTGTCGGCATGGTCCAACGTCTCGGTACTGAACCGCGCCATCCTGCCACGATAAGGCGGCATCGCCAATGTGAATGCTGGTACTAGCGTGCCAAGTGACGCCTGCAAGCTTGTGGCATAATAGAGCGCCGCAATCAGACTAGAGGATGACGATATGTCTGCTCAATTGGAGCAACCCATCTGGCGGCGCTTGGGCCTATCCATCAACGCGCCGGTGTTTTTCGGTTCGGTGATGCTGATAGGCGCGTTCGTCCTGATCACCCTGTTCAACCTGGAGGCCAGCGATGCGGCCTTCGCCACCATCAAGAACTGGATCACTCACAATTTCGGCTGGTTCTTCATTCTCAGCGTGCAAGTGTTCCTGCTGTTCGCCCTGTACCTGGCCCTGAGCCGTTTCGCCCATGTACGTCTGGGCGGTGCCGAGGCCAGGCCGGACTACAAGTTCCCCACCTGGTTCGCCATGCTGTTCGCCGCCGGCATGGGCATCGGCCTGGTGTTCTGGAGCGTTGCCGAGCCGATCTATCACTTCGCTTCGCCGCCGATGATCGAGGGACACTCGGTGCAGGCGGCGCAGCGCGCCATGGAACTCACCTTCCTGCACTGGGGCCTGCATGCCTGGGGCGTGTACGCGTTGGTGGGGCTGTCGCTGGCCTACTTCTCATTCAATCGCGGCTTGCCGCTGACCATTCGCTCGGCGTTCCAGCCGCTGCTGGGCGAGCGCATCAACGGCCCCCTCGGACATCTGATCGACATCGTCGCGGTGGTCGCCACCCTGTTCGGCATCGCCACCTCCCTGGGCCTCGGCGTCAGCCAGGTAGCCGCCGGCCTGGAGCGGGTGTTCGGCGTGGTCGGCGATACCACGCTGAAGCTCTGGCTGATCGCTGGCATCACCGGCCTGGCCACGTTGTCCGTGACGCTGGGCCTGGACAAGGGCATCAAGTGGCTCTCCGAAATCAACCTGTGGGCGGCGCTCGGCATGCTGCTGTTCATCATCCTGCTGGGGCCGACGCTGTTCATTCTCTCCGGGCTGGTGCAGCACACCGGTCAGTACCTGCAGGACCTGCTGAGCCTGAGTTCCTGGACGGCGGCCTATCGCCCGGAGTCCGGCTGGCAGTCGTCGTGGACGGTGTTCTACTGGGCCTGGTGGATTTCCTGGTCGCCGTTCGTGGGCCTGTTCATCGCGCGCATCTCCCGGGGCCGCACATTGCGCGAGTTCGTACTCGGCGTGTTGCTGGTGCCGACACTGCTGACCTTCATCTGGCTTACCAGCTTCGGTGGCGCGGCGCTGTATGAAGAGCTGTTCGGCGGCGGCGGCATCGAGGCGGCGGTGAATGCCAATGTGGCCACGGCGTTCTTCGCCCTGCTGGAGAAGTACCCGTTGGCGGACGTCACCAGCGTGCTGGCGATCCTGCTGGTGGTGGTGTTCTTCGTCACCAGTTCCGACTCCGGCTCGCTGGTGATCGACACCATCACCGCCGGCGGTCGCCTCGATGCGCCGGTCGGCCAGCGCATCTTCTGGGCGGCCAGCGAAGGCGTGGTGGCTGCCGTGCTGCTGCTCGGCGGCGGCCTGGGAGCGCTGCAGACCGCCGCCATCAGCAGCGGTCTGCCGTTCGCGCTGATCCTCTGGCTGATGATGTTCAGCCTGCACAAGGCGCTGCGCGAGGATTTGCCGGCGCCGAAGTTGAACAGCACATTGCACCGGCCGGTCTAGAGTAAGGTGATCGGTGCCGGCGGGCGTTTGGCGGCCGGCACGCGATCATTGCCTTTTTCGACGGGTAGCCATAGCCAGGCTCAATCGTCCGCGGCTTCCGGTGGCGGACAAGCCGGGCTATGATGGCGGCCACTTTTTGCTTCCGACCACGGAGACTATCCATGAGCGAGTTCATCACCAACGTCACCGACGCCAGTTTCGAGCAGGACGTGCTCCAGGCCGAGGGTGCGGTACTGGTCGACTACTGGGCCGAATGGTGCGGCCCGTGCAAGATGATCGCCCCGGTGCTCGATGAGATCGCTAAGGACTATCAGGGCAAGCTGAAGGTCTGCAAGCTGAACATCGACGAGAACCAGGACACCCCGCCGAAGTACGGCGTGCGCGGTATCCCGACCCTGATGCTGTTCAAGAACGGCAACATCGAAGCGACCAAGGTCGGCGCGCTGTCCAAGTCGCAACTGGCTGCCTTCCTCGACAGCAATATCTGATTGCTGCGATGCGCCAAAGCCCCGCAAATTGCGGGGCTTTTTTTCGGCCATCGCACTAGACGCTCCGCTACACCGGTGTTACATTCGGCCTCGCGACGATTCCTTCGTTGCCCTCTGCATGCCGTCGCCGACGCATTCCTACTCGAATAAGTACAGCGATCCAGTCGCCATTCTCTGCGGCGCGGCCTCCCAAGCTCAATGCTTGCTCCAACCCCCTCGTACTTACGTCAATCTATGAATCTGACCGAACTCAAGCAAAAGCCGATTACCGAACTGCTGGAAATGGCCGAACAGATGGGCCTGGAGAACATGGCCCGTTCGCGCAAGCAGGACGTGATTTTCTCCCTGCTCAAGAAGCACGCGAAAAGCGGCGAGGAAATCTCCGGTGACGGCGTGCTGGAGATTCTCCAGGACGGCTTCGGCTTCCTGCGCTCCGCGGACTCCTCCTACCTGGCCGGTCCGGATGACATCTACGTCTCGCCGAGCCAGATCCGCCGCTTCAACCTGCGTACCGGCGATACCATCGTCGGCAAGATCCGCCCGCCGAAGGAAGGCGAGCGCTACTTCGCGCTGCTCAAGGTCGATACCATCAATTTCGACCGTCCGGAAAACGCGAAGAACAAGATCCTGTTCGAGAACCTGACCCCGCTGTTCCCCAACAAGCGCCTGGTCATGGAAGCCGGCAACGGCTCCACCGAAGACCTCACCGGTCGGGTTATCGACCTCTGCGCGCCGATCGGCAAGGGCCAGCGCGGCCTGATCGTCGCCCCGCCGAAAGCGGGCAAGACCATCATGCTGCAGAACATCGCGGCCAACATCACCCGCAACAACCCCGAGTGCCACCTGATCGTCCTGCTGATCGATGAGCGCCCGGAAGAAGTGACCGAGATGCAGCGCACCGTGCGCGGCGAAGTGGTCGCCTCCACCTTCGACGAGCCGCCGACCCGCCACGTGCAGGTCGCCGAGATGGTGATCGAGAAGGCCAAGCGCCTGGTCGAGCACAAGAAGGACGTGGTCATCCTGCTCGATTCCATCACCCGCCTGGCGCGTGCCTACAACACCGTGATCCCTAGCTCCGGCAAGGTGCTCACCGGTGGTGTCGACGCCCATGCCCTGGAGAAGCCCAAGCGCTTCTTCGGTGCTGCCCGTAACATCGAGGAAGGCGGCTCGCTGACCATCATCGCCACCGCGCTGGTCGAGACCGGCTCGAAGATGGACGAGGTGATCTACGAGGAATTCAAGGGCACCGGCAACATGGAACTGCCGCTGGACCGCCGCATCGCCGAGAAGCGCGTATTCCCGGCCATCAACATCAACCGTGCCGGTACCCGCCGCGAAGAGTTGCTGACCGCCGAGGACGAGCTGCAGCGCATGTGGATCCTGCGCAAGTTGCTGCACCCGATGGACGAGATCGCCGCCATCGAATTCCTCATCGACAAGCTCAAGGCGACCAAGACCAACGACGAGTTCTTCCAGTCGATGCGTCGCAAGTAAACGTGCCGAGCATGCCAACCAAGGCCGGGGAAACCCGGCCTTTGTTTGTCCGGCATGTTTTGGAATAACCGAGTTCGGCGCTAAACTTTGCGCCCCGACCTGCACGCCTAGACGAGGCCCCCGCATGCAGTATCGCGATCTGCGCGACTTTATCCGTGGCTTGGAACAGCGCGGCGAGCTCAAGCGCATCGCCGCACCGGTTTCGCCGGTGCTGGAAATGACCGAGATCTGCGACCGCACCCTGCGCAAGGGCGGCCCGGCGCTGCTGTTCGAAAAACCTACCGGCTTCGATATCCCGGTCCTCGGCAATCTGTTCGGCACTCCCGGGCGGGTGGCACTGGGCATGGGCGCCGAGGACGTCGGCGAGCTGCGTGAAATCGGCAAGCTGCTGGCTTTCCTCAAGGAGCCCGAGCCGCCCAAGGGCCTGAAGGACGCTTGGTCGAAGCTGCCGATCTTCAAGAAGGTCCTGTCGATGGCGCCCAAGGTCCTCAAGGACGCGCCCTGCCAGGAAGTGATCGAGGAGGGCGACGACGTCGACCTGGGCAAGCTGCCGGTACAGACCTGCTGGCCCGGCGATGTCGGCCCGCTGATCACCTGGGGCCTGACCATCACCAAGGGCCCGAACAAGGAACGGCAGAACCTCGGCATCTACCGCCAGCAGGTGATCGGTCGCAACAAGGTGATCATGCGCTGGCTGAGCCATCGCGGCGGTGCGCTGGATTTCCGCGACTGGTGCGAGAAGTTCCCCGGCCAGCCCTATCCGGTCTGCGTGGCGCTGGGCGCCGATCCGGCGACCATTCTCGGCGCCGTGACGCCGGTGCCCGACAGCCTCTCCGAGTACGCCTTCGCCGGCCTGCTGCGCGGGAACAAGACCGAACTGGTCAAGGCCCGCGGCAGCGACCTGCAGGTGCCGGCCAGCGCCGAGATCGTGCTGGAAGGCGTGATCCATCCGGGCGAGATGGCCGATGAAGGTCCCTACGGCGACCATACCGGCTATTACAACGAGGTGGATCGCTTCCCGGTGTTCACCGTCGAGCGCATCACCCGGCGTCGCGACCCGATCTACCACAGCACCTACACCGGCCGGCCGCCGGATGAGCCGGCGATACTCGGTGTGGCGCTCAACGAAGTGTTCGTGCCGATCCTGCAGAAGCAGTTTCCCGAGATCACCGACTTCTACCTGCCGCCGGAGGGCTGTTCCTACCGCATGGCGGTGGTGACCATGAAGAAGCAGTATCCCGGCCATGCCAAGCGCGTCATGCTGGGGGTGTGGTCGTTCCTGCGACAGTTCATGTACACCAAGTTCGTTATCGTCACCGACGACGACATCGATGCGCGGGACTGGAACGACGTGATCTGGGCGATTACCACGCGCATGGACCCCAAGCGCGATACGGTGATGATCGACAACACGCCGATCGACTACCTGGATTTCGCTTCGCCGGTGTCAGGGCTGGGCTCCAAGATGGGCCTGGATGCCACCCACAAGTGGCCGGGCGAGACCACCCGCGAATGGGGCCGCGCCATCGTCCAGGACGAGGCGGTCAAGCGTCGGGTGGACGCGCTTTGGGCCGATCTGGGGATCGACTGATGAAAGTGACCCTGCAACCTTCCGGCGCGGTGCTCGAAGTCGAAAGCGGCGAGCGCATCCTCGATGCGGCGCGCCGCCTCGGCTACGAGTGCCCGCAGAGTTGCCGCAACGGCAACTGCGAGATCTGCGCCGCGTTGCTGGTCAACGGCCGGGTTCGCCAGGCCGGCGAAACCCGCGACCATGGCGAGGTCTTCGCCTGCCTGGCCGAGCCGGAGCAGGACTGCGTGCTGCACTGGGACGGCGTGCTCGCCCCCGGCGAGCTGCCGGTTCGCGAACTGAGCTGCCAGCTGATCGAGTGCCTCGATGCCGGCGGCGACGTGTTTCGCGTGCGCCTGCGTGCGCCCGCCGGCAAGGCGGCGCGCTATTACGCCGGACAGTACCTGCTGTTGCAGCGCGAGGATGGCGACTACTCGGCGTTCTCCCTGGCCAGCTCGCCCCACGCCGGGCGGGAACTGGAGCTGCACATCCTGGCCCGGGACGACTCTACCCGCGCGCTGATCGATTTCCTGCGCCGCCAAGGCGTCGTCCGGGTGCAGATGCCCTTCGGCGACACGCACTTGGGCGAACTGCCGCCCGGCCCGCTGGTGCTCATTGCCGCCGGTACCGGCATGGCGCAGATGCACAGTCTGATCGAGTACTGCCGGGCCGCCGGCTTCGCCCATCCCGTGCATCTCTACTGGGGGGTGCGCAGGCCGGAGGATTTCTATCGGCTGCCGCATTGGGAGGAATGGCGCGGGCTGGCCAACCTGTCTCTGCACCAGGTGGTCAGCGATGCCGACGACTGGCCGGGGCGTCGTGGCTTGCTGCATGAAGCGGTGCGCGAGGATTTTGCCGATCTGAAAACGCTGCATGTCTACGCCAGCGGCTCGCCGGCGATGGTCTATGCCACGCTGGATGCGCTGGTGGCGTCCGGAATGGATGCGCAGCAGATGCGCGCGGACGTGTTCGCCTACGCGCCCAGGGACTGAGGCCAGCGGCTCAGGGTGATCGCCACGACGGCGAGCAGGGCGTCCCGGGAAGCGCCATCCTGGGCCTGGATCGACAGGCCTTGCAGCAGCGTCGAATAGAAGCGCGCGAGCACCGCGCAGTCGATCGTCTCCGGCAGTTCGCCCGCCTGTTGCCCCTCGCTCAGCCGCTGCTCGATGACCGCCAGGGTTTCCAGGCGCATGTCCTTGATGGTGGCTGCCAGGTTGCAGAGTGCCGCCGGGCAGGTGAGCAGGGTGCTGGCGATCAGGCAGCCGGCCGGGTGCCTGGGGTCGGTGAACTCCACGGCGGCGTCGGTCAGCATGCGGGTGACGAAGGCATGGGCGCTGTCGGCATGGTCCAGCGCGCGCTGGAGGAAACTGCCCGGTCCCTGCAGATAGCACTCGATCGCTTCCAGGAACAGCGCTTCCTTGGAGCCGAAGGCGGCATACAGGCTGGGCGGATTGATACCCATGACGGCGACCAGGTCGGCGATGCTGGTGCCTTCGTAACCCTGCGTCCAGAACAGCTCGAGGGCATGTTGCAGGGCTGCTTGCCGGTCGAAGGTGCGAGGCCTGCCGCGGGGTTTCTTTTCCATGACTTCTTTCATAGCGATCACTATACAAAAAGCTTGACCGGAAATAGTCGACTGCTTATTTATGTATTTGCCATTACATAAATAGGGATATTTCATGTCTTCTGCAACTGTTCTGCCGATCTTCAGCCGCTGCATGCGATTGGCTGCCGATGGCAACGGCTTTCAACCGATTCTCTCACGAACGCCGGTCCCGCCTCTGGCGAAGGATGAAGTACTGGTCCGCGTCAGGGCGGTGAGCCTCAACTATCGTGACCTGCTGATCCGGCGTGGCCTGTACATGGGCATTCGAGAGGGGCTGGTGCCGCTTTCCGATGCGGCCGGAGAGGTGATGAAAGTCGGGGCGGAGGTGAGTCGCTGGGCGGAAGGCGACCGGGTCATGCCCAGCTTCTTCCAGGACTGGTTGCATGGCGCCTACCGCGGCGCCTATGCCCGCTCCGCGCTGGGCGGCGAACGGCCTGGGGTGCTGGCGGAGACGATCGTGGTGCCTTCGCGCTCCCTGGTCGCCATTCCCGAGCACCTGGCCTACGAGGAAGCGGCGACCTTGCCCTGCGCCGGTGTCACGGCATGGCAGGCCCTGTTTGGCTGCGAGCGGCGGCTGCAGGCGAACGACACCCTGTTGCTGCAGGGCACCGACGGGGTCGCCACCTTCGGTCTGCAATTCGCGCTGGCGGCCGGTGCGCGACCCATCGTGATTTCGTCGGCGGACGACAAGCTGGAACGCGCCCGCGCCCTCGGTGCCTGGCAAACCATCAACTCGCTCAAGCAGCCGGATTGGGACCAGGCGATCAAGGCGCTGACCGGAGGGCAAGGCGTGCAGCATGTGCTCGAACTGGGCGGGCCGGAAACCCTCGAGCGTTCGCTCAACAGCCTGGCGCAGGGCGGCCAGGTGGCGCAGATAGGCGTCCTTACCGGCTTCGAGACCAGGCCCGACCTGGCCCAGCTCAAGCGCCTGAACGCCTCGCTGAGGGGCATCCTGGTCGGCTCGGTCGAGCACTTCGAACAGATGTGCTCGTTCATCGCCCGGCACCAGCTGCGCCCGCTGGTAGATCGCATCTTCGATTTTTCCGCCATCGCCGAGGCCTACGACTACCTGCAGGGTGGCCGGCAATTCGGCAAGGTGGTGATGCGCGTCTAGGACGAAGGGCGGTCGCCCCTCCCGGTTCAGCGTACCTGCACGACCACCTTGCCGACGGCCTTGCGCTGGCCGAGGGCGTCGATTGCCCGGGCGGTTTCTTCCAGCGGGAAGACCTGGGAAACCAGGGGCTTGAGCTTGCCCTCGGCGTGCCAGGCGAATAGCTGCTGGAAATTGGCCAGGTTGTCCTGCGGCTGGCGCTGGGCGAACGAGCCCCAGAACACCCCGACCACCGCCGCGCCCTTGAGCAGCGCGAGGTTGACCGGCAGTTCGGGAATGCGGCCGCTGGCGAAACCGACCACCAGCAGGCGGCCGTTCCAGGCGATGGAGCGAATGGCTTCGTCGAACAGATCGCCGCCCACCGGATCGTAGATCACGTCGGCGCCCTGACCACCGGTGAGGCGCTTGACCTCTTCCTTCAGGCTGTTGCGGGAATAGTCGATCAACTCGTCGGCGCCGGCCTGCCGGGCCACTTCCAGCTTCTCGGCGCTGCTCGCCGCGGCGATCACGCGGGCGCCCATGGCCTTGCCGATCTCCACCGCGGCCAGGCCGACGCCGCCGGAAGCACCGAGCACCAGCAGGGTTTCTCCGGGCTGGAGGTTGGCGCGTTGCTTGAGCGCGTGCATCGAGGTGCCGTAGGTCATGCTGAAGGCCGCCGCGGTGACGAAATCCATGCTCGGCGGGATCGGCAGCACGTTATAGGCAGGCACCGCGACCTGCTCGGCGAAACTGCCCCAGCCGGTCAGGGCCATCACACGGTCGCCCGGTTTGACATGGCTGATCTTCTCGCCGACGGCGGCCACCACGCCAGCCGCTTCGCCGCCCGGGGAGAACGGGAAGGGCGGCTTGAACTGATACTTGCCCTCGATGATCAGGGTGTCCGGGAAGTTGACGCCAGCGGCGTGCACGTCGAGCAGGACCTCGTTCTTCTTCGCTTCGGGGCTGGCGGTTTCCTCCAGCACCAGGCTGTCGGCGGGGCCGAAGGCTTTGCAGAGCACGGCTTTCATCGGGTTTCCTCTGTGCGGTTCTGTATGCGTCCAGCAGTGTAGGCGCGGGGCGGGGTCGGTCAATCAGCATGGCCCTTCCTGATGGACGGACATAAGGCGTGCGCTTGGGCGCCGGCGGCACTCTGGCTATGCTAGTGTCCATTCCGTTCGCCAGACGCCTTGCTGCGCAGGCTGGGCATATCCACGAAGAGGTCCGTCCGTGAAATCTCGCATCGCATTGTTGCTGGTTCTGCTGCTGTCGCTCCCCGCCCTGGCCAGCGAGAAGGAAGAGGCGGCCGAGGGCGCCGTGCCGCAGGTCAGCTACATCAGTCTGTTTCCTGCATTGGTGGGCAACTATGGCAGCGGGCCGAAGCTGAAATACTTCAAGGCCGAGATTTCCCTGCGGGTCAACGACGCGGCGGCGGCCGAGCGGGTCGAGCACCATACGCCGTTGATCCGCAACCAATTGGTCATGCTGTTTTCCGAGCAGACCGACGAGACCCTGGGCAGCGTCGAGGCCAAGGAGCAGTTGCGCCAGGAGGCGCTGAAGCAGGTGCAACAGGTGCTCGAGCAGGAAGAGGGCAAGCCGCTGGTGGACGACCTGCTGTTCAACAATCTCATCATCCAATAGCCGGTACCGGCTACTCCGCGACTTCCCACGGCCCGGTGCGCTGCACGTCGAGCGGGCTCCACACGCAGGTGCGGTTGCGCCCTTCGCGCTTGGCCCGGTACAGCGCCTGGTCGCTGTGGGCGACCAGCGCATCCGAGTGGCTGTCCTGGCTGGGATCGGAGGTGGCCAGGCCGATGCTCAGGCTGAGGCGCCCGAGCGGGCTGGCCGGGTGCGGCAGGTTGAGGTCGGCGATCAGCTCGTGCACCCGCGCCGCGACATGCTCGCCACCCTGCAGCGCGGTGTTGACCAGGATGATGGCGAACTCCTCGCCGCCATAGCGGCAGGCCACGTCGCCTTCCCGCTGCAGGCAGCCCTGCAGGGTCGTGGCGACCCGGCGCAGGGCATCGTCGCCGGCCAGGTGGCCGAGGCGGTCGTTGTAGGCCTTGAAGTGGTCGATATCCAGCATTAACAGGGTCAGCGGTGCGCCGATGCGGCGAAGCCGGCGCCATTCCGCCTGCAGTTGCTGGTCGAAAAAGCGCCGGTTGTACAGCCCGGTGAGGCCGTCCAGCTGCGTCAGGCGCTGCAGGCGCGCCTCCAGTTGCAGGCGTTCGCTGTTGTCGCGGGAAACGCCGATCAGATACTCGTGGCCGTTCAGCGTCGCCAGTTGCGCGCTGATCTCCGCCGCCTGGCTGCTGCCGTCGCGGCGGCGCATCTCCCGCTGGAAGATCTTCGACAGGTTGTGCCGATGGGCCTGGCGGACCAGTTCCAGCCAGGCGTGGAAATCCGGCAGCAGGCGTTCGGGGTCGTCCTTGAGCAGCTTGGCGAATTCCTCGGCCGAATAGCCCAGGCTGCCGTAGGTGGCGGGGTTCATGTGCAGGATGTCGCGGGTCTGCGGATCGATGATGAACAAGCCGTCGCGGCTCGATCCGGTGAGGTCGAGCACCAGTTGCAGGCGTTCCCGGCTGTCGCGCAGGGTGTGTTCGATGCGCTCGCGCTGGGCCACTTCCTCGTTCAGGCGCCGGTTGCTGGCCTGCAAGGCCGTGGCGCGGCGAGCGTTCTCCAGGGCCAGGGCCAGGGCGGCGACCAGCAGCAGGCTGATGGCCAGGCTGGCGCCGAGCACGATCTCCGGCAGCGGTGTGCTCAATTGCTGCAGCAGCTTCTCGGTGGGCATCAGCTCCAGGGAGAAATTGCTGTTGTTCTGTAGCTGCAACGGCACCTGTTGCAGCAACCGCGGCAGGGCGCCCTCGTGCGGGTGGCTGTAGATCGGCCGACCGAACTCCAGCAGGCGCACGCTGAAGCTTTCCCGGTCCTCGGGAGGAAGCAGCTCGGCCATCAGGCGCTCGACGCGGAAGACCCCTTGCAGGAAGCCGTCGAACACCGGTTCGCCGTGTTCGTCGGGAATGTACAGCGGGGTATAGAGGATGAACCCGCGCCCGCCCTGGACAAGATCGAAGCTATTGGAAAACTGCTGGGTGCCGTCGGCCTTGGCGCGCATCGCCAGGTCGAAGTTGGGGTGTGCCGGACTGAGGCGAAAGGTCTGCGCGGCCTCGTTGCCCTGGAGCGGCAGCAGCCAGCGCATGTTGAGGTCGGCTCCCAGCCACTGGATCGACTGATAGCCCGCGAAGTGCTGCAGGGCGTAGCCGACGTCCAGCTCCCATTGGTCGCGTGGAATGCGTCCGCGATGCCCCCACATCTGGGCGATGCGACGCAGTTCGATCGCCTGGTCGGCCAGGCTGCCTTCCAGCCCCTGGGCGAGGCTGCGTGCCTGGTAGGCCACGCGCTCACCCACGCGCTCCTGCTGGCTGATGTCCAGTTGGCGCCAGAGCAGGGCGCTGGCCGAGCACAGCGCGAGAAACAACAGCGCAATGCTGAGCCTGGCTGGCCAGGCAGAGCGTGCACGTGGCATAGGGGCTGTCCAGGAGGTTTCATACCCTCATAGCACAGTGCCGGTGCCAGCTCAATGTGCGGCGCGCGTGCCTGCGGTTCAGCGACGCCGGCGCGCCAGCGCTTGCGCGACCTGCCATTCGGCATCGCCCACCGGCATCACCGAGAGCCGGCTGCCCTTCTGCACCAGCGGCAGCGCGGCCAGCGCCGCCTCGGCCTTCAGTGCCGCGAGGGGCAGGACCTCGGCGAAGGCCTCGACGAATTCCACGTCGCGGGCGGTCCAGGGATTCTTCGCTGCGTCGGCCTTGGCATCGTGGTAGGGGCTGGCCGGGTCCAGCGCGGTGGGGTCGGAATAGGCTTCGCCGACGATGCGCCCGACACCGGCGATCCCCGGCTCCGGACAGCTGGAGTGGTAGAAGAAAAACAGGTCGCCCTCGCCCATGGCGCGGAGAAAATTGCGTGCCTGGTAGTTGCGCACGCCGTCCCAGCGAGCGCGCCCCTTGCGCTGCAGGTCGAGGATGGAAAACTCGTCGGGTTCGGACTTCATCAGCCAATACGGCATGGATCTTGCTCCTCGGTTGCCGCCAACGACGCGGGCGCTGGCGGAGTTTCACCGATAACCGGTTGCGCAAGAAATTGCGCAAGGCTTCACGTTGTCGGAGAATGCCGGCGACTAAGCTTGGTGCCGCCGTACGACCTATAACAATAACCGCCACCGGTCATCATGCGCAGTGTGCCTGGAAGGGGGGCAACCTTTAGATGAAACGCAAGCCAGATCTATTGTGGGTATTGGTGATTCTTTTCGGCCTGGGTGTAGTTACCACCGGTTACACCCAGAGCCTGTGGGAACGCCAGGGCGAAATACCCGCCAGCCAGTCGCTGCAGCAGCCTTAAGCTGAAGCGACCGGCGTAGCGAGCACCGCAGGGAGCGCGGTCTCGCTGCGTGCCCCTGGGTAGCATGCCCTGTCCGTGACCGTCGCCTGCAACGACACGTCCCAGCTGGCCATCGCCAGCCGATCCACCTTCTGACATTCGTGGGCCAGCCCCAGCAGCATTGGCTGCAGCCAGCACTTGCGTCGTGCCCGATAGGCCAGGCTGCGGTCGTAGAAGCCGCCGCCCATGCCAAGGCGGCCGCCTTGTTCATCGAAGCCCACCAGCGGCAGCAATACCAGATCCAGTGCCCAGACCTTGCGCTGTCGCCCTGCGCGAATGCGTGGCTCGGGAATGCCGAAGCGGTTCGGCCGCAGTGGCTCGCCGGCATCGACGCGCTGAAACACCATGCGCGTGCGCGGCCAGGGATTCAGCACGGGCAGGTAGGTGGTCTTGCCCCGGCGTCGGGCCTCGGCGAGCAGCGGACGCGGGTCGATCTCGCCATCGTTGGGCAAATACAGGGCGATATGCCGGGCGCGGCGGAACAGCGGGTGTTGCGCCAGTTGGCGATACAGCCCCTGGGCGGCGCGACGCTGAGCGGCTGGGTCGAGGGCGCGACGGGTCTGGCGTAACAAACGACGCAACTGGGCGCGGCTGAGCGAGTCGGCGACGATCATGGAGGGGTGACGCTCCTGGTCATATCTTGACCAGTTTGGTGCGAATCGCTGGCATCGCCGGGCAGGACGCCGGGTGCTGCGCGAGGAAGGATGACTCCCCGAAGTGCCGCTGTCGGGTTAGCCCTTGAACCCGAAAGTTCAAGGTGGAGGTTGCAGGAAGCATTAAGGCTTTCCGTCAGGCGGACATGCACACCTGCCTCAACTTGCAACCCCCGTGGTTGTGCGTATCGGCTCAGGGACATAGCCGACTGGCGCACACACCAGGGAGTGGCGGCCAGTATACCGCAAACCGCCGCCGGGCAATCAGCTTTGCTCGGCATCCGGATCGACGGCCAGCGCATGATCGACACGACCGAGCAGATGGCGCACCTGGTCGCGGGTGGCGCTGGCTTCGCGATCCAGGCGCTGTTGCTTGTCCAGCAGGTCGTGGGTGATGTTCAGCGCGGCCATCACGGCAATGCGATCGGCACCGACCACTTTGCCGCTGCCACGAATCTCGCGCATCTTGCCGTCGAGGTAGCGGGCCGCGCTTTCCAGATTGGCGCGCTCGTCGGGCGGGCAGGCGATGCAGTATTCCTTGTCGAGGATGTGCACGGTAACGGTGGTCGCTTGGGTCATGAATCCTGCTCCAGGGCCTTCAGGCGCGAAATCATCGATTCGACCTTTTGCCGGGCCATTTCGTTCTTTTCGATCAGATGGGCACGTTCCTCGCGCCAGGCCTGTTCACTGGCGAGAAGGAGCCGATTATGGGCCTTGAGCTGCTCGACCCGCTGGATCAACAACTCCAGCTTGGTCGTAAGGTCATGCAGTTCGGCGTCTTCCATGGGCTCTCGCTTGGCAGTGGAATGAGCGGGACTATATAGAGTGCCCCGGCGAGGGGGCAAACCCGTGGCGACCGTCGATGGTTTTGGCAGGCCGCGCGGTGCTAGGATACGAGGCCATCATTCTAGTCATTGAGCCCTGCGTCGCATAGCCGCCCATGCCCAGCGAAAACTCCCCCTATAGTGCCTTTGCCGCGCTGCTTGCCAGCAGTGGCCAACCCGCCTCTCCCGCCGAACTGCACGGACTGTTGCTTGGCCGCAGCTGCGCCGGCGCCGGCTTCGAAGTCGACCCCTGGCTGACCGATGCCGCCGAGCTGCTCGGCGGCGCCGTGCAGGACAGCCTGCGCCAGGCGTTGATCGGCCTGCAGGAAATGGTCAAGGGCGAGCTGGCCGGCGAGGACATCGCCCTGGTGCTGCTGCTGCCCAGCGACGATGCCCCGCTCGCCGAGCGTGCCGTCGCCCTCGGCCAGTGGTGCCAGGGTTTCCTCTCCGGTTTCGGCATTACCGCCCGTGATCGCGCGCTGTCCGCCGAGGCCATGGAAGTGCTGCAGGATCTCGGCGCCATCGCCCAGGTGCAAGACACCCTGGAAGAATCCGAGGATGGCGAAAGCGACTACATGGAAGTCATGGAATACCTGCGCGTCGCGCCGCTGCTGCTGTTCAGCGAGTGCGCCAAGCCGCTGGCGGCCCAGCCCAAGCCTTCCCTGCATTGATGCAGCGGGCCGTGGGCTGTTGAGCATTGGCCATGCGGCGCCTGTCTAGTTGCAAAGACGCGCCGCCCGGCGGCGCTTCCTTCACCGCTCTTCCCATGGACCCGTTCTGCCTATGACCCATATCCCCAAGTCGGAATACGCCCGTCGACGCAAGGCGCTGATGGAGCAGATGGAACCCAACAGCATCGCCATCCTGCCGGCGGCGCCGGTGTATATCCGCAATCGCGATGTCGAGCATATCTATCGCCAGGACAGCGACTTTCAGTACCTCTCCGGCTTCCCTGAACCGGAGGCGGTGATCGCGCTGATCCCTGGGCGCGAGCATGGCGAATACGTGCTGTTCTGCCGTGAGCGCGATCCGGAGCGCGAAATGTGGGACGGTCTGCGCGCCGGCCAGGATGGCGCCATCGCCAACTACGGTGCGGACGACGCTTTCCCCATCGGCGATATCGACGACATCCTGCCTGGCCTGATCGAGGGTCGCGAGCGGGTCTACTACGCCATGGGCACCAATGCCGAATTCGACCGGCATCTGATGGAGTGGGTCAACGTGATTCGCTCCAAGGCGCGCCAGGGCGCCCAGCCGCCGAACGAATTCGTCGCCCTCGACCATCTGCTGCATGACATGCGCCTGTACAAGTCGGCCGCCGAAGCCAAGGCCATGCGCGCCGCCGCGGAGATTTCCTGCCGCGCCCACGTGCGAGCGATGCAGGCCTGCCGTGCCGGTCTGTCCGAATATCACCTGGAAGCCGAGCTGGACTACGAGTTCCGCAAGGGCGGGGCGAAGATGCCGGCCTACGGGTCCATCGTCGCCGCCGGCAAGAACGCCTGCATCCTGCACTACCGCGAGAACGACGCACCGCTCAAGGACGGTGACCTGGTGCTGATCGACGCCGGCTGCGAGATCGACTGCTACGCCAGCGACATCACCCGCACCTTCCCGGTCAGCGGCACCTTCTCGCCGGAGCAGCGGGCCATCTACGAGCTGGTGCTGAGATCGCAGGAAGCGGCGTTCGCCGAGATCGCCCCCGGCAAGCACTGGAACGAGGCCCACGAAGCCACCGTGCGGGTGATCACCGCCGGGCTGGTGGAGCTGGGACTGCTGGAGGGCGCGGTGGACGAACTGATCGCCAGCGAGGCCTACAAGGCGTTCTACATGCACCGCGCCGGCCACTGGCTGGGCATGGATGTTCACGACGTCGGCGACTACAAGGTCGGTGGCGAGTGGCGCGTGCTCGAACCGGGCATGGCGATGACCGTCGAGCCGGGCATCTATATCGGCGCCGACAACGAGAAGGTCGCGAAGAAATGGCGGGGCATCGGCGTGCGCATCGAGGACGACGTGCTGGTGACCAAGACCGGCTGCGAGATCCTGACCGGCGCGGCGCCGAAAACTGTCGAGGCAATCGAGGCGTTGATGGCCGCCGCTCGTAGCGAGGCCGCCTGATGGCCAAGGTCCAGCTGGCGATCATCGGCGGCGGCCTGGTCGGCGCCAGCCTGGCCCTGGCACTGCAGGCCGGCGCCAAGGCGCGCGGCTGGTCGATCGTGCTGATCGAGCCTTTCGCACCGGGGGATAGCTTCCAGCCGAGCTACGATGCGCGCTCCTCGGCGCTGTCCTTCGGCAGCCGGCAGATCTATGAGCGGCTCGGCCTCTGGCAGGACATCGCCCGCCGCGCCGAGCCGATCCTGCAGATCCACGTCTCCGACCGTGGCCGTTTCGGTGCCGCGCGCCTGCAGGCGATGGAGGAGGGCGTGCCAGCCCTCGGCTACGTGGTGGAGAACGCCTGGCTCGGCCAGTGCCTGTGGCAGGCACTGGACCCGGAGGTGGTGAGCTGGCGCTGCCCGGCGCAGGTCACTGGCATGCAGGCCCTCGATCAGGGCTATCGCCTGGCGCTCGACGACGAGACCCAACTCGACTGCGAACTGGCCGTGCTGGCCGACGGCGGCCGTTCCGGCTTGCGCGAGCAACTGGGCATCGGCATCAGCCGGCGGCCCTATCGGCAGAGCGCGCTGATCGCCAACGTCAGCCCCGCCGAGGCCCATCGCGGGCAGGCGTTCGAGCGTTTCACCGACGACGGGCCGATGGCCCTGTTGCCACTGCCGGAGAATCGCTGCGCGCTGATCTGGACCCGCCCCGGCGCGGAAGCGGAGCGCCTGGCGCAGCTGGAGGAGCGTGCCTTTCTCGACGAGCTGCAGCAGTGCTTCGGCTATCGTCTCGGTGCGTTGCGCCAGGTCGGCGCCCGTCACCTTTATCCCCTGGAACTGGTCGAGGCCCAGGAGCAGGTACGCCCCCATCTGGTGGTGCTCGGCAATGCCGCCCACAGCCTGCATCCGATCGCCGGGCAGGGCTTCAACCTGGCCCTGCGCGACACCCTGGCGCTGACCGAGGCGCTGCTGGAGAGTCGCGCCCCGATGGGCGACTTTGCCACCCTGCGCGGCTATTGCGAGCGGCAACGGCTGGACCAGGAACTGACCGTGGGTTTCTCCGACCAGGTCACCCGGCTGTTCAGCAATGGCGAGCCGCTGCTCGCCGCCGGGCGCAACCTCGGCCTGCTCGGCCTCGACCTGCTGCCACCGGCCAAGCGCTGGTTCGCCCGCCAGGCCATGGGCCTGGGCGTGCGGCCGAGCTGAACGGCGCGCAGCGAAAGATAACCGCGGAGCGCACGGCGCTCCCCCTGGAATAGCGGCGCGCGGCTGCGCCACTGGCGAGTTGAGGGAAACATGCAGGCGGATCTGATCATCGTCGGTGCCGGAATGGTCGGCAGTGCCTTGGCATTGGCCCTGCGGAGCAGCGGTCGCAAGATCCTGCTGGTGGACGGCGGCTCTCTCAGCCTGCGTCCCTTCGATGCCATGGCACCCTTCGAGCCGCGAGTCAGCGCGCTGTCCGCCGCCAGCCAGCGCATTCTCGAGCGGCTCGGCGCCTGGTCGGGTATCGCCAACCGTCGCAGCGCGCCCTACGGCGACATGGAAGTCTGGGATGGCTCCGGCACCGGCAGCATTCACTTTGCCGCCGCCAGCGTGCATGCCGATACCCTCGGCCATATCGTCGAGAACCGCGTGGTGCAGGATGCCCTGCTCGAATGCCTGTACGACAGCGATATCGACATGCTGCCCAATGCGCGCCTGGAACAGCTGCGTCGCTCCGGCGACGACTGGCTGCTGACCCTGGCCGACGGCCGCCAGTTGCGCGCGCCGCTGCTGATCGCCGCCGACGGCGCCAATTCGGCCATTCGCCGCCTGGCCGGCTGCGCCACCCGCGAATGGGATTATCTGCACCACGCCATCGTCACCAGCGTGCGCTGTGCCGAGCCGCACGCGGGTACTGCGCGCCAGCGTTTCACCGACGACGGCCCGCTGGCCTTTCTGCCGCTGCAGCGAGCGGACGCTGCCGAGCACTGGTGCTCGATCGTCTGGTCGGTGACGCCGGTCGAGGCCGAGCGGCTGATGGCGCTGGACGACGGCGGCTTCTGCCGAGAATTGGGCAAGGCCTTCGAGTGGCGCCTCGGCGAGGTGCTGGCGACCGACCCGCGGCTGCGCATCCCGCTGCGCCAGCGGCATGCCAAGCGCTATGTCGAGCCGGGGCTGGCGCTGATCGGCGATGCAGCGCATACCATTCATCCCTTGGCGGGGCAGGGGGTCAACCTCGGCTTCCTCGATGCGGCGGTACTCGCCGAGGTGCTGCTGCATGCCGATGGGCGCGGCGAGAACCTTGCCGATGTGCGCGTGCTGAGTCGCTACGAACGGCGGCGCATGCCGCACAACCTGGCGATGATGGCGGCGATGGAGGGCTTCGAGCGGCTGTTCCAGGCCGATCCGCTGCCGCTGCGCTGGCTGCGCAACTCCGGACTCAACCTGGTGGACGGCCTGCCCGAGGCCAAGGCGCTGTTCGTTCGCCAGGCCCTCGGTCTGTCCGGCGACCTGCCGGAACTGGCACGCCCGCTGGTGCCGGAGCTTTCCCTCTAGGCCATCCGCGCGGAATGGCCCCGGCGCGAAAATCCTGTGACCCATCGCCGCAGTCGCTGTGGAATCAGCGGGTTGCCGGCAGGCGCTCAGCCGTTCGGTGGCGGTTTTGGTTGAGAAGCTAAATAAGAGTGACTAGTATTTGCCTCTAAATTCCTAGCACGAGGCATATTGCCATGCAGGCAAGCAAGCGTCTTCTCGCAGTTCTGGCGCTCTCCACCCTGTCCGCTGCCGTCCAGGCGGCCGACGACGAAGTGGTGGTCTACACCTCCCGCATCGACGAGCTGATCAAGCCGGTTTTCGACCGCTACACCGCCAAGACCGGAGTCAAGGTCTCCTTCATCACCGACAAGGAAGCGCCGCTGCTGGAGCGCCTGAAGGCCGAGGGCGAGAACACGCCGGCCGACATGTTGATCACCGTGGATGCCGGCAACCTCTGGCAGGCCGAACAGGAGGGTGTGTTGCGGCCGGTGGAGTCGCCGATCATCGCCAGGAACATTCCGTCGCAATACCGCTCCAGCACCAACAGCTGGACCGGCCTGTCGCTGCGCGCGCGCACTATCGTTTACTCCACCGAGCGGGTAAAGCCGGAAGAGCTGAGCACCTACGAGGCGCTGGCCGACGATAACTGGGAAGGCCGCCTGTGCCTGCGTACCGGCAAGAAGGTCTACAACCAGTCGCTGACTGCCACCCTGATCGAGACCCATGGCGAGGCCAAGGCCGAGCAGATCGTCCAGGGCTGGGTCGACAACCTGGCCACCGACGTGTTCGCCGACGACACTGCGCTGATCCAGGCGGTGGATGCCGGGCTGTGCGACGTCGGCCTGGTCAACACCTACTATTTTGGCCGCCTGCATCGCGACAATCCGCAGCTCAAGGCCAAGCTGTTCTGGCCGAACCAGGGCGACCGTGGCGTGCACGTCAACCTGTCCGGCGCCGGCCTGACCAAGCACTCGCCGCACCCCGAACAGGCGCAGAAGCTGCTGGAGTGGATGACCAGCGACGAGGCCCAGGGGCTGTTCGCCGGCCTCAACCAGGAGTTCCCGGCCAACCCGACGGTCCCGCCGTCCGAGGAAGTGGCCGCCTGGGGCAGCTTCAAGGCCGACAGCATCCCGGTGGAGGTAGCCGGCAGGCGCCAGGCCCAGGCCATCAAGCTGATGGATCGCGTCGGCTGGAACTGATCGCATTGCTGCGGCTTGCGGCGCCAAGCGCCTAGCTGTTTTACTTCGACGCCCCGGTCCGCTCCGGGGCGTCGTCTTTTCCGCTATCGAGGAACACGTGGCTCATCCCGTCCAGCGCCGTTGGTATCCCATCGCCTTTGCCATCGCCGCCCTGGTGTTGCTGCCGCTGAGCGTGCTGGCGCTGTCCTGGCACAGCGTCGATAGCGAGATCTGGTCGCACCTGTGGGCGACCCAGATGCCCCGGCTGCTCGGTAACACGCTGGTGCTGGTCAGCGGTGTCGGCGTCGGCGTGACCCTGCTCGGCGTGAGCCTGGCGTGGCTGACCAGCCTCTGCGAATTTCCCGGCCGGCGCTGGCTGGACTGGGCGCTGATGCTGCCCTTCGCGATTCCTGCCTATGTGCTGGCGTTCGTCTTCGTCGGCCTGCTGGACTTCGCCGGGCCGGTGCAAAGCCTGCTGCGCGAGTGGTTCGGCAGTGGCTTGCGGCTGCCGCGGGTGCGTTCCACCGGCGGGGTGATCGTCGTCCTGGTGCTGGTGTTCTATCCCTACGTCTACCTGCTGGCGCGCACGGCATTCCTGGCCCAGGGCAAGGGCTTGATGGAGGCCGCGCGGGTGCTCGGCCAGTCGCCCTGGCAGGCGTTCTGGCGCGTCGCCCTGCCAATGGCGCGGCCGGCCATCGGCGCCGGCCTGGCGCTGGCGATCATGGAGACCCTGGCCGATTTCGGCGCGGTGTCGGTATTCAACTACGACACCTTCACCACCGCCATCTACAAGACCTGGTACGGCTTCTACAGCCTGTCCAGCGCCACCCAGTTGGCCAGCCTGCTACTGCTGGCGGTGATGCTGGTGCTGTATGGCGAGCGTCGCGCCCGCGGCGCGGTGCGCCCTGCCAGCGAACGGCCGCGCGGGCGCGCGCTGTACCGCTTGCGCGGGGCCAGGGCGCTGGCCGCCAGTGCCTGGTGCGGGCTGGTGTTCCTCTGTGCCTTCGTGGTGCCGGTGCTGCAGTTGCTGGTGTGGTTCTGGCAGCGCGGGCGCTTCGATCTGGATGAGCGCTACGCCGGTCTGATCCTGCACACCCTCTACCTGGGCGGGCTGGCGGCGCTGCTCACCGTGGCCACAGCCCTGCTGCTGGCCTTCGCCCGGCGCCTGGCGCCGACCCGCGCGGTCGGTGCCGCCGTTGGCCTGGCCAACCTCGGCTACGCGCTGCCGGGCTCGGTGCTGGCGGTGGCGATCATGTGGGCCTTCAGCTACCTCGACCGCGAACTGGTGATCCCGCTGTCCGCCTGGCTCGGCGGCGCCGGCAAGCCGCTGCTGCTGGGCAGTCTGGCGGCGCTGCTGCTGGCCTATCTGATCCGCTTCATCGCGGTGGCCTACGGGCCGCTGGAGAGCAGCCTGGCGCGCATTCGCCCCTCCCTGCCGGAGGCCTCGCGCAGCCTCGGCGTCGGCGGGCTCGGGCTGTTCCTGCGGGTCTACCTGCCGCTGCTGACCCCCGGTGTGCTCAGCGCCGCGCTGCTGGTGTTCGTCGACGTGCTCAAGGAAATGCCGGCGACCCTGCTGATGCGGCCGTTCGGATGGGAGACGCTGTCGGTACGGGTCTTCGAGATGACCAGCGAGGGCGAATGGGCACGCGCCGCGCTACCCGCGCTGAGCCTGGTGCTGGTCGGCCTGCTGCCGGTGGTGCTGCTGATCCGCCGTTCGGCCCGCACCTTCGGCTAGCCCGACCCTACGTCCGGCGGTCGCGCCGCCAAGGTGACCGCCTCCCGGTGAGCGGCTACAATGCGCGCCATTCGATGCGGCCGGTCACCCCGACCGGGCGCGTGGAGCCCGTCGCCAGTGCCCTGTTCCCGTGAGGCTCAGCCGGCTCCAGCGTCCGCCCGCGTCATCGCCACGCCCGGAAGGAGAAACCCATGGGTCAGCGCACGCCCCTCTATGACCAGCATCTGGCCTTCGGCGCCAAGATGGTCGATTTCGGCGGCTGGGATATGCCGCTGCACTACGGCTCGCAGGTCGAGGAGCACCATCAGGTGCGGCGCGACTGTGGCGTCTTCGATGTCTCCCACATGACCGTGGTCGACGTCAGCGGCAACCAGGCCAAGGCCTACCTGCAGCACCTGCTGGCCAACGACATCGAACGGCTGAAAACCCCGGGGAAAGCCCTCTACAGTGCCATGCTCAACGAGCACGGCGGAGTAATCGACGACCTGATCGTCTACCTCACCGACTGGGGATACCGCGTGGTGGTCAATGCCGGCACCCGCGACAAGGACCTGGCCTGGATGCGCCGGCAAGCTGCCGGTTTCGACGTGCAGATCAACGAGCGCGCCGACCTGGCGATGCTCGCCATCCAGGGGCCGCGCGCCCGCGCCCGGACCAGCGAACTGGTGAGCGCCGCCCGCGCCGCGCTGATCAGCGACCTCAAGCCGTTCCAGGGCCTGCCGGAGGGCGACTGGTTCATCGCCCGCACCGGCTACACCGGCGAGGACGGCCTGGAAATCATCCTGCCGGCCGCACAGGCCACCGCGTTCTTCAACGAATTGGTCGGTGCCGGTATCTCGCCCATCGGCCTGGGCGCCCGCGACACCCTGCGCCTGGAGGCCGGTATGAACCTCTACGGCCAGGACATGGACGAAGACGTATCGCCACTGGCTGCCAACATGGACTGGACGGTCGCCTGGGAGCCGGCGTCGCGCCAGTTCGTCGGCCGCCAGGCCCTGGAAGCCCAGCGCCTCGCCGGCGACCTGCCGAAACTGGTCGGCCTGGTCCTGGAGGAACGCGGCGTGCTGCGTGCCCACCAGGTGGTGCGGGTGGATGGCGTCGGTGCCGGCGAGATCACCAGCGGCAGCTTCTCGCCGACGCTGAACAAATCGATCGCCCTGGCCCGCGTGCCGGCGGCGACCGGCGAGCGTGCCGAGGTTGAGATCCGCGGCAAGTGGTACCCGGTGCGCGTGGTACAGGCGAATTTCGTCCGCCACGGCAAGGCCCAGATCTAACGGCCCGCCGAGGGCCTGCTAAATTTTCCTGGCAGTGACTGCCCCCTTCTTTTCGAGGAACAAGCAATGAGTGATATCCGCGCCGACCTGCGTTATGCCGCCAGCCACGAGTGGGCCCGCCTGGAGATGGACGGCACGGTGACCGTCGGCATTTCCGATCACGCCCAGGAAGCCCTCGGCGACGTGGTGTTCGTCGAGCTGCCGGCCGTCGGCCAACAACTGGCCGCCGGCCAGGAGGCGGGCGTGGTGGAGTCGGTGAAGGCCGCTTCCGACATCTATGCGCCGGTGGGCGGCGAGGTGATCGCGGTCAACGATGCGCTGACCGACACGCCCGAGAACGTCAACAGCGACCCCTATGGCAGCTGGTTCTTCAAGCTCAAGCCGGCTGACGAAGCCGAGCTGGACAAGCTGCTCGACGCCGACGCCTACAAGGCCGCCTGCGAAGCCGACGCCTGATTCCCCGCTAGCCCCGCAAAGCCTCGATTCGTCGAGGCTTTGTTTTTCCGAGAAGCCGACCATGTCCCAGACGCCCAGCCTCGCCCAACTCCAGCAACCCGACGCTTTCCTGCGTCGCCACCTCGGCCCGGACGAGGCCGAGCAGCAGGCCATGCTCGATACCCTCGGCCTGGCCAGCCGCGCCCAACTGATCGAGCAGACGGTACCGCCGGCGATCCGCCTGAACGCGGCGCTGGAGTTGCCGGCGGCGCTCGACGAACAGGGCGCGCTGGCCAAGCTGCGCGGCTACGCCGAGCAGAACCAGGTATGGACCAGCCTGATCGGCATGGGCTACCACGGTACCCTGACCCCCACGGTGATCCTGCGCAATGTGCTGGAGAACCCAGGCTGGTACACCGCCTACACCCCCTATCAGCCAGAGATCGCCCAGGGCCGCCTGGAAGCGTTGCTGAACTTCCAGCAACTGACCATCGACCTTACCGGCCTCGACCTGGCCAGCGCCTCGCTGCTCGACGAAGCCACCGCCGCCGCTGAAGCCATGGCCATGGCCAAGCGCGTGGCGAAGAGCAAGAGCAATGTCTTCTTCGTCGATGAAAATTGCCATCCGCAGACCATTTCCGTCGTGCAGACCCGTGCCGAGGCGTTCGGCTTCGAACTGGTGGTCGCCAGCGTCGACACGCTCGGCGAGCACCAGGTGTTCGGCGCCCTGTTGCAATACCCGGATACCCATGGCGAGATCCGCGATATCAAGCCGCTGATCGACCAGCTGCACGCCCAGCAGGCGCTGGCCTGCGTCGCCGCCGACCTGCTCGGTCTGCTGCTGCTGACGCCGCCCGGCGAACTCGGCGCCGACGTGGTGTTCGGTTCGGCCCAGCGCTTCGGCGTGCCGATGGGCTACGGCGGCCCGCATGCGGCGTTCTTCGCCTGCCGCGACGAATACAAGCGGGCGATGCCGGGGCGCATCATCGGCGTGTCCAAGGACGCCCGCGGCAACACCGCGCTGCGCATGGCCCTGCAGACGCGCGAGCAGCACATCCGCCGCGAAAAGGCCAACTCGAACATCTGCACCGCCCAGGTGCTGCTGGCCAACATTGCCAGCTTCTACGCCGTCTACCACGGCCCACAGGGGCTCAAGCGCATCGCCCAGCGGGTGCACCGGCTGACCGCCATTCTCGCCGCCGGCCTGGCGCAGAAGGGGCTCAAGCGCGAGAACCAGCACTTCTTCGACACCCTGACCCTGGATGTCGGCGGCAGCCAGACCGCGATCCTCGAAAGCGCCCAGGCGGCCCGCATCAACCTGCGCATCCTCGGCCGCGGCAAGTTGGGCGTCAGCCTTGACGAGACCTGCACCGCCGACACCGTCGAGCGACTGTTCGCCATCTTCCTCGGCGCCGACCACGGTCTGGACATCGCCGCGCTCGATGCCGGTGTGCTGCCCGGCGGAATTCCGGCCGGGCTTGAGCGCACCAGCGGCTACCTGGGCCACCCGGTATTCAACAGCCACCACAGCGAAACCGAGATGCTGCGCTACCTCAAGCAGCTGGAGAACAAGGACCTGGCGCTGAACCAGGCGATGATCCCGCTCGGCTCCTGCACCATGAAACTCAACGCCACCAGCGAGATGATCCCGATCACCTGGCCGGAATTCGCCAACCTGCATCCCTTCGCCCCGACGGAGCAGGCCCAGGGCTACAAGGCGATGATCGACGAGCTGGACGCCTGGCTGCGCGCCATCACCGGCTTCGATGCCATCTGCATGCAGCCCAACTCCGGCGCCCAGGGCGAATACGCCGGCCTGCTGGCGATCCGCAAGTACCACGAAAGCCGCGGCGACGCACATCGCAACATCTGCCTGATCCCGTCCTCGGCCCACGGCACCAACCCGGCCTCGGCGCAGATGGCCAGCATGCGCGTGGTCATCGTCGAGTGCGACGACCACGGCAACGTCGACCTGGACGACCTGAAGAAGAAGGCCGCCGAAGCCGGCGAGCAGCTGTCCTGCCTGATGGCCACCTACCCCTCGACCCATGGGGTCTACGAGGAGGGCATCCGCGAAATCTGCGAGGTGGTGCACCAGCACGGCGGCCAGGTGTACATGGACGGCGCCAACCTCAACGCCCAGGTCGGCCTGGCGCGGCCGGGCGACATCGGCGCCGACGTTTCCCACATGAACCTGCACAAGACCTTCTGCATTCCCCACGGCGGCGGCGGCCCCGGCATGGGGCCGATCGGCGTGAAGGCGCACCTGGCGCCCTTCGTCGCCAACCACCCGGTGGTCCCGCTGGACGGGCCGAACCCGGAGAACGGCGCAGTCAGCGCGGCGCCCTGGGGCAGTGCGAGCATCCTGCCGATCAGCTGGATGTACATTGCCATGATGGGCCCGCAATTGAAGGACGCCACCGAGGTGGCGATGCTCAATGCCAACTATCTGGCCCACCAGCTGGGCGGTGCCTTCCCGGTGCTGTACAGCGGGCGCAACGGCCGAGTGGCCCACGAGTGCATCCTCGACCTGCGCCCGCTCAAGGCGGAAACCGGCATCAGCGAGGAAGACGTGGCCAAGCGCCTGATGGACTACGGCTTCCACGCGCCGACCATGTCTTTCCCGGTGCCTGGCACCTTGATGATCGAGCCTACCGAGAGCGAGTCCAAGCATGAGCTGGACCGTTTCATCGAGGCGATGCTGAGCATTCGCGCGGAGATCGCCAAGGTCCAGGCCGGCGAGTGGCCGGCCGAAGACAACCCGCTCAAGCATGCGCCGCACACTCTGGCCGACGTGACCGGCACCTGGGAGCGGGCATATGCCGTCGCCGAGGCGGTGACGCCGACCGCCCACACCCGTGCGCACAAGTACTGGCCGACGGTGAATCGGGTGGACAACGTCTACGGCGACCGCAACCTGTTCTGCGCCTGCGTGCCGGTGGATGCTTATCGGGACTAGGCCCGAAGCAATGACAAAGCCGCCCTCGGGCGGCTTTGTCGTTTTCGCGGCTTGCGGAGCGGGCCATGCCTGCGAAGAACAATCACCGCAAGGCCACGGCGTTGCGCGAGGCGCTGGAGGGGGCGGAACTCAGCCCGGAGGAAGTCTGGCTGGTTCGACGTGGAGCCTGGGTGCGACCCGCCAAACCGACAACGACGGGTTTCGCCCGGCCAACATCTGGAGCGGGGCCAGCGCAGGCGCTTCGCGGACGGGAGCCGGCGCGCTCGGCGTCAATCGGCGGCCAGGATGGCGCTGGCCAACTCCATGTCGCTGGCGTGCAGCTCGGGTTGCTCGGCGCGCAGCCGTTGCAGCGCGGCCTCCAGGTAGGGGCCACGAATCTCGCCATCGCTGGCCACGAAGCTGCTGGCATCGTCGCGCACGGCGACCAGCAGCTTGTCATCCTTGAAGGTCATGTAGGTGGAGCCGGTGGTGATGCCCGAGGAAAGGATATCGCGCACCAGACTGTCGGCCAGGGCCGGGGTGGCTGGAATGGCGAGGGCTACGGCGAAACAGGCGGCTAGGCGGCGCATGGCAGGACTCCTGTGGGTGGGTCTGCCTATTCAGAGTCGGCGCCGGCCTGTGCGGTTCCCCGGCCGGGCTGGCGCAGCAGCAGGTACTGGTGCAGGCCATCCAACTGCAGGCGCTGGCGCAGTTCGAAGGAGAATCGCGCATAGAGCGGCAGGTTGCCGGGCTCGCCGGTTTCCAGGGCGATGCCGGCCAGGCCCGGCAGGCTGTCCAGCTCGCCAAGTGTGGCGCCGAGCAGCGCGCTGCCGATACCTTGCCCGTGAAAGCCAGGCGCGACGCCGATGAATTCGATGCGCGCGCAGTCGGCGAAAAGACCATCGAAGGCTTCCAGCAGGCGATCGAGGCGGGCCAGGCAACCCGCGCCGCAGCGCTGCTCGATGGCAGTGCCGAGCCAGGCCAGGCTGTCGTCGCTGGGGGCGCCGGTCGCCGTGAACAGGCAGACGCCCAGCAGGCGCTCATGCTGCCAGGCGCCAAGGGCAGGAAAGGCATTGCGCCGATGAAATGCCAGATACAGCGCCAGGTAGTCGCGACGTCTGGCTGCATAGTCCGGCCGCTCGGCCTGGAGATACCAGGCCAGGGTCGGGTCGCCCGTAAACGCGCGGTCCAGCAGCTCCAGGGCGGCGGCATCGGCCGCTGCGGCCAGCGGCGCGATGCGCAGCGAAGTCATCCGACGGCTTCGACTTTCAGCAGCACGCCATCCTGGCCGGTGACCCTGACCGGGCTACCGGCCGGCAGGTCCGGGCCGGTCACCAGCCAGAGCGTGTCGCCGGCCTTGATCTTGCCGCGCCCGCCGGTGATGGCTTCATGCAGGCTGAAGGTGCGTCCGATGAACTCCTGGCCGCGCTGGTTCAGCCCCGGTTGATCCGTCAGTTGCACGGAACCGCGCTGACGCCGCCACCAGAGCACGGCGGTGAGGATCGACAGGGTGCCGAACAGCAGGTACTGCCAGGCCCAGGGCAGCTCCGGGAAGATGAAGGTCAGCACGCCGACGCAGGCGGCGGCCAGGCCGATCCACAGCAGATAGCCGCCGACGCCGAACACTTCGAGGATCAGCAGCAGGGTACCGAGGGCCAGCCAGTTCCAGTAGCTGAGGTGCTGCAGCATATCCAGCATGGTGCGTCAGCCCCGCTTGCCGTCGAAGGTCGACTTGATGATCTCACCGATGCCGCCGACCGCGCCGATCACCTGGCTGGCCTCCAGCGGCATCAGCACCACCTTGCTGTTGTTGGCGGAAGCCAGCTGGCCGAGGGCGTCGATGTACTTCTGCGCGACGAAGTAGTTCACTGCCTGCACGTTACCGGCGGCGATCGCCTCGGACACCATGCGGGTGGCCTCGGCTTCCGCCTGGGCCGCGCGCTCGCGGGCCTCGGCTTCGAGGAACGCGGCGGCGCGCTCGCCCTCCGCACGCAGGATCTCGGCCTGCTTGTGGCCTTCGGCGGTGAGAATGGCCGCCGAGCGCGAACCTTCGGCTTCGAGAATCTGCGCGCGCTTCAGGCGTTCGGCCTTCATCTGGCTGGCCATGGCTTCCACCAGGTCGGTGGGCGGGGTGATGTCCTTGATCTCGATGCGGGTGATCTTGATGCCCCAGGGCGCGGTGGCTTCGTCGACGGTCTTGAGCAGGCGTTCGTTGATCGCGTCGCGCTGGCTGAGCATGGCATCCAGCTCCATAGAGCCGAGCACGGTGCGGATATTGGTCATCACCAGATTGCGGATGGCGTGTTCGAGGTTGTTCACCTCGTAGGCGGCCTGGGCGGCGTTGATCACCTGGAAGAAGCACACCGCGTCGATCTGCACGATGGCGTTGTCGGAGCTGATGACTTCCTGCGGCGGGATATCCAGCACGCTTTCCATCACGTTGAGCTTGCGGCCGATGCGGTCCATCACCGGCACGATGATGTTCAGGCCCGGACGCAGCGTGGTGGTGTAGCGACCGAAGCGCTCCACCGTCCATTGGTAGCCCTGCGGCACCACCTTGAAACCCATGAAGACGATGGCAAAGGCCAGCGCGACGAACAGCAGGATCACAACGCCGATTTCCATTACTGACTACTCCTGAGGGGGATTGCGAAGATTGATTGTAAGTCGCGCCAGCGGTTATCGCCGCTGATTTGAGCCGGCGGTGGCGGTCTGCCCGTCAGCCGCCCGGGGCGCAGGCGACCCGATTGCGCCCGGCCTCCTTGGCCGTGTATAGCCAGCGGTCGGTGTCGCAGATCAGCGCATGCAGCGAAGCCTGCTCCGTCAACTCGGTGACCCCGAGGCTGGCCGCCAGCCAGGTGGTGCGCCCATCGACCTCGATCTTGATCCCTGCGATGCGCTGGCGTATCTGCTCGGCCAGGGCCCTGGCCTGGCGGGTGCGGGTTTCCGGTAGCAACAGAATGAATTCCTCGCCGCCCCAGCGCGCCAGCAGGTCGCTGGAGCGGCGGTGGCGCTGCAGCAGCTGTGCGGTCGCCACCAGCGCCTGGTCGCCGGCATCGTGGCCAAGGTTGTCGTTGATCGCCTTGAAATGGTCGAGGTCGATGAGCACCGCCGTCAGCGGGCGTCCGTAGCGGTGGGCGTTCTGCCACAGCACTTCGCCCTGCTCCAGAAACGCGCGGCGATTGAGCAGGCCGGTGAGCGGATCGATCCGGGCGAGTTGCTCGGCCAGGAGCCGCGCCTGCTGCTGTTGTCCTACTTCGTAGGCCAGCGCGCGGGCCAGCAGCGAGGCCTCGACCAGCAGGCCGATCTCGACCGCGTGGTAGGCCCATGGCGAATAGGGCAGCCAGCCCCAGACCGTCACGGTTGAGACGGCGGTGGCGCACATGCCGATGGTGGCTGCGGCGAGAAAGTAGCGCGCATTGCTACCGCCATGGCGCACCCGCAACAATCCCAGGCCGACCATGCACAGGGTGAACAGCAGGACGAAGGCGAAGGCCAGCAAGGCCGCCTCGTGCTGGCGTCGCAGCAGGATCGCCAGCAACATCAGACCGAGGCCGGCCCGTATCACGTAGCGCACCAGGCGTGCCGCGGCGGGAGCCTGGGTGGGCAATTCGAGGAAATACAGGGCGAATCGCAACCCGCTGCAACAGTACAGAACCATCAGCGCCAGGATGACGTACTGCTGCAAGGCGGGGGCATCCGGCCACAGCCAGGCATAGCCGTGCCCGGTGTAGGCCAGGTTGAGCAGGACGAAGGTGCCGATATACAGCGCGTAGTCGAGGTGCCGGCGCAGGCGCAGCCCGGAATAGAGCATCAGGTTGTAGAGCGCCAGCGCGACCAGCAGACCATAGAGCAGCCCGTAGCCGTACTGCAGCAGACGGCGGTGTGCCTGGCCCTGCGCTGGCGTGAGCAGGCGAACCGGCAGCAGTAGTGGATCGGACGTCTCGGCGCGAACCAGAAGCTGGATGGCGCCGGGAGGAAACGGGTACTCGAAGACGAAGCCGATACCGGGAATCGGTGGCAGCCGTCCTGCCCCGAGGTCGCCCGCCGCCTGCTCGAACAACAATTGGCCGTCCTGCAGCAGATACAGGTCCAGACGGTCGATCCACGGTACCCCGGCCTGCACCCTGAGGGGGATGGGCTGGTCACCGGGGTTTTCCACGTCCAGGTAGTACCAGACGGGCGCTGTGCCCATGCCGAACCCCGGAACGGTGCGTCGGGCGTCGCTGAAGCGGCCATCGCGATGGGCGGCCAGGGCGTCGTCGACGGTCAGCGGCCGGCCATCTTCCACCAGTATCTGGGCCCAGGCGCCGAGCGGGGAATCGGGCAGGGCATCCAGGCGCAAAGCGCCGGCCTGTGCGGGCTGCAGGATGACACCGAGCAGGCCGAGAACGGCCCAGGCAGTGTGTAACAGGATGACGAGGGCGCGAATGGCAGGCATGAGGGCTGCTGACGGTTAGCATGGGCCGGGCGGATCATGGCTGATTGCCCATGCATAGTTTAGACCGTCGTGCCGGTCCGACATGTCAGTGGTCGGTTGGTGTCGAGCCGCCCTATTTCTGCTCGCTTTGCGGCGTGACCCGCAGCACTTCCTCGATGGTGGTCTGGCCGGCGGCGATCTTCTGCGCGCCGGACAGGCGCAGGCTGCGCATGCCGTCCTTGAACGCCTGGCGGCGCAGCGGCACGAGGTCGGTGTCGGCATTGATCAGCGGCCGGATGGTGTCGTTGAGCAGCATGATCTCGTAGACCCCGGCGCGGCCCCGGTAGCCGGTGTCGCGGCATTCCAGGCAGCCGACGGCGCGGTGCGCGCCGGTGGGCAGCGGGGCGCTCCAGGGCTTGGTCAGGTTCTGCCAGTCGCTCTCGTCCAGTTGCACCGGTGCCTTGCAGTGGGGGCAGAGCGTGCGCACCAGGCGCTGGGCCATGACCCCGAGCAGGGTCGCGCGCAGCAGGTAATAGGGCACGCCCAGTTCCAGCAGGCGGGTGATGGCCGAGGGCGCATCGTTGGTGTGCAGGGTGGACAGCACCAGGTGGCCGGTGAGCGCCGCCTGGATGGCCATCTCGGCGGTCTCCAGGTCGCGGATCTCGCCGATCATGATGATGTCCGGGTCCTGGCGCATCAGCGCGCGCACGCCGCTGGCGAAGGTCAGGTCGATGTTGTGCTGCACCTGCATCTGGTTGAAGGCGCCCTCGATCATCTCGATAGGGTCTTCGATGGTGCAGACGTTCACCTCTTCGGTGGCCAACTGCTTGAGCGTAGTGTAGAGCGTGGTGGTCTTGCCCGAGCCGGTCGGGCCGGTGACCAGGATGATGCCGTTGGGCTGGTTGGTCATGCTCTGCCAGCGGCGCAGGTCGTCGGCGGAGAAGCCCAGTTGGTCGAAGCCCTTGAGCAGCACCTCGGGGTCGAAGATACGCATCACCATCTTCTCGCCGAAGGCGGTGGGCAGGGTCGACAGGCGCAGCTCCACTTCGCCGCCGTCCGGGGTCTTGGTCTTGACCCGGCCGTCCTGCGGTTTGCGCTTCTCGGCCACGTTCATCCGCCCGAGGGTCTTCAGGCGACTGACGATGGCCATGGTCACCTGCGGCGGGAATTGGTAGACGTTGTGCAGCACGCCGTCGATGCGAAAACGCACGGTGCCCTGCTCGCGGCGCGGCTCGATGTGAATGTCGCTGGCGCGCTGCTGATAGGCGTACTGGAACAGCCAGTCGACGATGTTGACGATATGCGCGTCGTTGGCATCCGGCTCCTGGTCGCTGGCGCCGAGGCTGAGCAGTTGCTCGAAGTTGCCGACGCC
This sequence comes from Zestomonas ipomoeae, assembly GCF_057128665.1. Taxonomy (NCBI): domain Bacteria; kingdom Pseudomonadati; phylum Pseudomonadota; class Gammaproteobacteria; order Pseudomonadales; family Pseudomonadaceae; genus Zestomonas; species Zestomonas ipomoeae. Next base: position 89,608 of record NZ_JBSKHQ010000010.1, read on the forward strand.
GCTGATCTTCTGGTCGCTCGCCGAGGCGCCGGTGACCGAGCGGGCCAGGCGGTAGAACTCGTTGGTGAAGCGATGCAGGTCGGCCGGGTTGGCCACCACGCGCTTGATCGGCCGCTTCAGCACGTGGGTCAGGTTGGCTTCCCAGCTGTGCACGAAGGGCTGGGCGCTGGCGATGGTCACCGCCTCGGGGCTGACCGCCACGGCGAGAATCTTGTGGCGCTGGGCGAAGGCGTGGGACATCAGCGGGGTGACTGCGGCGACATCGATCTTCAGCGGGTCGATGCGCAGGTAGGGCTGCCCGGCCTGTTCGGCCAGCCAGACGGTCAGGGTTTCCAGGTCGAGCTTCTTGCCCGGACGCTTGAGGTCATCCACTTGCTGGGCAGCGAGAAATTCCAGCGGATGTTGCTGGTTGTTCACGGCGCTGCGCCGGATCGCCAGGCACTGCTCGGCGATTTCCTGGTCGATGCGGCGCTGGGCGATCAGTTCGCGCAGCACATCGTTCAGGTCGAGCCAGCGGTCGGCGGTGGATGAGGCAGAAGCTAAGGCGTTCATGGGGCTCCCTGATGAAAAGGCCGCTGGAGGCCGGGCGGCGTGCTGGCCGCTCCAGGCGCTGAGGTGCCGTTCAGCCTAGCGCACCGCCCTTTGCCAAGCGTTGCCGGTGTGCACAGTATGGACACGGGCCGAACCGCCGGCCAAGGCCCGTGCCCGGCGGCGCCCCGGCCGGCGGCCGTGTGCCGGGCCTATTTCGACAGGGCCTTCCAGCCCTTGAGCGTCTGCACGGTATGGGCCTGGGCCGTACGCGCAGCCAGGGTCTCGGCGTCCGCCTCGCGGTGGGCCAGGTCGCCGAGCTTGCTCAGCTCGCCATACAGGCGGTCGACCTCCGGCACCTCCAGCACGCCACGGGCCAGGCGCAGCCAGACGTGCAGGCGTTCGAGGCGCGGCAACTGGTCGACCAGGTCTTCCGGATACTGGCGATAGCGCGCCAGCGGCAGCGCCTGGACCTCGTCGGCGAGCAGGCGCGGCAGCCAGTTGCCCAGGGCGGCCTGGCCCTGGCGCTCGCCACGGTTGTTGCGCCCGGCCCGCCAGCCTTCGGCGAGCAGCCAGCGCGAGGCGGCCAGGGAGAAGCCCCCCCAGCGGGTGCCGGCCAGTTCGTCGGCGAATTGGGCCGGCGCGTTGTGACGCACGGCTTCGTCCGCCTGGCCGGCGCGCAGGCGCGGGCGCCAGTCCTGCAGCAGGGCATCGAGGGCCTCGCGCAGTTCGCGGCTGCTGGCCCGCGGCGCGGCCTGGCCGAGGCTGCCGAGCAGGGCGCGCAGCTCGATCAGTTGCTCGATCCAGTCGGCCAGCAGGCGCCAGTGGCCGTTGAAGCGATACTGCTCGGCCAGCCGCTGGCTGTTGCCGAGCAGGTGCCAGGCGATGGCGGCGAAGGCGCTGTCCAGCGATTGCAGCGGATCGAGCGCCGGTGCCGGCAGGGCCACGCTGTAGCTGCCTTCGTCGAACAGCCGGTAGCCGCGTTCGGCCTTGCTGATATCGCAGGGCATCAATGGCAGGTCGGCGGCCAGTTCGGCGGCCAGCTCCAGCAAGGCGGCGGGTTCGCCCTGGCGCAGTTCCAGTTCCAGCTCGCAGATGTCTTCCTCGCGTTCGCCGGCGATTACCTTGCCCAGGTCCAGCGCCGCTTCGATCACCACTTTGGCCTTGCCGCGGCCCCAGGCGATTTCGGCGCGCTCGCGCACGAAGTCGGTGGTGAAAATCGGTTGCAGCGTGGTCTTGTCCAGGCCGGCCAGCTCGGCCGGCCAGCAACTGTCATCCAGGCGGGCAAGATCCAGAGCCGGCTGTTCGAGGTACCAGTCCCATTCGTTGCGCTCGGACAGGCCGGCGACGCTCTGGCCGCGGCTCTTGAGGGTCTGGATGTACTGCTCGCCGTCGCGGCGCAGGCGCAGCGCGACCTTGGCCCGCGCCAGGTCGCGCGCCGGGGTGTCGTAGTACTGGTTGAGCAGCTCGCCGCGCTGCCAGCCGCTCTTGTTGCGCTTCTTCAGCAGGGGGTGTTCGCGCAGGGCGAGCAGGGTGTCGCGGCTGGCGCGCAGTTTGATTTCGGTTTCTTTGACCATGGGGACGAATTCGAGCGCCTATCATGAAAGTGTGACGATCCGGCGGCGAAACTGGCGGGCATCCGGGTCGCTCCGTATACTTGCCGCCTCTTTGCTACCAGGGGTCTTACCCTATGCCAACCAATCCCTTCGTCAGCCTGTTCGGGCGTTCGCCCATCGGCCCCATGCAGCAGCACATCGCCAAGGCCCACGAGTGCGCGGCGCATCTGCTGCCGTTCTTCGAGGCGGTGATGGCCGAGGACTGGGCCAAGGTCGAGCAGGTGCAACAGGAAATGGTGCGTCTGGAGAAGGATGCCGACAAGCTCAAGAAGAGCGTGCGCCTGCACTTGCCCAAGAGCCTGTTCCTGCCGGTGCCGCGTTCGGATCTGCTGGAACTGCTCAGTGTACAGGACAAAATTGCCAACCGCGCCAAGGACATCGCCGGCCTGATGCTGGGCCGCTGCATGACCGTGCCGGTCCCGCTGCAACCGCTGATGCTCAACTACGTGCAGCGCGCGGTGGATGCCAGCGCCCAGGCGCTGAAGGCGATGAACGAGCTGGATGAACTGCTGGAAACCGGTTTCGGTGGCCGTGAAGCGACCCTGGTGGAAACCATGATCGAAGAGCTGGATGCCATCGAGCAGGACAACGATCGGCTGCAGATCGAAGTACGCCGCCAACTGTTCAAGGTGGAAAAGGATCTTCCTCCGATCGATGTGATGTTCCTCTACCAGATCATCGATTGGATCGGCGATGTCGCCGACCGGGCCCAACGAGTGGGCAACCGACTGGAACAACTGCTGGCGCGCTGAGCGCCAGCGTCCTTTCTGGGCTTCGACGAGAATAATTCATATGTCTTTGATTACGGACTACGGTTTCGTACTCCTGCTGCTTGCCTGCCTCTTCGGCTTCTTCATGGCCTGGGGCGTGGGCGCCAATGACGTGGCCAACGCCATGGGCACTTCGGTGGGCTCGCGGGCACTGACCATCAAGCAGGCGATCCTGATCGCCATGGTCTTCGAGTTCGCCGGCGCCTACCTGGCCGGGGGCGAGGTCACCGAGACCATCAAGGGTGGCATCGTCGATGCCAGCCAGATCTCCCCGGAGCTGATGGTACTGGGCATGATGTCGGCGCTGCTGGCCGCCGGTACCTGGCTGCTGATCGCCTCGATGAAGGGCTGGCCGGTCTCCACCACCCACTCCATCGTCGGCGCGGTGATCGGCTTCGGCGCCGTGGGCGTTTCCATGGATGCGGTGAAGTGGAGCGGCGTCGGCCCGATCGTCGCCAGCTGGGTGGTATCGCCGGTGCTGTCCGGGCTGGTCGCCTTCGGCCTGTTCGTCAGCGTGCAGAAGCTGATCATCGATACCGACCACCCGTTCCAGAACGCCAAGCGCTTCGTGCCGGTGTACATGTTCCTCACCGGTTTCATGGTCGCGGTAATGACCGTCACCAAGGGTCTCAAGCACGTTGGCCTGCACATCTCCACCGGCCAGGGCCTGCTGCTGGCGCTGGCCATCGGCGTGCTGGTGATGCTGCTCGGCGTGGTGCTGCTCAGTCGCATCAAGGTCGATGAGGTAGCCGACAAGGCCTTCCACTACGCCAGCGTGGAGCGGGTGTTCGCCGTGCTGATGATCTTCACCGCCTGCTCCATGGCCTTCGCCCACGGCTCCAACGACGTGGCCAACGCCGTCGGCCCGCTGGCCGCCATCGTCGGCGTGATCCAGTCCGGCGGCGAAGCGGTGGGTCTCAAAGCAGCCCTGCCGGGCTGGGTGCTGCTGCTCGGCGCGGTCGGCATCGTGGTCGGCCTGGCCACCTACGGCTACAAGGTGATCGCCACCATCGGCAAGGAAATCACCGAGCTGACCCCCAGCCGTGGCTTCGCCGCCGAACTGGCCACCGCCACCACCGTGGTCGGTGCCTCGGCCATCGGCCTGCCGGTGTCCACCACCCACACGCTGGTCGGTGCGGTGCTCGGCATCGGCATCGCCCGCGGCATCGGCGCGCTGAACCTCGGCGTGATCGGCAAGATCTTCATGTCCTGGCTGATCACCCTGCCGGTCGGCGCCGCGCTGTCCATCGTGTTCTTCTTCATCCTCAGCGGCATCTTCGCCTGACGAGCGCAGCGGCGCGCGGCCCAGACGGCCGCGCGCCGGATTGGCGGTTTCTTCTGTCGGCAGGATGGTCCTATCATGGGGCCTGACATGGAGAACCGCCGATGCCGCTTCCTTCCTTCAAAGAACAGTTCGCCGCGCTCATCGCCGCCCCGTCGATCAGCAGCACCCAGGCACGGGTGGACCAGTCCAACCGTGAGGTGATCGAGCTGCTCGCCGACTGGCTGACGGAGCTGGGCTTCAGTTGCGATATCCAACCGGTCACGCCCGGCAAGTTCAACCTGCTGGCCAGCTACGGCAGCGGCCCCGGCGGCCTGGTACTGGCCGGCCACAGCGACACCGTGCCCTGCGATCCGGGCCTGTGGAAATCCGATCCCTTCAGCCTCAGCGAGCGCGACGACCGCTGGTACGGCCTCGGCAGTTGCGACATGAAGGGCTTCTTCCCGCTGATCATCGAGGCGGTCAAGCCGCTGCTGGACCAGCCGTTCAGGCAGCCGCTGCTGATCCTCGCCACCTGCGACGAGGAAAGCTCCATGTCCGGCGCCCGCGCCCTGGCCGATGCCGGGCGGCCGCTGGGACGCGCCGCGGTGATCGGCGAGCCGACCGGGCTGAAGCCGATCCGCATGCACAAAGGCATCATGATGGAGCGCATCGAGATCCTCGGGCAGAGCGGCCACTCCTCCGACCCCAGCCTCGGCCGCAGCGCCATGGACGCCATGCATGCGGTCATGGGCGAGCTGATCGCCCTGCGCGGCCAATGGCAGCGGGAATACCGCAATCCGCTGTTCAACGTGCCGCAGCCGACGCTGAACCTCGGCTGCATCCACGGCGGCGACAATCCCAACCGTATCTGCGGCCAGTGCGCCCTGGAATTCGACCTGCGCCCGCTGCCGGGCATGGACCCGGAGCAACTACGCGGGATCATTCGCGGCAAGCTGCAGCCGCTCGCCGAACAGCACCGGGTGCGCATCGACTTCGCCCCCCTGTTCCCCTGCGTGGCGCCCTTCGAGCAGGCCGCCGACAGTGAACTGGTGCGCACCGCCGAACGCCTGACCGGGCATGCCGCCGAGGCGGTGGCATTCGGCACCGAAGCGCCTTATCTTCAGCAGCTTGGCTGCGAGACCCTGGTGCTCGGCCCTGGCGACATCGCCTGTGCCCACCAGCCGGACGAGTACCTGGAGCTGGCGCGCATCGACCCGACCCTGCGCCTGCTGCGCGAATTGATCGAGCATTATTGCCTGCGTCCGGCCGCCTGAGCCGGCTACCCGCCCACGACCTGCAAGGAGACCAGCGTGCTGTTGCCCCAGTTTCGACGATAAAAGCGGTGCCTGCTTCACCGCCCTGCCGCACACCGGCGGGCTTGCTGCTTTTCCTTCAGAACTCAAAGGCCCACGCTAAATGCCCGACTACGTCACCTGGCTTCGCCACGCATCGCCCTATATCAATTCCCACCGGGAGCGCACCTTCGTGGTCATGCTGCCCGGCGAAGGCATCGCCCACCCGAACTTCGGCAATATCGTGCATGACCTGGTGCTGTTGCACAGCCTCGGCGTGCGCCTGGTGCTGGTGCACGGCTCGCGCCCGCAGATCGAGGCGCGCCTGGCGGCGCGCGGCATCACCCCGCACTTCCATCACAACCTGCGCATCACCGACGGCGCCACCCTGGAATGCGTGATCGACGCCGTCGGCCAGCTACGCATCGCCATTGAAGCGCGGCTGTCGATGGACATGGCCGCTTCGCCGATGCAGGGGGCGCGGTTGCGGGTGACCGGCGGCAACTTCGTCACCGCGCGGCCGATCGGCGTGGTCGAAGGGGTCGACTACCACCACACCGGCGAAGTGCGGCGCATCGACCGCAAGGGCATCGGTCGCCTGCTCGACGAGCGCGCCATCGTGCTGCTGTCGCCGCTCGGCTATTCGCCCACCGGGGAAATCTTCAACCTGGCCTGCGAAGACGTCGCCACGCGCGCCGCCATCGAACTGGGCGCCGACAAGCTGCTGCTGTTCGGCGACGAACTCGGCCTGCTCGACGAGGCCGGCAACCTGGTGCGCGAGCTGCGCCCGCAGCAGGTTCCGGCGCACCTGACGCGGCTCGCCGACAACTACCAGGGCGAGCTGCTCGATGCTGCTGCCCAGGCCTGCCGCGGCGGCGTGCGGCGCAGCCATATCGTCAGCTATACCGCCGACGGTGCGCTGCTCACCGAGCTGTTCACCCGCGACGGCGGCGGCACCATGGTGTCCCAGGAGCAGTTCGAGCAGTTGCGCGAGGCGACCATCGAGGATGTCGGCGGGTTGATCGACCTGATCAGTCCGCTGGAAGCCCAGGGCATCCTGGTGAGGCGCTCGCGGGAAGTGCTGGAGCGGGAGGTTGGCCAGTTCAGCATTGTCGAGCGCGACGGGCTGATCATCGCCTGCGCCGCGCTCTATCCGATCGCCGACTCCGAGGCCGGCGAGCTGGCCTGCCTGGCGGTGAATCCCGACTATCGCCACGGCGGTCGCGGCGACGCGTTGCTGGAGCATATCGAGAAGCGCGCCCGCGGGCTGGGGTTGAAGACGCTGTTCGTGCTCACCACGCGGACCGCCCACTGGTTCCGCGAGCGTGGCTTCGAGCCCAGCGGGGTGGAGCGGCTGCCGGCGGCGCGGGCGTCGCTGTACAACTACCAGCGCAATTCGAAAATCTTCGAGAAACAGTTGTAGGTCGAGCGAGAGCGAATCGGTCGTAGGGAGGGGCAGCGCCTCGTTGGCGGTTTGCACCCGTCCTACGGACTCAGGCGCGTTTGCTTTGCGGTTTGCGGCCGGACAGCAGCAGTTGTTCCTCGCCATCGTCCCAACCCGCCTCCCAGGCGGCAGCCAGCACGTCCACTGGATAGGGTTGCTGGTCGCGCTGCTGGCCGGTGAGGCCGGCCATGTAGCCTTGCTGATAGGCCTTGTTCAGGCTTTCCAGACTCCAGGGTTGCTCGGAATCTGTGTGCGCGTCGTGGTGCGCCATGTGCGAAAACTCGCTTTCCATGTTTTCGCCTATGCTAGCCGCCGTTTTTCCGTCGCGCTGGACCGCTGGTAGGTACTTTTTCCCCTGCTTGTCGGTTTTGTGACGCAGCGCGCGTCGAGACCAGATCGCGCGCGGGCAATCCGGTCACCGGCAGCACCGGAGGGCCCTGGCGCGGTCCAAGGCGCCCCGGGGCAGGCTTGGTGTCAGGCGGGGCTGTCCACCGGTGGAACCCCGGCGTGGTAGCTGGCGACGAAGGCATCGAAGTCGCCGACCTGGGTGCGCTCCAGCTCCGCCTGGGCGGCCAGGGACTCGGTGGCCAGCCGCTCAAAGAGGGCCAGTTGCTCGGCACTCAGGGGCTGGCTGCGGAAGTACTCGGCGTGTTCCCGGCTCTGCCGCAGGGCGAACTGGGTAAAGCTCTCCTGGTTCGCCTTCAGACTGGCCAGCACCTGGGCCGAGGGCGTCAGTGCCGGATCATCGACCTTCGCGCGCTGTGCTGCCAGGGCTTCCATGTGGGCACTGCCGCCCTGGCTGCGGTCGAGCAGCTCGGCCACCGGTCGCATGTCGTCGAACAGCTGCCGGGTCCAGTCCGGCAACTCGACGGCGTGACCGTTGCGCAGCAGCCGCAGGCCGGGCCGCCGCCCTTCCTTGACCACCTTGAGGAAGTTGTCGGTGCAGGCGCGGCATTCCTCGCCGGACAGCGGCGGGCTGTCCTGCAGGGCGCAGTAAAGCAGGAAGACGTCGAGGAAGCGCGCTTCGAGCAGGTCGATGCCCAGCGGCAGGAACGGGTTGATGTCCAGGCAGCGCACTTCGATGTATTGCACGCCGCGGGCGCGCAGGGCCTGGATCGGCCGCTCGCCGCTGTCGGTCACCCGCTTCGGGCGGATGCTCGAGTAGTACTCGTTCTCGATCTGGATGACGTTGGTGTTCAGCTGCAGCCACTGGCCATCGCGCTTGGTGCCGATCTCGGCATAGGCCGGGTAGGGCGTGGAGACCGCCTGGCACAGGCTCGCCAGGTAGCTGTCGAGGCTGTTGTAGCAGGGTGTCAGGCTCGACTGGGCATGGTTCTGGTAGCCCAGGTCGCTCATGCGCAGGCTGGTGGCGTAGGGCAGGTAGAGGGTCTGCTCGTCGAGCTGTTCGAGGCTGTGGGAGCGGCCGCGCAGGAAGCTGACGTCGAGTGCCGGCGAGGCGCCGAACAGGTACATCAGCAGCCAGCTGTAGCGGCGGAAGTTGCGGATCAGCGCGATATAGCGCGCGGAGCGGTAGTCGCGGTCGCTCTGCGGGTCGCCTTCGGCGGCCTTCAGCAGCGGCCAGAGCGCGTCCGGCAGGCTGAAGTTGTAGTGGATGCCGGCGATGCACTGCATGGTCTTGCCGTAGCGCAGCGCCAGGCCCTGGCGGTAGACGTACTTGAGCTGGCCGATGTGCGAGCTGCCGTAGCGGGCGATGGGGATGTCCTCTTCGCCCGGCAGCGGGCAGGGCATCGACGGGCTCCACAGGTATTCGCCATCGAGTTTGGCGTAGACGAAGCGATGAATCTGCTCCAGCTCGTCGAGGGTCTGCGCCGGGTCACGCTCGGCCGGGGTGATGAACTCCAGCAGCGCCTCGGAATAATCGGTGGTGATCTGCGAGTGGGTCAGTGCCGAGCCCAGCGCCGCCGGATGGGCGGTCAGCGCCAGCTGGCCGTCGGCATCGACGCGCAGGCATTCGCGCTCGATACCGTGCAGGCACTGGCTGAGCAGAGGAAGGTTGGCGCGCTCGCCGAGCAGGGCCAGGCGACGGGATAGGCGTTCGCTCAAGATGACATTCCTAAAGGCGGTATCGCGCCAATATGAGGGTGGACCGGGCACTCTACAAGGGCGGAACGATTTCCGGGTTTCTCGCCCCGCCAGATTAGAGCCTTGCCCGTCCCCGATATTACAGCTGCGCGAAGGTGCCTTGTCCCTTGGCGACGAGCTGGCCGTCCTGGCGTGCTTCCGCCTCGACCACCAGGGTGGTGCGGCCGGCGTGCAGCACCCGGGCCAGGCAGTGCACCTCGCCGCTTTCCACCGGGCGCATGTAGTTGATCTTGCACTCGAGGGTGACGCTCTGCCGGTCGAAGCCGTGGGCGCTGGAGCAGGCCAGGCCCATGGCGATATCCATCAGGCTGAACAACGCGCCGCCGTGCAGCCGGCCGCCGCGGTTGCGCAGGTGCTCGGCCATTTCCAGGGCGACCTCCGCCTCGCCGTCGCCGAGTCGCAGCGGCCGGCAGCCGAGCAGGCTGCTGAAGGCGCTGGCTTGCAGATCCGGGATATCCATGGGCAGGCTCCAGAAGGCTGGGCGCCGGCGCCCAGCCGGCACCGGCGCGAGGGCGGCGCGGTTACTTCTTCTTCAGCTGCTTGGCGTTGGCGAATAGCGAGGCCATGGCGTTGTTGGCCGGCGCCGGCTTGGTTTCCGCGCGGGGTGCGCTGCGGTCGCCGCGTCCCTGGCCGCCCCGCTGCTGGCCGCCGCCGCGCGGTCCCTCGACCTTCTCGCCGGGCGTGTCGGACATGCGCATGGACAGGCCGACGCGGTTGCGCGGGATGTCCACCTCCATCACCTTGACCTTGACGATGTCGCCGGCCTTGACCACCTCGTAGGGATCTTTCACGAACTTCTCCGACAGCGCGGAGATATGCACCAGGCCGTCCTGGTGCACGCCGATATCGATGAAGGCGCCGAAGTTGGTGACGTTGGTCACCACGCCTTCCAGCACCATGCCCAGCTTGAGGTCCTTGAGGGTTTCGACGCCTTCCTGGAACTCGGCGGTCTTGAACTCCGGGCGCGGGTCGCGGCCGGGCTTGTCCAGCTCGCTGAGAATGTCGGTGACGGTCGGCAGGCCGAAGCTCTCGTCGGTGAACTGCTTCGGATCGAGGCGCTTGAGGAAGCCCGAGTCGCCGATCAGCGAGCGAATGTCGCGGCCGGTGTCCTGGGCGATGCGCTGCACCAGCGGGTAGGTCTCCGGGTGCACGGCGGAGGCGTCCAGCGGGTTCTCGCCGTTCATCACGCGCAGGAAGCCGGCGGCCTGTTCGAAGGTCTTGTCGCCCAGGCGCGGCACCTTCTTCAGCTCGTCGCGGGACTTGAAGGCGCCGTTGGCGTCGCGGAACTGCACGATGTTCTGCGCCAGGGTCGCGTTGAGGCCGGAGATGCGTGCCAGCAGCGCGGCGGAGGCGGTGTTCACATCCACGCCGACGGCGTTCACGCAGTCTTCCACCACCGCGTCCAGCGAGCGCGCCAGCTTGAGCTGGGACACGTCGTGCTGGTATTGGCCGACGCCAATGGATTTCGGGTCGATCTTCACCAGTTCGGCCAGCGGGTCCTGCAGGCGGCGGGCGATGGACACGGCACCGCGCAGCGACACGTCGAGGTCGGGGAACTCCTTGGCCGCCAGTTCCGAGGCCGAGTACACCGAGGCGCCGGCTTCGCTGACCATGATCTTGGTCAGCTTCAGGCCCGGCACCTTCTTGATCAGATCGCCGGCCAGCTTGTCGGTCTCCCGGCTGGCGGTGCCGTTGCCGATGGCGATCAGGTCGACGCCGTGCTTGGCGCAGAGCTTGGCCAGCACGGCGAGGGTGCCGTCCCAGTCGTTGCGCGGTGCATGGGGGTAGACGGTGGCGGTGTCGAGCAGCTTGCCGGTGGCGTCGACCACCGCCACCTTGCAGCCGGTGCGCAGACCGGGGTCGAGGCCGAGGGTGGCGCGCGGGCCGGCCGGGGCGGCCAGCAGCAGGTCGTGCAGGTTGCGGGCGAACACGCCGATGGCGTCGTCCTCGGCCTTGTCGCGCAGCTCGCCGAACAGGTCGGTTTCCAGGGAGTTGTACAGCTTGACCTTCCAGGTCCAGCGCACCACCTCGCCGAGCCACTTGTCGGCCGGGCGGCCCTGGTCGCGAATGCCGAAGCGCTCGCCGATCATGCCCTCGCAGGGATGCATGGTGCCGGGCTGCTCTTCGCCGACCTTCAGCGAGGCGCTGAGAATGCCTTCGTTGCGGCCGCGGAAGATCGCCAGGGCGCGGTGCGAGGGGGCGTTCTTGAACACTTCGTCGTGCTCGAAGTAGTCGCGGAACTTGGCGCCTTCCTCTTCCTTGCCGGCCACCACGCGGGCGCTCAGGGTGGCGTTGTCCTTGAGGAAGCCGCGCAGGCGGGCGAGCAGGTCGGCGTCCTCGGCGAAGCGCTCCATGAGGATGTACTTGGCGCCTTCGAGCACCGCCTTGACATCGGCGAAGCCCTTTTCGGCGTCGACGAAGCGTGCGGCTTCGGTTTCCGGGGCCAGCGTCGGATCGTTGAACAGGCCGTCGGCCAACGGGCCGAGGCCGGCTTCCAGGGCGATCTGGCCCTTGGTGCGGCGCTTCTGCTTATAAGGCAGGTAGAGGTCTTCGAGGCGAGTCTTGGTGTCGGCCAGGTTGATCTCGCGCGCCAGTTCCGGGGTCAGCTTGCCCTGCTCCTCGATGCTGGAAAGGATGGCCGCGCGGCGGTCGTTCAGCTCGCGCAGGTAGCGCAGGCGCTCTTCCAGGTTGCGCAACTGGGTGTCGTCGAGGCTGCCGGTGACTTCCTTGCGGTAGCGCGCGATGAAGGGCACGGTGGAACCTTCGTCGAGCAGCGCCACGGCGGCGGCCACCTGTTGCGGACGGACACCGAGTTCCTCGGCGATACGGGCGTTGATATCCATAAAACACTACCTGGCACGGGAATGAAGACGGCCGCCGAAGCGAGCCGGTGCGAAAGCGCCGCATTATAAACACCGGCTCCTGCCGCGCAGGGCACCGTTCGGGGAAAAATCTGCTAACAATGGCTACCGTGTCGCGCCGGTCGACTGCGCCATAATGCCGCCCATGTCCAGCCCTGGAGTCGCTATGAACACCGTTCCCGCCGAAGGCGAAAAAATTCTGATCGTCGACGATGATGCGGGCCTGCGCCGCCTGCTCGAGCGCTTCCTCGCCGAACAGGGCTATCGGGCGCGAGCGGTGGAGAATGTCGAGCAGATGGACCGCCTGCTGGCCCGCGAACTGTTCAACCTGGTGGTGCTCGACCTCATGCTGCCCGGCGAGGACGGCCTGTCCGCCTGCCGCCGGCTGCGGGAGAACAACAACCAGGTGCCGATCATCATGCTCACCGCCAAGGGGGACGAGTCCAGCCGCATCCATGGCCTGGAGCAGGGTGCCGACGATTACCTGGCCAAGCCGTTCAACCCGCGCGAGCTGCTGGCGCGCATCAAGGCCGTGCTGCGCCGCCAGGCGCCGGTGGTGCCCGGCGCGCCGGCCAGTGCCGACGAGACGGTGAGCTTCGGCGATTACCAGCTGTCCCTGGCTACCCGCGAGCTGAAGAAGGGCGACGAGGTGCACATGCTCACCACCGGCGAGTTCGCCGTGCTCAAGGCCCTGGTGCAGCACGCCCGCGAGCCGCTGACCCGCGACAAGCTGATGAACCTCGCCCGCGGCCGCGAGTGGGATGCCCTGGAGCGCTCCATCGACGTGCAGATTTCCCGCCTGCGCCGGCTGATCGAACCGGACCCGTCCAAGCCGCGCTACATCCAGACGGTGTGGGGCGTGGGCTACGTGTTCGTGCCGGACGGCAACAAGTGACCATACCTGTAGGTTGGGTCGAGGAGCGCAGCGATGAAGCCCGACACAGCGGCGGTTCGCCTGTGCCGAGCGCGTGTCTCTCCTGGGCAATGTCTCGTTGGGCGTCGGTCCTTCGTCCCTCAACCCAACCTACCCGAGGCGTTCGATGAGGACGCCGCTGTGGTTCCCGCAAAGCTTCTTCGCCCGCACCCTGTGGCTGGTGCTGATCGTGGTGCTGTTCTCCAAGGCGCTGACCCTGGTTTATCTGATGATGAACGAGGACGTGCTGGTGGACCGCCAGTACAGCCACGGGGCGGCACTGACCCTGCGCGCCTACTGGGCGGCGGACGAGGAAGACCGCGCGGACATCGCCGCCGCCGCCGGGCTCAAGCGCGTGCTGCGCGAGGCGGTGCCGCCGGGCGAGCAGCATTGGCCGTACAGCGAAATCTTCCAGCGCCAGATGCAGACCGAGCTGGGCCCGGATACCGAAGTGCGGGTTCGCGTACAGAGCCCGCCGGCATTGTGGGTACACGCGCCGACCCTGGGTCCCGACTGGCTCAAGGTACCGCTCTACCCGCACCCGCTGCGTGGCCAGCGCATCTGGAGCGTGCTCGGCTGGTTCTTCGGCATCGGCCTGCTGTCCACCGCCGCCGCCTGGATCTTCGTGCGCCAGCTCAACGCACCGCTCAAGCGCCTGGTGTTCGCCGCCCGCCAGCTCGGCCAGGGGCGCAGCGTGCGGCTGCCGGTAAGCGACACACCGAGCGAGATGACCGAGGTCTACCGCGCCTTCAACCAGATGGCCGAGGGCGTTGAACAGGCTGCCCGCGAGCGCGAGCTGATGCTCGCCGGGGTGTCCCACGACCTGCGCACGCCGCTGACCCGCCTGCGCCTGTCCCTCGAGCTGCTCGGCGGCGACAACGAGTTCGCCGAAGACATGGTGCGCGACATCGAGGACATGGACGCGATCCTCGACCAGTTCCTCGCCTTCATCCGCGACGGCCGCGACGAGCCGCTGGAGGAAGCCGACCTTGGCGAGCTGGTGCGCGAGGTGGTGGCGCCGTTCAACCAGCCCGAGCAGCGGGTGCGTCTGTGCCTGGAACGCATTCCGCCGTTCCCGCTGCGGCGGGTATCGATGAAGCGGCTGCTGGCCAACCTGATCGAGAACGCCCTGCGCCACGGCGGCAACGGCGTGGAGGTGGCCGGCTACGTTTCCGGCGATTGCAGCGCCCCCTACGTGGTGCTCAGCGTGCTCGACCGCGGGGCCGGCATCGATCCGAACGAACTGGGCGAGATCTTCAACCCCTTCACCCGTGGCGACCGTGCCCGGGGCGGCAAGGGCACCGGCCTGGGCCTGGCCATCGTCAAGCGCATTGCCGCCCAGCACGGCGGCAGCGTCGAGCTGCGCAACCGCTCCGGCGGCGGCCTGGAGGCGCGGGTCTGCCTGCCGCTGGGGCTGTTGCTGCCGAGGGATGCGGTCTAGGCCCGGGGTGCGAGGGGGCCTGCGCTGCTCGCCAGCGGCGCCTGGGATCAAGCGCTTCCGGTTGCTTCTTCGTTGGCATGCCCGCGCCTGACTGGCGGGCTGCGGCCCCTCGTGGTGGAACCTTTCGGTATCCCATGGCCACTCAAGCACTGGCGCCCCAACCACCGAGGAGACCCCTGATGGCGACGATGCTGTTCTACAAGGACATCAAGCGCTTGAACCGCGAGCAGCATCAGGCGCTGCGGCTGCAGCGCGCGCAGAGCAGCGAGTTCGCCGCCGACGCCCACATGGTGCCGCTGGCGGGTGTCGAGTTCCTGCATGCCGCGCGCTACTACCCGATTGTCTTCATCGGCGACGAGCAGGCCATGCCCGTTGCGTTGCTCGGCCTGCAGGAAGACCACAACAGCTTCGTCGACAGCGACTTCCAGTGGCGCCTCAACACCTACATCCCGGCATTCGTGCGGCGCTATCCGTTCGTGCTGGCGCAGGAGCAGCCGGACGACTTCGCGGTCTGCTTCGATGCGGCCTATAGCGGCTGGAGCCAGCGCGAAGGGCAGCGGCTGTTCAGCGAGGATGGCCGCAACAGCGAATTCCTCGACGAGATGCTCGGCTTCCTCCAGCAGTTCGCCGTCGAGATGGCACGCACCCGGGCCTTCGTCGGCAAGCTGCGCCAATTCGATCTGTTGATGCCGCAGGCGCTGGAGCTCAGCCACAGCAGCGGCGAGCGCCTGAGCGTGGGCGGCTTCCAGATGATCGACGAGGAGAAGTTCCAGCGCCTCAGCGACGCCCAGGTGCTCGACCTGCATCACGACGGCTTTCTCGGCTGGTTCTACGCCCACCTGATGTCGCTGGGCAACCTCGACCGCCTGTTCGAGGACTTCGTGGCGCAGAAGGCGCGGTCGGCGTCCCGGCACTGACCCGATAAGGCGGAGGGAGCGGCGAACCGATTGCCGCCTGGAGCCCGACTGCTCGGCTGGGCTGTGGGCGACGTTCAGGCGCAGCTGGCGGCAGCGAGCGGAGCCTGATCGGCAGCGGGCGGCGCTTCGCGCTGTTCCAGCGGGGTCAGCGGCAGGCCGTAGAGCTTGACGTCGCAGCGCTCCTGGCCGAAGCGGGCGATCTTGGGCATGTGCCCCCACAACTCGCCGCCGAAGCCCTGGGCCATGTGTTTGCTGGCTTCGTTGCGGTCGATGATCCAGGCCACCAGGGTTTCGAAACCGTAGCGCTCGGCTAGGACCACCGAGGCCTGGCCGAGGCGGATGCCCATGCCCTGGCCGATGTAGTCGCTGCGCACGTAGATCGACACCTCGCCGGTCAACCGGCAGGCCTGGGCACCCCAGCAGAAGCGGTTGACGGTCACCCAGCCAATCACCTCCCCGCCCCGTTCCAGCACATACACGGGGTCGCCTTCCTTCACGTAGAAGTCGATGAAGAAGGTCATCTCCTTGACTGTCAGCGGGCGCAGTACCGGCGAGTTGGCGCCGGTGGCGGCGGTCTCGTTGAAGATATCGGTCATCGCTTGCAGGTCGGCCTCGGTGTAGCGACGAATGCCTCTGGGCAGGTTCTTGCGGGCGGCGATGCGGTTCATGCCGGGACCTCCTGATAGACGTTGCGCTTGAGCTGTTCGCGGGCCCGCGACAGCCGCGAGCGCACGGTGCCGATGGGCACGCCGAGCATCTCGGCGGTGTCGCGGTAGCTGCCTTCGGTCTCGATGGCCACCCGCAGGGTGTCGCGCATTTCCCGCGGCAGCAGCGACATGGCGGCGAAAGTGCGCTCGAGCAGGCGATGGCATTCGGTCTGCGCGCTGGGGTCGAGACTGCCGTCGTGCTCCTGCCACTCCTGCTCGTCGAACAGGCTGTGTTGCGGCTGCGCGTAGTAGCGGCGGAAGTGGTTGCGGATCAGGTTCAGCGCAATACCGCAGAGCCAGGTCTCGGTACGCGCGTGGCCGTTGAACTTGTCCTGGTTGCGCCAGGCTTCCAGGTAGGTCAGCTGCAGCAGGTCTTCGGCATCCTCTGCGTTCATCACACGCTTCTGGATGAAACTGCGCAGTTTGCGCTCATGGCCCAGGGAAAAGGGCGCAACGGCGATGGGCGCCGCCGAAGGGTCGCAGGGGGCGGCAAGAGGCGAGCTATTCATGGCGTGGTAGTCCTCGAAAATCGACAACGGCCGACCGAATGGCCGACGGAAAACCGTCAGCAGGACTTATGCCATTTTAAAAGGTGCTTATAACCTTTTGAATAAGCGAAGAAATAGCACTGCGCCAGCACGGCGCTGCGTGCAATTTCTTGCAAAACGCAGCGGCGAGCCGTGCAAGTTCTTGCGCCGAATGGAGCCTGTGGTCGGGCTGTGCCTGCCGGTTTGCGCTGTCGGTAGAGAGGCTACAGAGTGCGGCGGCCGGCGGATCGCCTATGGATTCGGGCGTTTCCGCTACGGTTTGGAACGGTTGTGCATGATTTGGCACAAGGGGGAAATGAGGTGCATCGCGTTGGCCAGCCCTTCCGGGGCGCTGGCGCCCTTGTTGGGCTTCGCTGCGCTACGCGGGGTACCGGCATTCCTTAGGTTGCCGGCGATGGAACCGTTCCGTTGGGGCGTGCCACTCAGGGGTGCCCAGCAACTTTTCCGCCATCGCCCCCATGAAGATCGACGCCTCCAACAATGCCCAGATGCTCCAGACCCTGAGTCAGGCCGCTAGCGCGCTCGGCGCGGGCAAGAGTGCGCCGCAGGCGGCCCAGGCCAACTCCATGGAAGAGGTGGCGATGGTGTTCAGCAAGAACGTCGAGCGCAGCAGCAAGGCGCTGGACAAGCGCCAGCTGGACCTGACCCGCGCAGACCTGAAGGTGTCCCGCGTCGAGAAGCTCGGCGAGATGCTCGAGTGGTACAACCAGCTCGGCCACCCCGGCCAGGTGGGGTTGATCGCCCTGGCCCGGCGCACCGCCGCGCAACTGCAGCAGCAGCCGACCCTGCTGCAGTTGCTGAACACCACCGGCGGCGATCCGGCGCGGGCCGACGTAGTGCTGCAATGCGTGACCGCCCAGGCCGAGGCCGAAGGTCGCAAGCAGGAGGCGGCGCTGGCGCGCGATTACCTGGAGCGCTTGCGCAAGGCCTATTCGGCGCAGATCAAGGCCGGCATGAACATCGCCGCCGCGCTGCTCGCCGCCGGTGGCGACCCCAAGCTGCGCCAGGCAGTGCGCCAGCTCTACTACGACACCGTGGTGCTCAAGCAGTCGCTGCCGGGCATGCTGCAGGCGCTGCTCGGGCTGTTCGGCGAGCAGGAATTCGAGCCTGGCCTGGACATGCTGCGCCGCGCCCTGGCCGACGACATCGCCGCCGAAACCCCGTCGCGCCCGTCGGCCAAGTTGCGCACCCTGCTGCTCGGGCTGAACGCCTCCAGCCACCTGGGCGGTGTGCTACAGAGCTGCCGCGGCCTGCTCGAACGGCTGGCGTCGAATCGTCCGGACCAGCGTCTCAGCGCCGTGACCCTGTTGCAGCGGCTGGTCGGCTACGCCCACGGCGGGCTGACTCCCAACGAGGCGCAGCGCCTCGGCCGCGAGCTGGGCGGCGAGCAGCCGCAGGCGCAGCTGATCTCGCTGAACGCGCTCTATCCGCTGGTCCAGCGCCTGCCGTTGCCGCTCTGGCGCGACGGCAAGAGCCGCCAGACCGCTCTCAAAAATCTTCTCCTGCTGATGGACGAGCGCGCCCGCAACGAGCCGCGCGCCCAGGCAGCGGTACCGGTGATCGGCCCATGATCCAGCTACTCAATCGTCTCGCCCTGGCCGCCGTGCGCCGGACCGAAGTGGTCGGCGCGTTCATCGTGCTGGCCATCGTGTTCATGATGATCATGCCGCTGCCAACTGCCCTGGTGGACGTGCTGATCGCGGTGAACATCTGCGTGTCCTGCCTGCTGATCGTGCTGGCGTTGTACCTGCCACGACCGCTGTCGTTCTCCTCGTTCCCGGCGGTGCTGCTGCTGACCACCATGTTCCGCCTGGCGCTGTCGATAGCCACCACCCGGCTGATCCTGCTGCACCAGGACGCCGGCCACATCGTCGAGGCGTTCGGCAACTTCGTGGTCGGCGGCAACCTGGCGGTCGGCCTGGTGATCTTCCTGATCCTCACGGTGGTCAACTTCCTGGTCATCACCAAGGGCTCGGAGCGGGTCGCCGAAGTGGCCGCGCGCTTCACCCTGGACGCACTGCCGGGCAAGCAGATGTCCATCGACAGCGACCTGCGCGCCGGGCTGATCGACGTCACCGAGGCCCGCCGCCGGCGCGAGCAACTGTCCAAGGAAAGCCAGCTGTTCGGCGCCATGGACGGGGCGATGAAGTTCGTCAAGGGCGACGCCATCGCCGGCCTGATCATCGTCTTCATCAACCTGATCGGCGGCTTCTCGGTGGGCATGCTGCAGCACGACATGAGCGCCGGCGACTCGATGAGCCTGTACTCGGTGCTGACCATCGGCGACGGGTTGATCGCGCAGATCCCGGCGCTGCTGATCTCGCTCACCGCCGGCATGATCATCACCCGCGTATCGCCGGAGAACCAGGCGGCCGGCAGCAACATCGGCCGCGAGATCGCAGACCAATTGATGAGCGAGCCCAAGGCCTGGGTCATCGCCTCGATCGGCATGCTCGGCTTCGCCGCGCTACCGGGCATGCCCACTGCGGTGTTCATCGTCATCGCGCTGATCACCGGCAGTACCGGCGGCTACCAGCTATGGAAGCGCGCGCGGGCCGAGGCAGCGGCGCAGCAACCGGCGACCCAGGTGGCGGCGGAGGACAACGGCCAGGAAGACCTGCGCAGCTTCGACCCCTCCCGCGCCTACCTGCTGCAACTGCCGCGCGCGCAACAGGGCAGCGCCGCCGCCGATGCCCTGCTGGTGGCCCTGCGGCAGAAGCGCAACGGCCTGGTCACCGGCTTCGGGCTGACCCTGCCGCCGTTCGAGATCGAATACAACGCCGCGCTGGCCGACGACGAATTCCGCTTCTGCGTGCACGAGGTGCCGATGCTCAAGGCCACCTTCGGCGAGCGTCTGGCCATCGCCCGCGGGCCGCTGCCGGTCGAGCCCATCGACGGCCAGGTGGGCAGCGCCGAGCGCGACGAACAGCAGTGGCTGTGGCTGCGGGCGGATGACCCGCTGCTGGCCGACGAGCGCATCGAGGCGATCAGCGCCCAGGAGCTGATCGTCGAGCGCATGGGCCGGGCGATGATGGCCACCGGGCCGCAGTTCCTCGGGCTGCAGGAGAGCAAGTCGATCCTCAGCTGGCTGGAAGCTGGCCAGCCGGAGCTGGTACAGGAACTGCAGCGCACCATGCCGCTGGCGCGCTTTGCCGCCGTGTTGCAACGCCTGGCCGGGGAGGGCGTGCCCCTGCGCGCGGTACGGCTGATCGCCGAGTCGCTGATCGAGCATGGCCAGCACGAACGCGATGTCGCCGCGCTCACCGACTACGCGCGCATCTCGCTGAAGGCGCAGATCTACCACCAGTACTGCGAGGACGACGGCCTGCACGCCTGGCTGTTCACCCCGGAAACCGAGGCGCTGTTCCGCGATGCCCTGCGCCAGACCCAGACCGAGGCCTTCTTCGCTCTGGAAAGCGAGCACACCCAGGCGCTGGTGGCGCAACTGCGCCAGGCCTTTCCGCTGCGGGCGAAGAAGGTCTCGGTGCTGCTGGTGGCCCAGGACCTGCGCAGCCCCCTGCGGGAGCTGCTGCGCGACGAATTCAACCATGTGCCGGTGCTGTCTTTCGCCGAGTTGCAAAGCAGCGCCCAGGTGCGCGTGCTGGGGCGCTTCGACCTCAGCCGGAACAGCCTGCTGCACGAGGCGGTGGCGTGACGCCGCGCAGGGCAACGAATGAGCGGGCACGCGTCCGCACGGAACGAGGGACCTGACCATGTACGAACTCCGCGTGATGAGCGGTCTGCACCGCGGCGCCGCGCTGCCCCTGGTGGGCGAGCACTGGATCGTCGGTGCCGCGGCGGACGCCGACCTGGCGTTGTACGACCCCGGCATCTGTGCTCGGCACCTCGGCTTGCGTTGCGTCGATGGCCACTGGTCGGTGGAAGCCGAGGAAGGCCCGTTGAGCGACGAGCAGGGCCAGCGCCAGGCGCTGATCGCCAATCTGCAGCCCGGCGTGCCCTTCGCCGTCGGCGCCATCTGGCTGTGCGTGGTGCCGGCCGACGCGCCCTGGCCGGAGGACGCTGCCGAGGCCGAGCCGATCGCCGCCGGCGAGCCGATCGTACCGCGCCAGGCGGCGCCACGGCCGTCGCTGCCCAAGCGCCTGGCCATCGCCGCGGCGGTGGTGACCCTGGCTGGCAGCGCCTGGGCCTTGAGCACACCCACCGCGGCGCCGGAGCGCCTGCCACGGGCGACCCAGAGCGAGCAGCGGCAGGTGCTGGAAAGCGGCTTCGAGGTACGCCAGGAACTGCTGCGCATGTTGCGCGAGCGCGAGCTGTCGTCGCTGGTGGAACTGCGTGAGCGCGACGGCCGCATCGAGCTGACCGGCGCGCTGCCGAAGGACCGCCTGCCGGTGGTGGCGCGCATGCTCGAGCGCTTCGTCGAGCGTTTCGATACACCCATCGCCATCACCGATGCCCTGCAGGAGCAGCGCAACGAGCTGCCGTTCAAGATCGTGCAGATCATCGGCGGCAAGCAGGGCCACGTGGTCACCGCCGATGGCCGGCGGCTGTTCCTCGGCGACGAATTCGAAGGCCTGCGGCTGACCGCCATCGACAACAACAAGGTGCGCTTCGAGGGCGACCAGCGCTACGAGGTGACCTGGTGAGCGACGCGGCGCTGCGTCTGGAGCGGTGGCGCGCGCGTCAGGTCGCCCACCTGGATGACTTCGCGCCGGTGGCGGTGCGCGGGCGCGTGCAGCGGGTCAACGGCATCCTCCTGCAATGCCGGCTGCCGGGCGCGCAGATCGGCGACCTGTGCCGGGTGAGCAAGGCCGGCAATGACGACCTGCTGGCCGAGATCGTCGGCTTCGACCGCCAGGACGCCTTGCTCAGTGCCCTCGGTGGGCTGGAGGGGGTGCGTGTCGGCGCCGCCGTCGAGCCGCTGGGCGTGCCGCACCGGGTGCGGGTCGGCGACGACCTGCTCGGCCAGGTGCTCGACGGCTTCGGTCGGCCGCTGGAGGGCGACGGCCCCGGCGCCTTCGCCGAACCGGCTGCCCGCGATGCCTGCCCGGTGATCGGCGAAGCGCCGCCACCCACCGCGCGGCCGCGCATCGAACGGGCACTGGCGACCGGCGTGCGTGCCATCGACGGCCCGCTGACCCTCGGCGAGGGCCAGCGCGTCGGCCTGTTCGCCGGCGCCGGTTGCGGCAAGACCACCCTGCTGGCGGAAATCGCGCGCAATGTCGATTGCGACGTGATCGTCTTCGGCCTGATCGGCGAGCGTGGCCGCGAGCTGCGCGAATTCCTCGACCATGAACTGGATGCCGAACTGCGCGCCCGCGCCGTGCTGGTCTGCGCCACCTCCGACCGCTCGAGCATGGAGCGCGCCCGCGCCGCCTTCACCGCCACTGCGCTGGCCGAGGGCTTTCGCCGCCAGGGCCGGCGCGTGCTGCTACTGATCGACTCACTGACCCGCTTCGCCCGCGCCCAGCGCGAGATCGGCCTGGCCGCCGGCGAGCCGATGGGTCGCGGCGGCCTGCCGCCCTCGGTCTACGGCCTGCTGCCGCGCCTGGTGGAGCGCGCCGGGCTGTCCAACGACGGCGCCATCACTGCGCTGTACACCGTGCTGATCGAGCAGGACTCGATGAACGACCCGGTGGCCGATGAGGTGCGCTCGCTGCTCGACGGCCACATCGTGCTGTCGCGCAAGCTCGCCGAGCGCGGCCACTACCCGGCCATCGACGTGCTCGCCAGCCTCTCGCGCACCCTCGCCAACGTCGCCGATCCGGACCACCTGCGCGCCGGCATCGGCCTGCGCCGGCTGCTCTCCGGCTACCAGCAGATCGAACTGATGCTGCGCCTGGGTGAATACCAGAGCGGCGCCGACCCGCTCACCGACCTGGCCGTCGACTCCCGCGAGGCGGTCGATGGCTTCCTGCGCCAGGACCTGCGTGAGCCGGTGCCGTTCCTCGAAACCCTCGACCACCTTGCCGAGCTGACTGCCCATGTCCCCGCGTGAAATTGCCGCTCTGCAACCGATCCGCCGTCACCGCGAAGCCCAGGCCGAGCGCATCTGGCAGGACGCCCGCCAGCGCCTGGAAACCCTGCTGCAACGGGTGGCGAACGCCGAGTCGCAGCTGGAACAGGCGCGCCGCGAGCAGCAGGCGCAGCGCCAGCGGCTGGCCGATGAGCATCAGGACCAGCTCCTCACGCCGATGGCCCTGGCCGCCTGGGGCGAGCAAGAGAAACGCCTGCTCGGCGACCTGGCCAGCGACGAATCGGCACTGTTGGAACTGCGCGAACAGCGCCTGCGCCAACAGCAGCAGGCCGACAGCGCCCGTCTGCGCCTGCGCGAGCGCCAGCGGCAACTGGAAAAGCTCCGCGAGCTGACCGCGCTGATCGAGCGGGAGGAGGGCGAGCATGAGGGCTGCTGAATCCACCGCCGCCAAGGCCCCGGCCGCCGAGCCACGCCGCCACGACGAGCGCGAGGCCGACCCCGGCGCGGCGCAGAACCTTGCCGCCCGCGGCGATAGCCGCTGGTTCGCCCAATTGCTCGGCGGCGCGGGCGGCCATGCCGGCGGCGACTCCGGGGCGGCGGCCCTGGCCGGGCTGGCCGGGCTCGACCCGAGCACCCTCGATGCCCTGGTCGACCAATTGGCGCCACGCCTGAACGAGGCCCTCGACGTGCCCTTGCAGGCGCTGCTGCACCTGCCGCAACTGGGCCGGATCAGCGTCTCGGCACGGCGCCTGCGCGGCGAAGGCTGGGACATCGACCTGCAGGCCGAGGACGACGACAGCCACGCCCGCCTGGCCGCCTGCCAGGCGCTATGCGAAGAACGCCTGGGCAGCGCGCTTGGCCAACCGGTGGCACTGCGGGTTAGCCAGGACGGGAGCCCAGTATGAGTGCGTTGCGCCTGCGCCTCTTCAACGACGCCGAAGCCCTGGCGCGCCAGCGCCTGGGGCGCGGCCTGCGGCTGCCGTTCGCGCTGGCCGGCGAGGCCGGTGAACTGCTGCTGGAACCCGGCCAGGGCCCGAGTGGCGGTACTCCGGTGGTCCTGGAATGCGCCCACGGCCTGCTCGGCCTGAGCGAGCCCAGCGCGGTGCTCAGCCTGCTCGGCGATTGCCCGGTGGTGCTGCCGGCCGAGGCAGGCGCCGATGACGAGTGGTTCTGGGCGCTGTTCCACGAATCCCTCAGTCCGGCGTTGCGTGCGCTGTTCGGCTATCTCAAGCCGAGCGCAGAGCCGCTCCCCGAGGCCATCGAATGCCGCCTGAGCGTGCAGCTTGGCGAGTCGCGAGCGCTCAGCCGCCTGAGCCTGCCGGCCGAGGTGCTGCTGGCGCTGTGTAGCCATGCCGCCTGGCAACGACTGCCGGCGAGCGTGCCGGACACCTGGCCGCTGCACCTGCCGCTGATCCTCGGTTACCTGCAACTGAGCGCCGGCCAGTTGCGCCGGCTGCGCCCCGGCGACGTGCTGCTGCCGCAGCAGCCGCTATTCGAACCCACCGGCCACGGCGAACTGCGCCTGGGCCGGCATCGCCTGGCAGTGCATCTGGATAGCCAGGCCACGCCCTCCAGCCTCAACGTATTTGCTATCGAGGAACACGACATGCAGGACGAATTCACCGACACCTGGCACGACCCGGCGCTGGCCGATTCACCGGCCGCGACCGACGC
Organism: Zestomonas ipomoeae; assembly: GCF_057128665.1. Lineage (NCBI taxonomy): Bacteria > Pseudomonadati > Pseudomonadota > Gammaproteobacteria > Pseudomonadales > Pseudomonadaceae > Zestomonas > Zestomonas ipomoeae. Next base: position 113,621 of record NZ_JBSKHQ010000010.1, read on the forward strand.
CAGCGATGGGCCCGCCAGCCACCCGGTCGGCACCTTCGACGACCTGAGCCTGCCGCTGACCCTGCGCTGTGGCCAACTGCGGCTGAGCCTCGCCGAGCTGCAGGAGCTGGCGCCCGGCGCACTGCTGCGGGTGGCCGGCGTACGTCCGGGCATGGCCAGCCTCTACTACGGCGAGCGCCCGGTGGCCGAGGGCGAGCTGGTGGAAATCGATGGCCGCCTGGGCCTGCAGGTCACCCGCGTGGACTTCAGCGGATGAGTTTCCAGGGTGTCGATCCCTTTCTGCTGGCGCTGTTCATCGGCGCGTTGTCGCTGGTGCCGCTGCTGCTGATCATCTGCAGCGCCTTCCTGAAGATCGTCATCGTGCTGATGATCACCCGCAACGCCATCGGCGTGCAGCAGGTGCCGCCGAACATGGCGCTGTACGGCATCGCCCTGGCCGCGACGCTGTTCGTCATGGCCCCGGTCGGCCATGAGATCAGCCAGGTGGTGGAGAAGACCCCGCTGGACTTCAGCAGCCCCGACGCTCTGCAGGAAACCGCCCTCGGCGCGGTCGAGCCGCTGCAGCGCTTCATGGCCAAGAACACCGACCCGGACACCCTGACCCACCTGCTCGACAACACCGCGCGCATGTGGCCGAAGGAACAGGCCGAGGCCGCCAGCCGCAACGACCTGATGCTGCTGATCCCGGCGTTCATGCTCTCCGAGCTGCAGGCGGGCTTCCAGATCGGCTTCCTGATCTACATCCCGTTCATCGTCATCGACCTGATCGTTTCCAACCTGCTGCTCGCCCTGGGCATGCAGATGGTCGCGCCGATGACCATTTCCCTGCCGCTCAAGCTGCTGCTGTTCGTCCTGGTGCAGGGTTGGTCGCGGCTGCTCGACGGCCTGTTCTACTCCTATATGTGAGGTGGCGATGGACGCCCTGGGGCTGTTCAAGCAAGGCATGCTGCTGGTGGTGATCCTCTCGGCGCCGCCGCTGATCGTGGCGGTCATCGCCGGCGTGCTCACCTCGCTGGTGCAGGCGCTGATGCAGGTGCAGGACCAGACCCTGCCGTTCGGCATCAAGCTGGTGGCGGTGGGCATCACCCTGATCCTCACCGGCCGCTGGATCGGCGGCGAGTTGATCCAGCTGATCAATATGGCCTTCGACATGATGGCCCAGACATAGGGTCTGCAAACGGTTCGCCACGGCCGCGACGCACCTTTTTTTGCGCGTAGCTGGATGTGAGGAGAAAACTCGATGATTTCCAACGAAACATTGGTGGCTGCCCGCCGCGCAAAAACAGGCACGTCCCTGCGGGTGGGGCCGCCTAGGCTGCGCGACATATCACCAGCTGTCGTTGCAGGACTTGGCAAGGGAGCGACCATTCCCTGCGTCCTGCGCCTAACCTGGCACCATTTGGCGCAGCAACGCGACTCGCGCCGAAACGTTAGCAGACCCTAGTGGAACACTCGATCTTCTCGCCGCTGTTCGAGCTGCTGCTGGCGGTGGCCCTGGGCATGGCACGCATCTACCCCTGCGCCTACCTCATTCCGGCGTTCTGCTTCGAGCACGTGCGCGGCTTGCCGCGCCACGCGGTGGTATTCGCCCTGGCATTGCTGCCGGCGCCGGGCATTCGCGCCGGGCTGGTGATGGCCGACGCCAACTGGCTGACCGTCGGCGGGCTGATGTTCAAGGAGGTCGCCCTCGGCATGCTGCTCGGCGTGCTGCTGGCGATGCCGTTCTGGCTGTTCGAATCGGTCGGCGCGCTGCTCGACAACCAGCGCGGCGCACTGATCGGCGGCCAGCTCAACCCGGCCCTCGGCCAGGACGCCACGCCCATCGGCCACCTGTTCAAGCAGATGACCATCCTCCTGCTGATCGCCACCCTCGGCCTCGGCACCCTGACCCAGGTGCTCTGGGACAGCTACCTGATCTGGCCACCGACCGCCTGGTTCCCGCAGCCGGCGGCGGAGGGCTTCCCGGTGTTCCTCGGCCTGCTGGCCGACACCCTGACCCACCTGATCCTCTACGCCGCGCCCTTCGTCGGCCTGCTGCTGCTGGTGGAGTTCGGCATGGCCCTGCTCAGCCTGTACAGCCCGCAACTGCAGGTGTTCATCCTCGCCATGCCGGCCAAGAGCCTGATCGGCCTGGCCTTCCTGCTGTTCTACCTGCCAACGCTGTGGGACCTGGCGGTGGACCGCCTGAGCCTGCTCAAGGACCTGCGCCACAGCCTCGGCCTATTGTTCCAGGTACCCGGATGAGCGAAAGCAGCGGCGAAAAGAACCAGAAGGCCACGCCGAAGAAGGTCCGCGATGCGCGCAAGAAAGGCCAGGTCGGGCAGAGCCAGGACATCACCAAGCTGCTGATCCTGGCGGCGGTGGCCGAGGTGGCGCTGCTCATGTCCGCCCGCAGCATGCAGGCGCTGGAACGCATGGTGGCGTTCCCCATCGCGCGCATGCAGCAGCCGTTCGAACGCGCCCTGGAAGAGGTACTGGCCCAGGCCGGCGGCGTGCTGATCGGCTTCGCCTTGACCACCGTCGGCCTGGCCATGGTGCTGCGCCTGGCCGGCAGCTGGATGCAGTTCGGCTTCCTGTTCGCCCCCGAGGCGCTGAAGCCCGACTTCAACCGCCTCAACCCGGCCAACCAGGCCAAGCAGATGTTCTCCGGTCAGTCGCTGATGAACCTGTTCATGGGCCTGGTCAAGGCCATCTTCATCGGCTCGGTGATCTATCTGGTGACCCTGCCGGCCCTGGGCGCGCTGATCGGCCTGGTGCATGGCGACCTGCCGGGCTACTGGCAGGGACTGGTGGCGCTGTTTCGCCGCGTGCTGCACATGAGCCTCGGCGTGCTGCTGGTGCTCGCCGCCGTCGACTTCGCCTTGCAAAAATACTTCTTCGCCAAGCGCCTGCGCATGAGCCACGAAGAAGTGCGCAAGGAATTCAAGGAACTGGAAGGCGACCCCCACGTGAAAATGCACCGCCGCAGCCTCGCCCGACAGCTACTGGAACAACCGGCAGCCAAGCCCAAACCGGTGGAAGAAGCGGACATGCTGGTGATCAACCCCACTCACTTCGCCGTCGCCCTCTACTACCGCCCCGAACAGACCCCGCTGCCGCAACTGATCGACAAAGGCGCCGACGCCGACGCCCGCGCCCTCATCGCCCGCGCCCAGGCCGCCGGCGTGCCGGTCATCCAATGCGTCTGGCTGGCCCGTACCCTCTACCGCGAAGACCTCGGCCGCTTCATCCCCCGTGACACCCTGCAGGCCGTGGCACAGATCTACCGCGTCCTGCGCGAACTGGATGACGAGGCCCGGCGCAACGTCATCGAAATGCCTGATCTCGGCCAACGCTGAACCGAAAAGCGGCGCCCAACCCCGTGTCTTGTCGGTTGTGGTTGAGCGCAGCGAAGCCCAACAAGGGCACGTAGTGCCCTCGAGGGAGCCCTGTTGGGCTTCGTCGCTTCGCTCCTCAACCGCAACCTACGGAAGATCGCAGCCCAAAACGCAGGACCCAAGTTAGGTTGAGGGGCGCTCTTCCCCGAAGCCCAACGGGGGCATCTCGCTATCTTCAAGCGCTTGCCCAGCCTCACCATCAGCGCTAGAGTCACGCCCGCCACGGTCAATCCCGTGGCCGGGCGTAGGAACCCGGATATTGTTCGAGGCGCGACAGCGCCATAGCCGCAACCGCAGCAGGCGCTTTTTTCATGCCTGTTGTTCGCTTGCGCGCATCTATGGCGGGCCGTGTGAGGCAGGCTTCGGCCTGGCCGGTTCCCTCGGACGCCGGTTCCTACCCTTGCACGGTCCGCCACCCATACCCGTAGGAAGGTCGGATGGCGGTTCCATAAACCGTTCCGAGGAGCATAAGGAAAATGCACTATCCCCCTTTTACCCACGCGATACCCCAGGCTGCCCGTTCCACCTCCCGTCAGGAGGTGCGCCATGCCTGACCTCCAACCGCTACCCCCCAGGCTGAGCCACCTCGCCTACGCCAGCCCCACCCAACTCTGCGAAGTCGCCTCCCTGCGCCTGGCCGCCGTGCAGGCATTGTTCGAAGTCCTGCTCCGAGAAAGCCGCCCGGACGGCGCACGCATATCCCGCCATACCCTGTCATCGGCGCGTGCGTTGTTGGGGGATGCCGAGGCGTTGTATGGGAGGGCGTTGGGCAAGGGCTGAGCTAATCCCAAGTGGTCCCACGCAGAGCACTGATCGTTCCCATGCTCTGCGTGGGGGACGCACCCCTGGACGCTCTGCGACCCCTTGGCCCTGCCTGTTCAGATTCGGCGCCTGCCGGCTGGGCGCATGCGAGGGACGGCCTGGGGTGTGATGATTGTCACAAAACAAACTCCGCTCAACGAGCAACGCTGCCGCAGATTGCCCCGTAGTCATTACCATTCGCCGCCCCACCTCAAAGGGATTTGAAAAATGCACGCTTCAGTTCTCGACAGATTTATGTTCTCGCTTCCTTGCTTACCCATGCCCCATGGGGTGGGTAGCTGTACCGTAGGTTACTCAGTAAATAATAAGTTCTCTTACAGAAGGAAAAGTATTTAATGCCTTCTTTCGTCTCTCGTCTCTCTGCTTGTATTAGTCAGTTCGTTGGCCATGCAAGCCATGCTTTTAATGGCTCGACTTTATGTGGGCGTTCGTTTGTTAGGCGCCAGATATTTGCCTTGGTTGCTCTAGCTATGCTTCCCTGCAAAGTTTTTTTCGGTGGAACAATACTACTGGATCATTAATCGCCCTGGGGCCGAAAGACATTCGTCTCCGGAAGCCGCTTGTTTTGCTGACCTTGATAGGCAGGAGACTGATTATGCCGCCCGGGGGCCAGGAACTATTAGGTTTATAGAGAGAGTTGGTGCTTACGCATATAACAGTTCTAGTCGAGCTTATATTTACAAGTGCGGTGGTGCTTTGATCCGGTCGTGGGTTCCCAATGTCCGTGTTTTTGCCGATGACTGGGCGGCGCTTGCTCGATATGGCGATTATTGTGAGAGCGGTATTAACCATAACCCCACCACAGGAGCATGCAGGGAAGATGAGCAGAAAGGCCCATCCAATCTATGCCCTAGCTCCACTGCCGGCAACCCCATCAACTTCGCCATCGGCAACAAGTTTCAAATCGAAACCGACTACCACGCCGGTGGCAATTCGGCACTGAACTTCACCCGCAGCTACAACAGCCTCGACGGCCTCTGGCGCCATCGCTATTCCACTTATCTGCGCTTCGCTGGCACGCAGTACGTGTCGGTGGTCATGCACCACGGCCGCGAGTCGTTCTTCACCGTCAGCGGCAGTACGGTCACGCCCACCTCCGCCGACCTGGGTGTGTTGAGCAAGACCACCAACGGCTGGCAGTTCGTTTCCACCGACAACGAGCGCTTCAGCTTCGACAGCGCCGGTAAGCTCACCCAGTGGAGCAATGCCCAGGGTGCGGTGCATCAGCTCAGCTATGCCGGCGGCCAGGTCACCGTCACCGACAACCTCGGCAATAGCCTGAGCTTCACCGAGGACGCCAACCGTCAGCCGCTAACCCTGACCGCCCCTGGCGTGCAGATCGCCTACAGCTACGACGCCAATAAGCGTCTGACTTCGGTCAGCCGCACCGTCGGCGGCCAGACCACCCAGCGCCAGTACCATTACGAGGACAGCCGCAACAACGCCCTGCTCACCGGCATCACCGACGAGCGCGGCGTGCGCTATGCCACCTGGAGCTACGACGACAAAGGCCGGGCCATCTCCAGCGAACACGCCGACGGCGCCGAGCGGGTGACTGTGGCCTATAACAGCGACGGCACTGTTTCCGTGACCAACGAACTGGGCAAGGTGACCAAGTACCGCTTCCAGTACATCAAGGGCGTGCAGCGCATCACCGCCATCGAAGGCGAACCCTCGGCCAACTGCCCGAACAGCAACTCCACCTTCGCCTACGACGCCCGCGGCCTGCTGACCCGCAAGACCGACAACAAAGGCCACATCACCACCTACACCTACAACGCCCGCGGCCTGGAAGAGTCCCGCACCGAGGCCTACGGCACCCCGCAGGCACGCACCATCACCACCGAATGGCACCCGACGCTGTTCCTGCCGCTGACGGTGACCGAGCCCGGCCGGGTGATCCGCTACCAGTACGACGACCAGGGCCGTTCGCTCGGCCAGACCACCGAATCCCTATGAAGGTGCGCAAGAATTAAATGCAAATATCCAATATTGAAGAAACAATTGTTCGTTCCCGCGCTCCGCGTATCGACGGTTTAGCCAGTCGGCCAATGATTCTGTTCAGGTGGCGCACGCTTAGTGTGTTTTCCTGCTTTTTGCTTTTTTCGCTACTCGCACTGCCAAGGCCCTCCTATGCTGTTGAGTATTATTGGCTTTCCTATACCTCCAGTATCCATACGGCAAATGCTGGAAACATTGAACTAATGTATACGCCTTATCCGGATGCCATATCCTATTGTTCTGCATATGCTGGTGCGTATGCTTACAACACTAAAGAGGTGATGTGGCGTGTCACCGGGTTTGCTGTGATCTTTAAAAGCGATATTCGTGCCGAATGTCGAGTGAGCCTTCATTCCGTTAATGCTCCCCATCCTTCCACTACCTCCGTTACTTACTTATTCGGACGCTATGGCGATTCATGTCCTACCGATAAGATTCTTAATCCAACGACAGGAGGTTGTTCGGTTGACCCGGATAAAGGTCCGCCTCCTTCGGCCTGCGATGTCAGCAACACGCCGCCCAGGATGTTCGCCCTGAACCCCGTCAACTTCGCGATTGGCAATAAGTTCCAGGCGGAAGTGGATTATCAGGCCACTGGGGCTTCCCCACTGGAGTTTGTCCGCAGCTACAACAGTCTCGACGGTCTCTGGCGACACAATCACTCCAGTCACCTGCGCTTCGCCGGTAGTCACATTGCCGTGGTTTTGCACCATGGTCGCGAGGCGTTCTTCACGTTCGACGGCAGCACGGTCAAGGCGACCTCGGCTACCGAACTGGGTCGTTTGAGCAAGCGCAGCGATGGCTGGCAGTATCTGGCTACGAACAATGAACGCTTCGTCTTCGATACCACTGGCCGCCTGAGCCGCTGGAGCGATAGCAACGGCATCACTCAGTCTCTGACCTATGCCAATGGCACGATCACCGTCACGGATCATTTGGGCAACCGCCTTTCCTTCACCGAGGATGCCCAGCGTCAACCGCTGAGCCTGAACGCCGGTGACTTGAGCATCAGCTACGCCTATAACGCCAACAAACGCCTGGCCTCGCTTACCCGCACCCGCAACAACCACAGCGAAACGCGCCAGTTCCACTACGAGGACAGTCGCAACAACGCCCTGCTCACCGGCATCACCGACGAGAGCGGTGTGCGCTATGCCACCTGGGCCTATGACGACCGGGGCCGGGCCATCTCCAGCGAACACGCCAACGGTGCCGAGCGAGGCACGGTGAGCTACAACGCCGATGGCTCCTCCAGCGTGATCAACGCCCTGGGCAAAAAGACCACCTACCGCTTCCAGACCATCGGCGGCATCAAGCGCATCACCGCCATCGAAGGCGAACCCTCGGCCAACTGCCCGAACAGCAATTCGACGTTCGCCTACGACAGCCGCGGCCTGCTGACCCGCAAGACCGACAACAAGGGCCACGTCACCACCTACGCCTACAACGCCCGCGGCCTGGAAGAGTCCCGCACCGAGGCCTACGGCACCCCGCAGGCGCGCACCATCACCACCGAATGGCACCCGACGCTGTTCCTGCCGCTGACGGTGACCGAGCCCGGCCGGGTGATCCGCTACCAGTACGACGACCAGGGCCGCTCCCTCGGCCAGACCATCGAATCCCTTTAAAACACCGACAGAAGGAACTGCGCCGATGCGCCTGACCCTTTCCCGCTCCCTGCTGGCCGTAGCGCTGGCCGGAGCCCTCTGCCTGCCGGCCCAGGCCGCGACCCGCAGCTGGAGCTACACCTACACCGCCCAGGGCCTGATCGAAACCGCCGACGGCCCGCGCACCGACGTGCAGGACGTTACCCGCTACGCCTACGACGAGCGCGGCCGACTGACCCAGGTGACCAATGCCCTCGGCCACGTCACCCGCCTGGCCGACTTCGACAGCTACGGCAACCCGCAGACCGTCACCGACGCCAATGGCGTGGTCAGCACCCTCACCTACACCCCCCAGGGCTGGCTGGCCTCGGTCACCACCGCCAGCAGCACCACCGCCTTCGAGCACGACGCGGTGGGCCAGATCGTCCAGCTCACCCGCGGCGACGGCAGCTGGCTGCGCTACAGCTACGACGGCGCCCGCCGCCTCACCGCCATCCAGAACAACCTCGGCGAAACCCTGGAATTCGACCTCGACGCCATGGGCAACCGCACCGCCCAACGCATCAAGGACGCCAGCGGCAGCCTCACCCAGCAACAGCGCTGGGTCTACGACGAACTCGGCCGCCTGCTGCGCAGCATCGGCGCCGCCGAACAGACCAGCCAGTACCGCTACGACCTCAACGACAACCCCGAGCAGACCACCAACCCGCGCCACTACAGCCACACCCAGGCGTTCGATGCGCTGGACCGGCTGGTCACCGTCACCGACCCGCTGAACGGCGTCACCCAGCTCGACTACGACGCCCAGGACCGCGTCACCCAGGTCAAGGACCCGCGCGGCGTCACCACCCGCTACGTCTACGACGGCCTCGGCGACCTCAAGCAACTGATCAGCCCGGACAGCGGCACCACCACCTACGTGCATGACGCCGCCGGCAACGTGGTCAAAAAAACCGACGCCCGCGGCGTGGTCACCGAATACCAGTACGACGCCCTCAACCGCCTCGTCGCCAAACGCTACCCGGCCAACCCGGCGCTCAACGTCCAGTACCACTACGACATGACCGCCAACGGCAACCGCGGCATCGGCCGGCTCACCGCCGTGCAGGACGCCAGCGGCGTGCTCGGCTACAGCTACGACGAGCAGGGCAACCTGACCGAACAACTGCGCTCGGTGGTCATCAACGGCAACGATCAGTACGACCGCCTCGGCTACGCCTACGATGCCGCCAACCAACTGACCCGCATCGACTACCCGGCCGGCTTCAGCGTGCACTACCGGCGCAACGCCGCAGGCCAGGTCAGCGCCGTGGAGCTCACCGTCGGCAACGGCCCGGCGATGCCAGTGGCCAGCGGCATCGCCTACCTGCCGTTCGGCCCGCTGAAAAGCCTCACCTGGGGCAACGGCGTCAGCCTCAGCCGCCAGTACGACCAGGACTACCAGCTACGCCAGCAAAGCGTCGGCCCCTGGCAGAGCCAGTACCAATACGACCCCAACAGCAACATCAGCCAACTGAACAGCACGTTGTTCGGCAACCTCAGCTATAGCTACGACGCCCTCGACCGCCTCACCGAAGAAAAACGCGCCGACCTGCAGCAGCGCTACAGCTACGATGCGGCGGGCAACCGTACCGGCAAGCAGCGCACACCAGTGGTCAACGGCCAGGCCCAGCCCGGCACCAGCACTCCCTCCCAGTATGGCGCCACCCACAACCGCCTGACCGAGCACAACGGCCAGGCCGTCAGCAGCGATGCCGCCGGCAACCTCACCCAGGACCGCGCCAACCGCCAGCTCGCCTACGACCAACAGGGCCGGCTGAGCAGCGTCACCGTCAACGGCCAAGTCGTCGCCAGCTTCCGCTACAACGCCCTCGGCCAGCGCACCCACAAACAAAGCGCCCAAGGCCTGACCACCTTCCTCTACGGCCCGGACGGCCAACTGCTGGGAGAGACCCTGTACAACGCCCAGGGCCAGAAGCAGAAGGCCCAGTTCTACCTCTGGCTGGACAGCCTGCCCCTGGGCGGCCTGACCCTGACCTACAACGCCCAGGGCGCCATCGCCAGCAGCACCCCGTTCTACCTGCACAGCGACCACCTCAACACCCCTCGCGTGGCCACCAGCCAAAACCATCAAATCATCTGGCAATGGCAATCGGATGCGTTCGGGGTGGGGCAGGCCACCGGCACCCTGGCCATGAACCTGCGCTTTCCGGGGCAGTATTTCGATCAGGAGACTGGGCTGCACTACAACTACTTCAGGGATTACGATCCGGAGACTGGGCGGTATGTGGAAAGTGATCCGATTGGGTTGAAAGGCGGCCCAAATACCTACGGGTATGTGGAGGGAAACCCAATTACACGAATAGATATTTGGGGGTTGATGGGCAGTACTGGGGTTAAGCCGAAACCACCTGCTCCCCCGGAACCAGAGCCCGAAGAGAAATGTGATTGCGAAGAGACGCTAAATACTTGCTTAATCTTAGTTGACTGGTATCCAGCAGCTTCTCGTATTGCAGGAGGGTTACTTGGCGCCGCAGGAGGGCGTGCTGCTGCTACAGGCGGAGCTATTCCCGCGGCAGGAGCGACCTCAGTGGCTGGCGCCGGGCCCCAGATAATTGAGGCGACGACTGGGATGACCCATAGTGGCCTCATACGTGGGTGCTTCGCTGGATACGAACGTTGTAAAGCGAGATGTGACTGCGAACCAGAGGGGGCGAAATGAGACTTGGTGTTTTAGCTGGGTACGTCTTTTCAGTTATAGCAGTATTTACTTGGGCGGAAATGGGTAGTTCTGAAGTTTCAGAAAAACTTTCCCGGATTTATCAAATAGTTCCAATAGTTTTTTGTGTGACATTTGCAATATTTTCTTCTTATATTTTGAGGGTGGAAAGAGAGCTTAATAAACTTAGGGGGTTGCAACAAAAACCAACCTTGTCCCAGGATGTAAATAACCAAAGCAATTAGCCTGGAATTTTGGTGGAAACCGCTTTGCGAGTTTCCACCCTGATTCAGTCATCGGTAGGGTGGACAACGCGAAGCGTGTCCACCACTGCTGAGAATGGGCGTCTGCAAGCTCCATCCTGCCCCTGCCTTTCCTCCGGAATTCCTGCAAACAAACGCGCAGGTCTGAACCCCATCGCCACATCATCGCTATGCCTGACCTCGACTCCGCCAAACGGTGGAACCGGGACGTGAACGCGCACCACTCAGGGTGCAACTTCCCGTCCGTATCGTCAGAGGAACGGCGTCCATGCGAGGCATTTCCAACCCTTCGGTTCATCAGCAGCAGGCCGTGCAGCAGGCGCAGAATTTGCCGGCGAATCAGGGGCTGCACCAAGGGCCGGCGCGCCGGACCCTGGGGCAGCGTTTCTTGGGGTTGTTTCGGCGGGGGCAGCAGGCGCAGCCGCCGCAGGTGCAGCAGGGGGCGACGCGGTCGGCGTTTCATGCACGGCTCAGCCCGCAGGTGGAGGGTGGTCGGTTGCGGCTGGCCAATTCCTTCGCAGGGGAGGCTATCGAGCGGCAGTTGAATCAGCCGCACAAGCTGTATTCCCATGCCACGGCGGACACCAGCGGGACGCGCATCCAGGTGCGCCAGGTCAATGGCCCGCAGGATCAGCGCGAGGCGGTGCATATCCAGCAGACGCCGGCGGCGGTGGCGGTGCTGAAGACCAGCCGGCCGGCGCAGCTGGCCAATGCGCAGCAGAATCCCGATGGCGAGGCGGCTTTTCCGGCCAGCCCTGGGCGTGCCCATCTCGGCCTGGTCAGCGGCATCCACAGCGATGGCGAGGGCAAGCAGTTCCGCCTGCATGACGGGCGGCTGCATCAGTTCGACCGTGCCACCCATAGCTGGCAGCCCAGCGATGACCGGCGTTCGTACAGCCGCATCATCCGTCTGGGCGATGGCCAGTTGTATTCGCTGCCGCAAGGGATGGACGACTTCACCGGCGTGCATGAGCTGCAAGCCGAGTTGCGCACGCAAAATGGCGTCTCCCGCGTGTTCATTGGCGACGGGCAGAGCGATGAGCGCCATGAGTTGCGCCTGAAGGGCGCGGATGGCCAGCAGGATTTCCAAGCCAAGAAAATTGGCTTCTCCGGGGATGGACAGACGCTCTATGCCAGCGACGAGCACGGCGCGCTGTATCGCGACGACCCCGAGCATTCGGTGATGGTCAGCCCGCAGGGCGGCCGCCTGGCCATGCGCGCGGTGCCGCAGCCGGAGCTGGAGCGTGCGCTCGGCGGGCGGGTCAGTGTCGAGGGCTTCATGCACGGCGACAACGGCGAACTCAATGCGCTGGTGCGCGACCGCCATGGCCAGGTGCACGCCTGTAGCGTCGACGATCAGGGCCGACTGACCCCGCAGTGGAACCTCAGCGATGCGTTGGTGATGTGCAAGGACGAAGGCCTGCCGGCACCGCGCGATCCGCAGGGCAGCGCCAGGCTGGACCTCGGCCCGCGGGGTAAGGTGGCCCTGCACGAAGGCCGCCTGCACGGCTGGAACGAGCAGACCCAGAGCTGGACCGCCAGTGCCCATCGCGTCGAGCGCCTGGATCGCGGCCTGGACGGCAAGGGCTATGCCTTGCAGAACGGCGAGCTGAAGTCGGTGGATGCCAGCAGCAGCGGCGAAACGCTGCGCCGCGGCGCCAGCCATGAGCTGCGCCCGACCGGCAAACGCACTCAGGTCGATCTCGGCACCAGCCTGGCCGGCAGCGCAGACCGCCCGCTGGCGGGTTTCGCCGTGGCCGACGACAAGCACTTCGCTACGCTCGATCAGGACCATGTACTGCGCGTGCATGTCGAGGGACGCGAGACCGCTCTGGCGTTCCCCGCCAACGCCGGCCGGGTGCAGTCGCTGGCGTTGGATCATCAGCAGAACCTCTATGCGCAGAGCGAGAGTGGAGCCATTCACAAACTGGCCAAGCAGGATTGGCAGAAGGTATTTCCCGAATCCCATTGGGTCGAACAGCCACGGCCCGGTGACCAGCCGGCGCAGCCGGGCTCGCTGCGCACCGGGCCGGACAAGCAGCCGGTCGCCCGCTTCGACGGCCACGATCACCGGCTGGCGGAGTCGCGCAATGGCCCGGCCACCTGGCAGCCGCTGGCGCCCGAGAGCGCTGACTCGGGTGCGACGCTGCAGCAACGACTGGAAGGGCACCATCGTCCGCGCAAGCTGGGTCGGGCCAATGTGACGGCGACCAGCCATGTGCTCGGCCAGACCACCGAAGGCGCCAAGGTCAAGGAGCGCGGCATCTTCCGCGGGCTGCGTGCGCACTTCCACCCGATCGATTCGGTGAAGCAGACCGGCCTGGACATCCAGCATCACTTCAAGGGCCGCCAGGGCTTGCGCGATGTCTACGCCGACGAGACCGCGCTGCTGCAGCGCCTGCCGCAACTGGCCGGCGGCCAGGAGCGCGCGGTGGACCTGGAGCAGCGGCTCAACGACCTTAACCTGCCGCCCGAGGCGCGGCCGTTGCAGCAGGCGATGCAGGGCCTGCGCGAGGCGGTGGAGACGAGCAGCCAGCACAATGCGGTACGCCTCGGCCAGTTGCACGGCATCGTGAATGACCAGGGGCTGGTCAAGGAGCAGTTCCGCCCGTCGCTGAAGTCACGCATCCAGAGCGGGCTGAATCGCGGAGGCCGGCACCGGGTCACCGAGCAGTTGCACGATGCCTTTCACAACGTCGCGCCGTCCGCCAGCAACCCGACCCGCACGCTGCTGCGCACCTACCGTGACAATGGCCTGCACCTGTCCCACCGCAGCCTGGACAAGGTGCGCGACAAGGGCGACCGCTCGGCGCTGGTCAAGGATCAGCTGATCTTCGATGCCCATACCCTCGGCGAGCTGCACGCACTGACCGACGCGCTGGAGCAGGCCCAGCAGAACGGGCAGGTCGATCCGGACCGCCTGCGTGAACTCGGTGAGCGCTTCGATGCGCTGAAGAGCAGCTACCAGGACAGCGATATCCGGGTGTTCAGCGATGCCAACATTACCAGCCATGGCCAGCTGGAGCGGCTCTACGACTCGCGCAAGCGCTTCGCCCATTCCCTTGGCAGCAGCAACCAGGCGCTGAATCTCAATACGCGGCGGGCGTTGAAGACCAGCGCCAACGACGTCGATGGCGCGCTGGTGGACAGCATTCGCAAGATGGACGCCGGCGAGTCCGTGGCCCTGGCGCGAAGCAAGGGCACGAACCTGACTACCCCCTATTTTTCCACCGGTGCCATTCCCCATGTCTGGTTCGCCGGCGGCTTGGCGATGGAGAAGAGCCAGGGGGTATCCATCGCCCGCACCGACAAGGGGGCCGATCTGAAGCTCAGCGGCGGCCAGAGTCGCACCGTCAATGCGTTGATAGGCGCCGGTCATTTCGAGGGCCTCAGGGGCGGGGCCGGATTGGAAGTGGGTGTATTCGCCGGTGCCGAGCTGACCGGCAGCCTCGGCCACAAGCGCGAGTTCGACTTGGCGATGTCGGTCAAGGAGGGGGATCTTGCGCGGGTGCTCGCCAACCTCACCGACAAGGACGCCTCCCTGGCGGAGCTGGTCAAGATGGGCAGCGAGCACAAGGCCACCGAAACCAGCAAGCTTACGGCCGATATCGACCTGTGGGGGGGCGCCGAGGTCCGGGCCAATGTCGGCAACCTGCCGTCGGCCACCGCCTTCATGCGTTCGTCGCTCGGCCCTGCGTTCAACCTCAATCTGTTCCATGGCGAGCGGCGCGAGGCCACCAGCCACGGCCCCGACGGCGAGCGCTCGCACAATGTGAACAAGGACCGGCAGTTCCTGCGCAAGGGCGATATCGGCGCCAACCTGCGCCCGGTACAGGGGGCGGTGACGGTCAACGTCGACAAGGACGCGGGCATGTTCAGTCGGGTGCCGATGGAGCTGTCTGCGAAGATCAACCTCGATCGTAGTCGGCAGCAGTCGTTTACCGTCGGCTTCAAGCTGGCGCAGCCGGTGACCGAACAAGCGGTCGACGACCTGCGCGCCACGCTGCGTCGCGAGTTTCCCGCCGAGCGTGGCCAGCCGGCGCTGGCCGGTGCGGCCAACGGCGCCGATGTGTCCGCGCAGTTGCAGAGCCTGCAGGACTGGCAGGCGCAGTTACCGGCGCAAACCCGCGCCAATCTCAGCGACGAGCAGCACCAGGCGCTGTACGAGCTGGGCCAGTTGCACAACCAGCAGACCGCCGCCAGCGAGAACCGCCGGCAGTTCAGCTCGGCGGAGCGCAGCATCACCTCCACCAGCCTGAGTAACCGCAAGCTGTTCGCCAAGTACCGTAAGCCCGACGAAACGCATACCTGGCTGAACGAAACCGCGCCGGCCAACCGTGCGCAGATCCGCGAACTGCTGGGCAGCGACCCGCGCTTCGCCGGGCTGGTCAGGGCGCTGGAGCAGGGCAAGGGTACCGAGGCCTCGGTGGTGCTGGAGCTGAAGGACAGCGTGCGCCAGGGCATCGAGAGCCGCTGTGCCGCCGGGCAGGACATCGACCGCGAGCTGCGCGAGGCGCTCACCAATCGCGACAACCTGCGGATCAAGTCCATCACCGTCAAAAGCACCGCCAGCCAGAGCCACAACATGGCCACACCGACGCCGATCTGGAGCGTCAGCAGCGGTGCGTCCCTCAGCCATACCCGCACCCAGGGCAAGATCGACTTCAAATATGGCCATAACGAGGATCGTCCGCTGTCCTACAGCCTGGACGGAGAGATCGCCAAGCAGGGCGTGGCCACCGACCTGATCCGCGCCATGGGTCGGGAAGAGAACATCAGCGTGCGCAGCGCGCTCGGTTGAACTGGCCTCGGAGGATATTGCCATGCAGATTCAGCAGACCTCGGCGGCCAACGCCGCCGCCATCGGCAACCATGCGGGCGGCCCCGGCGCCTTGCGCCAGCAGCCGCGCGTCCCCCAGCACCGCAGTACCCATAGCCTGATGCAACGTGGCATGCACGGGCGCCAACCCACGGGTCTGCAGCAGCTCGACGGCCCCGTACCGTCGGCAAGGCAGGCGCTGGACGACGCCGAACGCAGCAATCAGGCCGCCATGGCCATGAATGCCCAGTTCAACTCACAGAAGACCCTGGCCGACACCCTCAACGGCATGCTCAGCGGCATGGCCGACTCCGCCAGCAAGGCGATCAACGCCAGCAGCGAGGCGGCCAAGGGCATCCGGGTGTGATCACCCGACCGCGGCGCGTAGGTTGTGGGGGGCGGTAGGCTGCGGCGGGGCGCGTAGCCTGAGGAGCACAGCGACGAAGCCCAACGCTGGCGGCGTGTGGGATGCCGGCCTGCGGGGGAGCGCTGTGCGCTCCTCGTTGGGCTTCGCTCAACGCCAACCTACGGGTGTGTAGATTGCCGACGTCTTCAGGCCAGGCTGGTGCGGCGTGGGGTGGTGCCGGGTTGCGGTTTGCCCAGCAGATCGCGGGTTTCCTGTACTTGGGCGATGAAGCCCACCACCCAGTGGCAGAAGCGCTCTTCGCCGAGCCCTTCCAGCGGGCTTTGTGTGCACAGGCGCACCTCGCCACGCTCGTCCAGCGCCAGCCAGCAGCCGCGCAGGGTGTCCAGGCGGAAGTTGAGTTCCAGCAGGCGCTTGTGCGCGTCCGCGCCGTGCAGCGGCACGTCGAGGGCGCAGTGCAGCACGGCGGCGTCGCTGTGGGGCGGGATTTCGATCACGGCGGCTTCCCGGCCCTGGGCGTCGTACAGGGCACAGACGCCCTCGTCCAGGCTGAGGTCGGCGTTCAGGTGCTGGCCGAGCGCGGCCATCAGGCGTTGGGTCTGCGGTTGGTCGGTTGGCATCTAAGGGCCTCGCTTCAGTAGGTGGGCGGACGGTCGTCCAGGTGCTCCAGGCCCACCAGCGACAGCTCGCGGCTCTGGATGTCGTCGAGCAGTTCGATGGCAATCGGCTGCTCGGGCAGGGCGTGCCAGATCACCAGCGCGCGCTGCGGGTCGAGGAACAGGAAGAACTGGTCGAATTCCAGCGGGTCCTGGAAACGGCGCTCCAGCGCCAGGCTCAGCTGGTTGGGCTGCAGCGCGTGGCTGTGCACTTGCAAGGCCAAGCCCAGGCTATGGGGCTCCTGGCGCAGGCAGAATTCGATGCCGGGCGCCAGCTCCCAATGGGCGCGCAGGCCGGCGGCGACCGACTCCTGGAAGTCGCGCTTGCAACTGCTGGCGCTGGTCTGGCTGCTACGGAACATGGCCGCTCATTCCCCGAGGCGCACGCTGGAGTGGTCCACCGGCTGTTCCGCCGTGCCGAGCCCGCCGCGCATGCCGGGCGACCACCAGATCACCAGTCTGCGCGGCGTGGAATCGGCGCGCTCGCAGGCGGCGCCGTAGCAGCCGGCGTGGCTGGCGCAGCCGCCGAGCAGGCTCAGGCCGAGCAGTGCCAGGGCCAGTCGCGGGGTCTTGTTCATGGCACGGTTCTCCGGGCAGTGTCTAGCAGGGATGTGCGTGGGGGGCGCTGGCGGCTCGCCGGCGGCCGCATGGCGACGAACACTTCGGCCTGCTCGCCCGGCTCCAGCCAGGCGTGCGGCCAGACGCTGACGGCCAGTGCGCGCCGCCCGCCGCAACCGGCCTCGTCGAGGCGCAGGCGGCGCTCGCCGGTGTTGCGCACCACGGCGACGGCGATGCCGTAGTCGTCGCCGGCGAACCATTGCGAGCGCTGCGGATCGAGGCTCAGCTCCGCCGGCGTATTGCACAGCGTCTGCGGTACATAGGGCACGGCCGCTTCGCTGAAGCCCGGCGGCACCTCGCCTTCCACCAGGCTGGCGAGGGCCACGGCGATCTCCTCGCGACCGATCTGCCGCAAGCCCGAGCGGCGTGCCTCGACGCGGGCCAAGGCGCTGTCGACCCGGTGCCGGTCGGACTGCGCCAGGTAGCGCGACGGGTCGATCTGGTCGCCGATCAGCCGTGGGGTGAGGATGAACAGCCGCTCGCGGCGGTTGGTCTCGCGGCGCGTGGAGGAGAACAGCAGCTTGCCCAGGTAGGGAAGGCTGCCCAGCAGCGGCACGCGCTGTTCGCTGTCACCGGTTTCCTCGACGTGGAAGCCGCCGATCACCAGCGAGCGCTTTTCGCCCATTACCGCCTGGGTGCTGACGCTGCCGCGGCGCACGCTGGGGGTCGACTGGCCGGCCTGGGATTCCTCGATCAGCCCGTCCTCGATATCGACCACCATCTGGATCAGGCTCGATCCCTCGGCATCGATGGCGTGGGGCACCACCTGCAGGCTGGTGCCGGCGGTCACCGGGACGATGTTGGCGACCCGCTCGCCGACCGCGGTGAGGTATTCGGTGCGGCTGAAGTCGATCACCGCCGGCTGGTTCTCCAGGGTCAGGATCGACGGGTTGGCCACCACCGAGGCGACCCCCTTGCCTTCCAGCGCGCGCAACTGGGCGAAGAAGTCGCCGTAGTCCTGGATGAACAGGGTGGACGAGGCGCCCGGCGCCAGCAGCGAGGCGCCGCCGATGCGGTCGCCGCTCTCGACGTTCCAGTTCGAGGCCAGCTCGGCTAGCTGGGTGCGGTCGATGTCGACGATGATGGCGTCGATCTCCACCAGCTTGCGCGGCACGTCGAGGTCACGCATGACCCGTTGGTAGAGGTCGCGGCGCTTGGGCCCGTCATAAATCAGCACCGCGTTGTTGCGCACGTCGGCTTCGACGCGGATCTTGCCGCCACCCTTGCCAGATGTGGGCAGGCGGCTGCTGCTGTCCTGGCCGATGCGGCTGATCAGCATCTGTTCCAGCTGGTTCTCGCCCATGCTCTGCACGCCCTGAAGCGCATTCATCGGGCTCGCGCCACTGCTGTTCGGCAGCGGCATGGCGTTGTTGCTGCGGCTTTCCAGCAGGCTGCGCAGGATGCTGGCGACGCCGGGAATGGTCAGGGTCTCGCCGCGGTAGCTGATGTTGCGGTCGGCGGCGCTGGCATAGCGCAGCGGGAAGCTGATGATGTCCTGCTTCTGCTCCTCGGTCTCCCGCTGGCGGGTGAAGCGGCTGACCAGCTGCACGTAGCGCTTGGGCCCGGAAACCAGCACCACGCCTTCGTCGGGCAGCTCGCCCCAGCCGAAGCGCTTGTCCAGCAGGCCGATGTTGGTCAGCGCCTGTTGCAGGTCGGGCACCGCGTCGGCGGAGATCTCCAGGCGCGCCGAGTCCTGCTGGTCGAGCGGGCTGACGTAGAGGGTGTTGTTGTAGACGAACCACTGGAAGCGGTGCTCCAGTGCCAGCCGGTCGAGGAACGCCTGTGGGTTGTCGGCGCGCAGCTTGCCGCTGACCTCGCCATCGAGGTTGCCGTCGATGTCGAGGATCACCCCGAAGGTGCTGGCGAAGTCGCTGAGCACACCTTCCAGCGGCGTGTTTTCCTCGGCCTCGTAGGCATAGGCGGTGCTCTTCCAGCCGTCCGGTACGGCGGCCTGGGCCGTGCCCCCGAGGATCAGCAGCAGCGGCAGCAGGTATAGCGAACGACGCCAACGGGCGGACAAAAACTGCATGGACCGCATCTCAGGCATAACGGGTTCCTTTTCCGATCAGACCGGGCGGCAGGTTCAGCGGCCGCGACAGCACGGGAGTGGGCAGCGGCTCGCTGGCGAGCATCGATTGCCAGGTATCGCGCTGGTTGAGCAGGGTTTCCAGGGCATCGAGCAGGTCGGCGCTGGTGCAGCCCTCGTCGAGCCGGTGCAGCAGCCAGAGCTGGCCGTCGGCGGGGTCGCGGGCGAGGGCGCCGGGGAAGCGCGCGAGGCTCGGCTGGCCGAGGCGCAGGGCATCCTGCAGCTGGGCTTCGCCCGTCTGGCGCAGCATCAGGCGCGCGCTGAGCAGCACGCCCTGCTGCAACCGGCGCAGGTGAACCGGGCCGTCATCGGCGCTGAAGACGAAGGGCTCGTCGCCATTCTCCAGCCATTGGCTCAGCGCGCGGCCAAGCTCATGGCATTGCATCAACGATGGCCTTGGCCAGGTTGTGCTTGATCACCGTTTCCTGGTTGACCGCGTAGCTGGCGGCGGACATCTGACGCATGGCTTCGACGAAGCTGTGCATGTCGTCGAGGGAATAGCCCTCGGCGCCCATGGCGATATCGTCGAGGTTGTCCTGGGCCTGGTCGAAACGGGTATCCAGGCGGCGTTGCACGGCTTCGAACGAGGGCATGGCGAATTCCTCCGGGTGTTTTGCCCTCTGTGGCCGCTGCGCTGCAAACGGTTCCACGAAACCTGGGGAAAACGTGATGCGCCGCGCGTTCAGCGCTGCCCGTGCGCGTCCGGCAGCAGCAGGGCGCGCCGCACCGCATGCCAGTCGAGGTGGAAGTCGCCCTGCTCGCTGACCAGCCAGAGTTCGTCCACCGCCAGGCTGTCGTCGCGGCGCAGGCGCCAGGGCAGTTCGCCGGTGCGGCCGTCCAGCCACTGCTGGATCTCGTCGGCGGTCTGCGGATGGCAGCGCAGGGTGGCGGCGATCGGCTCGCTCTGGCTGCGTGCCAGTTGCCGCAGCAGTGCGTCGAGGCGGGCCGCTGGCGGGGTGTCGTCGAGCAGGCGCTCGAGCGCTCGGTTGACCAGCTCGCGGGCCTGTTCTTCCAGCAGCGCCCACATCTGCTGGCGCTGGCGCTCCCACTCCTGCAACTGGTACTCGGCCTGCTGCCAGAACTCGCGCTGGGCCTGGGCGAGCAGGGCTTCGCGCTGCGCCTCGGCCTGGGCGAGCAGCGCGCGTGCCTGTTCCTCGGCTTGCAGCAGCACGGCTTCGGCGCGGCCGCAGTCGAGCAGGGTTTCGTATTCGATCAGCGGTTGCGCCAGGCCATCGTGGCCCTTGCGCAGCTCAAGCGAACGCCGGGCGAGCATCGTCGAGTGTCTCCATGGGTGGGGCGAGGTCCTGGCCGCTGCGCCAGAGCGCGGCCTGCCAGAGCGCCTCCAGCTTGGCGGCGGGTGCGGTGGCGGGCGGCGTTTGCTCCAGGCTGACGATGCGCGCGCGTGGCAAACCCAGGCGCAGGCGTTGCCAGGCGGCGGGGCCGGCCCAGGCGCGCAGCAGCGCCAGGGAGTCCTGCCCCTCGGCCAGCCACTGGCCGGGGCGCAGCGCCTTGGCGATGCTCAGGCACCAGGCCCGCTGCGCGGCGCTCAGGGCGAAATCCTGCTGCGGCGCACAGAGCGCGGCGACCAGAGTGAAGGTGAGGTCGCGACGGCGCTGCCCGGCCAGCACCAGTTGCAGCAGGGCCGCCGAGGGGCGCGGCGCAGCGCAGGGCAGCACGCCGTACAGTCGGCCCAGCGCCATATGCCGGCTGCGCGCCAGGCTGGCCAGGCGCGCGCGGTCGAGACCGGCCAGCGCGGCCGGGGTCCAGTCGGGATGGGCGTGCAGCCAGGCGGTGGTCCACCAGCGCAGCCAGGTGTGCTCGTCGCTCATGCGGCGTCGCCGTCGCTGCGCCGTACCGTGGCGCTGGTTCTTTTCAACGCGACCGGCGGAGCGGGCGGTGCGGCGGGGGTGGGCGCCGGCTCCGGCAACGGTCGGCCGAGACCCACCGGGCGCCACTGCGGCTTCAGCCACAGGCACAGCCCGGTGACCAGCAGCACCAGCAGGGCCAGACCGCCGTACAGGCTGCGCTGCCAGAAACCGACGTCTTCGCTGGGCAGCAGGAACGGGCCGAAGTATGCCAGTCGCTGCTGCTCCTGGTAGGCCACCGCCGGCACGAACACCACCGCCAGCTTGGCCTCGTCGTTGGCTGCGCTGGCCATGCCGGGAATGCTGCTGGCGACCATGCGCCGCACCCGTGGCCGGGCGCTGTCCGGATCGAGACTGGCGTCGTGCTTGATGAACACCGAGGCCGACGCCGGCTGCACCGGCTCGCCCGGCGCCACGCGCTCGGGCAGCACCACGTGCACGCGGGCGACGATCACCCCGTCGATCTGCGACAGCGTCGACTCCAGCTCCTGGGACAGCGCGTAGATGTAGCGGGCGCGTTCTTCCAGCGGAGTGGAGATCACCCCCTCCTTGCGGAAGATGTCGCCGAGGCTGGAACGCGAGCGGCGCGGCAGGCCGGCCGCATCCAGCACCCGCACCGCGCGGGTGATGGCGCTGGCGTCGACCAGCACGGTGACGCCTTCCTTGTCCGGGCGTTTGGACGCCTGGATACGCTTGTCCGCCAGCTCGGCGATGACTTCGTTGGCGTCCTGCTCGGAGAGCCGGCTGTGCAGTTCGACGCTCTCGCTGCAGGCTGCCAGCGAGAGGATCAACAGGAGCGCGCAGAGCACTCGGCTGGGCATGGGCATGGCCTACTCGGTCTATTGCAGGTTGGTGAGCTTCTCGACCGCCTGCGAACCCTTGCTGACCATCTTCGCGGTCAGCACGCTCTCCAGGTAGAACGACGAGAGCGAGCGGTTGGCCTTGACCATGTCCATCGGGTCGGCGGTTTTCGCGGCCTTCTGCAGCGCGCGGTCGGAGCGCTCGGAGAGCTTCTGCAGCGCCTCCGAATGCTGCGACAGCTGGCCGATGATGCGGCTGGCGACGTTGTCTTCGGTGGCCGCGACAGGCGTCGGACGCTCCAGCGCGGCGTTGAAGAAGCTGACATCGGCCTGGTTCGGCGCCTGGCTGAGCGGCTCGGCGGCGGGGACGCGTTGGGCCATGTCGAGGCGTTCGATTTTCATCGCGTGCTCCATGGGGGCTGACGACGTTTCGCTGCCGTTGCAGCGAAACGTCCGGGCCCTAGACGAAAGATGACTGGCCCCAGCCGCTGGATTGGCCGAACAGCTGGGCCATGATGTTGAAGGCCGCGGTGGAGGCGCCGAGATTGAGGGAAATGTCCTTGGCGTCGAAATCCTTGAAGTCGCCGCCAAACAGTCCGCCGGTGCCGGAAGAACCGCTGCCGACCGTGGCGAAGTTGGCCATCTCCTTGCCGATGTTGCCGATCGCCTGCTCGAACTTGGCGGTCTCTTCGGCGTTCAGGTAGTTGTCCTCGCCCAGCTCGTCCACCCAGGAATTGACCTTGCCGTTGGCGTCGTGGGGCTGGCCGAAGACGTCCGGGTTCTGGTCCATGTACAGCGCTACCTGCTTGAGCATCTCCATGTCGTCGCTGGAGAAGGTCGAGCCGCCACGGCCGTCTTTCTGCAGCAGGCTGCCGAGGGCTTCGCCGCCGAGGCCGGAGAGGAACTGCATGAGCTGGCTGATGAAGTCGCTGCCGCCGGTGCCGGGCAGGCCAGTGGGCTGGCCGTGGCCAAGCAGCGATTCCAGCAGGTCGCCGCCGAACGGGCTGCCGCCCTGGCCGAAACCATGATTGCCGAAGGGGTTGCCGGAGCCGAAGGAGTTGTTGCCGTGCTGGCGGAACAGATCCAGCGGGTTGCTGGAGCCGCCGGAGAACAGTTCGTCGGCGAAGCTGCCGCCGCCGAGCTTGGCGCCGATCATGTCGGCCAGTACCTGTTGCAGCAGATCGCCATCGACCTTGTTCTGGCCGTTGCCGAGGGCGTCTTGCCAGGAACTGCCGTATTGGCCGGGGCTGCCGTATTTATCCGAATGCTCGTCCATGAACTTGCCGAGCATCTCGGCCAGCTTGCTGCCTTCCTTGACCGAGCCGTCTTCGTTGAGCATCGCCTGCACCAGCAGCTTGGCGAGCATTTCGAAGGGGCTGCCGCTACCGCTGTCGGCCTGGCCGCAGCCGCAGGTCTCGCGGATGGCGGGCAGGGTGTAGCCGGTACCGAGTGAGCTGATGTCGACCATGAAGTCTCCTCCACGCAAGGCGAAATCCCCGGCCGTGCGGCCGGGGATCGCGGCATTCTCAATACCGGATGGCTTTCCCGGATTCGGACGCGGCGTTCAGCGCCTTGTTACCCGAGTCCACGGCACCCTGCATCATGCTGTTCATGGTGTCGGTGATCATCTTCTGGGACTGGAACTGAGCGTTCATGGTGGTGGTGGCGGCAGAAGTGGCGTCCATTTGTGCCATTGCCGCGGTGGATGCAGCCAGCGAAGCTCCCATAGCCATAGTCGTATCTCCAAATCGTTTTAGGAAGGTTGGGCCCGTCCATCGGGCTCACCTCTCAGTGGCAGGGATAAACGCAACGGTTCCAAGGGGAGTGGAGTTTTTTGGGGTTTTTGTTGGGGAGGGCTGAGGCCGGACTGGCAAGTTTGTCGCTTGCTCATGTGTTTGTTGGTCAGTGCGCTAGCTGATTACCGTGTTTCGATGAGGCTTCTGGTTTCGGCTCCCCCGGCCGAGTCACTTCTTCTTTGAAGTGCGCAAAGAAGAAGTAACCAAGAAGAAAGCGCACCCCACATCCGGCCCCGGCTGCGCCAGGGTTCCCTCCCTCCATCGTTGCTCCAGGGGCCCGCCGTGCAAGGGCCATCCCTGGCCCATCACGGCTCTCGCGGCATCCTGCCGCTCGTCCCCTTACGCAACGATTCCGCTCGGCCTCCTGAGGGGACCCGAGTCCCGGCCCAACCTCCTGATCAATGAAATAGGAGCTTCTTGGCTTTGGCTTTGGCGCACAGAGTTTCAGGCGCGGACAAGTCCCCGTCAGGAGGCCGGAAGGAGGGAAGTCGAGCGCAGCGATGACGGGGACGCCTAGTTCCTGATGCCGGGAGGCGCAACCAGAAGCCTCATCGAAACACGGCAAGCAGCCAGGCCACCGAGCTGCCCTGAAACCGTATTGCCAGTCCGGTTTCAACGGTGATCCTGAAATCTTTCAGGCCAGCGAAATCTCCAGACACTTCATCCGGTGGTACAGCGTGCGCCGGGCGATACCCAGTTCGTCGATCACCGAATCGATACAGCGATGGTGCCGGCGCAGCGAGTCCTCGATCAGCAGCTTCTCGATCTGCTGCAAGCGATCCTTGAGGGTCATGCCGGGCTGGTTCGGGCTGTTCTCCAGGCCGGGAAGTGGCGGCAGGCCGAGCACGAAGCGTTTGGCCGCCGAGCGCAGTTCGCGCACGTTGCCCGGCCAGGAGTGGCAGAGCAGCTGCTGCAGCAACATCGGCGACGGCATCTTCAGCGGGCGGCCCAGCAATTGCGACTCGCGGCAGGCCAGGCTGAGGAACAGCGGCACGATCTGCTCGCGGCGTTGACGCAGGGCCGGCAGCTGGATGCTCACCACGTTGAGGCGGAAGTACAGGTCGCGGCGGAACTGGCCGCGCTCCACCAGTTGCTGCAGCGAGGTCTGCGCGGAGGCGATCACCCGCATGTCCACCGGGATGAACTGGGTCGAGCCGAGGCGCTCGATCCCGCGCGCCTCCAGCACCCGCAGCAGCTTGGCCTGCAGTGTCAGCGGCATGCTGTCCACTTCGTCCAGGTACAGCGTGCCCTTGTGGGCGGTCTCGATGAAGCCGGCGCGGGATTGGGTGGCGCCGGTGTAGGCGCCGTTGGTCACCCCGAACAGCTGGCTTTCGGCGAGGCTTTCAGGGATCGCCGCGCAGTTGATCGCGACGAAACTGCCGCGTCGTCCGGACAACCGATGGATCTTTTCCGCCAGGGTGTCCTTGCCGGTGCCGGTTTCCCCGCGCAGCAGCAAATCCACATCCAGGGAGGCAGTGCTCCGCGCGATGGTTTCGAGATCGAACGTTTCCGTGGCGGCGGTTTTCCGAGGGCTAATGGGGTCGAGCGGGTTATCCATCGTCGTGGCCTTCCGTTCAATTAGCCGTTCCGATTGTTAGCAGCATGCATGTCAGGAAAATGTGACCGCGTGCCGAATAAGCTGACGGAATACTCAAGAACTTGATGAACGGGATTATGTTTTTGTTATGTGCGGCAACTCTTGGATTCTGAACAGAATTTCGCTTTAACCGACCCTCTGCCAGGGCAAAGGTTCAGAAAAACGGGGCTACGACCAAGGTCTAATTGGCATCGGCGGCGCACTCGTGTTTGGCCCGCCGGAGTGCGATGGCAGAGCCTCCGCCCGGCCCTCGGCTGCCAGGCTGGACTATGCTGCTTGAGCGCCTTTGAGACGAGATCACATGCCGACCGCACGCCCGCGCCTGCCGACATGGACCTGGTGGCTGTCGCTGCCCGTGCTCCACCTCGGTACCTGGTTATCGATTCCCAGCCAGTTCGTCGAGGGCGCTGCGCTCTGGTACCCGCCGTTCGCCCTGGGCCTGGTGCTGTGCCTGTGGTGGGGGCCGCGGGTGTTGCTGGCGGTGTTTCTCAATGCCGCCCTGAGCATCCCGCTGTGGGGGCTGGACTGGCGCTGGGCGCCCGTCTACGCCCTGCCGGAGACCCTCGGCATCGCCCTCGGCTGGGCGCTGTGCCGGGGCGGCTTCGACGCCTCGCTGAGCCGGCTCGGCCATCTGCTGCGCTTCATGTCGCTTGGGGTGCTGCTGCCCGCGGCGCCGATGAGCATGGGCGTGCAGTTCAACCTGGTGCTGACCGGACAACTGGCGGCCTCGAACTGGATGCTCGCCAGCCTGACGCTGTGGTTGGCGGACAGCCTGACCGCGCTGGCGATCGCCATTCCGCTGTTGACCTACCTGACGCCGCCGCTGCGCCAGCGCGGCTGGGCCTTGCCACCGGTCGAGGGCCGGCCGGCGGAGCCGTTGGAGGCCTCCCTGGGCCGCTTGCCGCCTTGGCCCCTGCTGGCGGCATTGCTGGTCGGCCTGCCCCTGGCCCTGGGCATGCTGCCGCCGCTGCTGACCCTGCCGCTGGTCGGCCTGGCGATGTTTGCCCTGGCGCTGGCCTGGAGCTTTCCCGGTGCGCTCTGCGGGGCTGGGCTGACGGTGCTGATGGTGCTGGCGCTGCCGCTGCTCAGGGATGTCGACCAGGGCCGGGACTGGCTGGCCCCGCCGCTGGTGGAGCTGCACGTGCGGGTGCTGGTACTGGTGATCTCCAGCCTGCTGGTGGGCCGCAGCCTCAGCGACCTGCGCCAGGCCCTCGGCCGCAGCCACCAGGTGCAGCAGGAGCTGGCGCTGGCCAAGCTGGCCCTGGAGGCCAGCCCGCTCGGCATGACCATCGTCGACGCGCGCAGCCCGGCCTTGCCGCTGATCTACTGCAACCCCGCGTTCACCCGCATCAGTGGCTACCGCGCCGAGGAAGTCGGCGGTCGCGCCTGGGATTTCCTGTTCGCCGCGGACCTCGACCAGCGCGAGCTGCCGCGCCTGCGCGCCGCGCTGGAACGCGGCGATCCGTGCCAGGTGGTGGTGCGCAACTATCGCAAGAACGGCGTACTGTTCTGGAACGAGATCACCCTGGCGCCGATGCACGACTACCGTGGCATCAGCCACTACGTGGTGCTGCAACACGACGTCAGCGCCCGGGAGCAGTTGGCCCTCGAACTGGAGGCGCGGCGGGTCGAGATGCAGCGCCAGACCCACCTGCTGTCGCAGACCGAGGCGATTGCCGACATCGGCGGCTGGGTGCTGGAGGTGCCGAGCTTCCGCATGTTCTGGAGCGAGGGCTGCTTTCGCATCTACGAACTCGATCCCTTCTCCGGCACGCCGAGCTACGAACAGGCGCTCAGCTACTTCGACGGCGAGAGCCGCAAGCTGGCCGAGCAGACCATTCGCCACCTGCTCGAACGGGACTGGGACTTCGATCTGGAACTGCGCCTGCTCAGCGCCCGCGGCAACCTGCGCTGGGTGCGAGTCAAGGGCCTGGTGGAGCGCGACGGCGAGCAGGTGGTGCGCATCTACGGTGCCCTGCAGGACATCACCGCGCGCAAGCGCGCCGAGGAGCAATTGCGCGAGCGCGACGAATGGCTGCGGCTGTTCTTCGAGGCGCCGCTGATCGGCATGGCCATGATCGGCCCGCAGGGTCAGTGGCTGGAGGTCAACTTCAAGCTCTGCCAGATCCTCGGGCGCAGCCGCCAGGACTTGCAGGACAGCGACTGGCCGGCGATCACCCATCAGGAAGACCTGCCGCTGGAGCAACCGCTGTTCGACGCGGTGAAGGCCGGCGGCCGCGAAGACTACGAACTGGAAAAACGTTTCCTGCGTGCCGACGGCAGTGTCGTCTACACCCGACTCAGCCTGCGCGCGGTACGCGATGTCACCGGTCGCCTGGAAGCCTGCCTGGCACTGATCGAGGACATCACTGCACGCCGCGAGGCCGAGGCACGCTACCGCACCCTGGTGGAGCACGCGCCTGAGGCGATCCTGGTGTTCGGTACCGAACTGGGCATCGTCGAGGCCAACGAGAACGCCGCACGGCTGTTCGGCCTGCCGAGGCGGGAGCTGATGGGGCGTTTGCCGACCAGTTTCAGCCCGCCCTTCCAGGCCGATGGCAGGCCGTCGCGGGAAGTCGGCCAGGCCTACGGCCGCGCCGCCCTGGCCGGCGAAGCGCCGGTGTTCGAATGGCTGATCCAGGACCGGCATGGCCAGGTGCACCCCTGCGAAGTCCGCCTGGTCCGCCTGCCCGGCGGCGAAACGCCCCTGCTGCGGCTCTCCATCACCGATATTTCCGAACGCCTGCGCTACCAGCGCGAAATCGAGCGCCTGGCCTATAGCGACGAGCTGACCGGCCTGCCCAACCGGCGCCTGTTGCTCGACCGGCTGCAGCACGCCATGGCCCGCGAACAGCGCGAGGGGCGCTTCGGCGCGCTGCTGTTCATCGACCTGGACCATTTCAAGACGGTCAACGACAGCCTCGGCCACCCGGTCGGCGACGCCCTGCTGCGCGAGGTGACCGCGCGCCTGAGCCGCGGCCTGCGCGCCGAGGATACCCTGGCGCGCCTGGGGGGCGACGAGTTCGTGGTGCTGCTCGAGACCCTGGCCGACAGCCCCGAGCAGGCCGCCGAGCACGCCGCCGCGGTGGGCAAGAAACTCTTGCAGGGGCTGCTCGGCAGCTATCGCCATGGCGAGCACGAGCTGGCGATCAGCGCCAGCATCGGTATCTCGCTCCACCCGATTGCCGAACAGAGCGCCGCCGATGCCCTCAAGCAGGCCGACACCGCCATGTACCGGGCCAAGCAGGGTGGGCGCAACGCGGTGCACTTCTTCGCCCCGGAGATGCAGGCGGCCATCGACCAGCGCCTGCAGCTGCAGAGCGAACTGCGCCAGGCCATTGCCCGCGAACAACTGCACCTGGTGTTCCAGCCGCAACTCGCGCTGGCCGACGGCCGGGTGGTCGGCGCCGAAGTCCTGCTGCGCTGGACCCACCCGGAGCGCGGCAACATTCCACCCGGCCAGTTCATCCCCCTGGCCGAGGAAACCGGGCTGATCGAGGAGCTCGGCGACTGGGTGCTGGAGCAGGCCTGCACGGTCCTGGCGCGCTGGCAGCCGCGCTGGCCGGCGCTGGTGCTGGCGATCAACCTGAGCCCGCGGGAACTGCGCCAGAGTCACTGCGCGGCACGGGTCGACGCCTGCCTGGCCCGCCACGGCCTGCGGGCCGACCGGCTGGAGTTGGAAATCACCGAAGGCGTGCTGGTGGAAGATGTCGACCGCTGCATCGCCGCCATGCGTGCGCTGAAGGATCTCGGCGTGCGCTTCGCCATTGACGACTTCGGCACCGGCTATTCCTCGCTGACCTACCTCAAGCGCCTGCCGCTGGACCGCCTGAAGATCGACCGCAGCTTCATCCATGACCTGGAAACCGACGCCAGCGGGCAGATGCTGGTGGAAACCATCCTGCTGATCGCCCACAACCTCGGCCTGGAATGCGTCGCCGAAGGCATCGAGACCCACGGCCAACTGGACTGCCTGCGCCGCCACGGCTGCGCCCTGGGCCAGGGCTACCTGTTCAGCGAGCCGCTTGCCGAAGCGGCGTTCGAGCATTGGCTTGAGAGCAGCGAGGCGCAACTGGCCGAGGGTTGACGGCTCCGATCAAGCTCCCTGGCGTGCACGGCTGCGGGCACGCCCCGGTCCGGCGAGGTGGGCTGCGGCGCTCCGCTTGCCGATAGGGCGAGGCTGAGCGCCGCGACGCGTGCCGTTACGCGCTGTCCTGGTCCGGCTCCGGCAGGTAGTCGCTGCGGTTCAGCCCGTGGCGCTGCATCTTCTCGTTGAGGGTGCGGCGGGGTATCTGCAGGAGTGCCATGGTCTCGGCGATGTTGCCGCGGCAGCGTTGCAGTGCGGCATGCAGGCACTGGGCTTCGAAGGCTTCCATCTGCGCCGCCAGCGACGGGCCGCCCTGCGCCGGTTCCGCGTCGGCCTGGTACAGGCCGAGGGCGTGGCGTTCGGCGGCGTTGATCAGTTCGCGCACGTTGCCCGGCCAGTCGTGGGTCAGCAGCCGGGCCAGTTCGGCGGGCGTCAGCGGTGGTGCCTCGCGGCCGTGGCGCTCGGCGGCCTGGGCGGCAAAGTGTTCGAACAGCAGGGGGATGTCTTCGCGGCGCTCGCGCAGCGGCGGCAGGCGCAGTTCGGCGACGTTCAGGCGATAGAGCAGGTCCTCGCGAAAGCGCCCGCCGCGCACTTCGTCGCGCAGCTCCGGCTTGGTGGCGCTGATCACCCGCAAGTCGACAGCGATGCTGCGGTTGGAGCCGAGGCGCTCCAGGGTCTTTTCCTGCAACACCCGCAGCAGCTTGACCTGCTGCGCCAGCGGCAGGCTCTCCACTTCGTCGAGGAACAGCGTGCCGCCGTCGGCGTGCTCGATGCGGCCGATGCGCTTGGCCTGGGCGCCGGTGAAGGCGCCGCTCTCGTGGCCGAACAGTTCGCTCTCGAAGATGGTTTCCGGGATCGCCGCGCAGTTGAGCGCGACGAAGGGCTTGCCGGCGCGCGGGCTGAAGTCGTGCAGGCAGCGGGCGACGCGCTCCTTGCCGCTGCCGGTTTCACCGCGGATCAGCACGTTGACCGAGGTGCCGGCCAGCTCGAGGATCTGCCGGCGCAGGGTTTCCATCGGCCGCGACACGCCGAGCAATTGCGCTTCGATCAGCCCCTGGCGGCTGCTCTGCTGGCGCAGTTGGCGGTTTTCCAGCACCAGGCGGCGCTTGTCCTGGGCGCGGCGCACGCTGTCGAGCAGGCGCTCGGCGGTGAAGGGTTTCTCGATGAAGTCGTAGGCGCCCTGGCGCATGGCCTGCACGGCCATGGGCACGTCGCCGTGGCCGGTGACCATCACCACCGGCAGGTCGCGATCCAGCTCCAGCAGGCGTTCGAGCAACTCCAGGCCATCCATGCCGGGCATGCGCACGTCGCTGAGCAGCACGCCGGGAAAGTCGCGGCTCACCACGGCCAGGGCCTGGGCGGCGCTGGCGAAGGTGGTCACGGCATAGCCGGACAGCTCCAGCCACTGCTGGACCGCCTCGCGGATCGCCTGCTCGTCGTCGATAAAGATTACCTGGCCCTTGCTCATCGCCCCTCCGGTATTGCCGCTGCGGTGAACCCTACTCCTGTTGCAGGCCTTGGAAAACCTCGCGGTGCGCTGCTGAACCGGAGGATTCGATTGCCGGTCTGCTGCAGAACAGCCGTTCGCCGAGGTCGCCCATGAAGCCATCCCCCAGCCTGACCCTGCTTGCCCGTGGCGGCTATGCCGCGCGGGGCGTGGTGTACCTGATCGTCGGCGGATTCGCGGTGGCGGCCGCGCTCGGCAGCGGCCGCACGGTGGACACCCGGCAGGGCCTGGAAACCCTGCTGGCGCAGCCGCTGGGCAGCGTGCTGCTGTGGCTGGTGCTGCTCGGCCTGCTGGCCTTCGCCGGCTGGCGCCTGGTGCAGGCGATCGCCGATACCGATGGCCACGGCCGCGACGCCAAGGGCCTGACCATTCGCCTGGGCCTGCTCGGCAGTGCCTTGGCCAACGTGTTCCTCGCGCTGTTCGCGCTCGGCCTGCTGCGCAGCGACTTCCGGGCCATCAGCCAGGGTGGCGGTGGCGGCGAGGACTTCCTCTCGCGGCTGCTGGGCATCGACAACTCCAACTGGCTGATCTACGCGCTGGCGCTGGTGCCGCTGGGCGTCGGCCTGGCGCATATCGTCAAGGGCTGGCGCGCCGGCTTCGAGAAGTACTTCCAGGCCGACGCCTCGACCATGCGCGTGGTGCGCCCGGTGTCGCGCTTCGGCCTGATCGCCCGCGGGCTGGTGTTTCTGGTCATTGCCGGGCTGCTGGTGGTCGGCGGTTCGCGCTACGAGCCGACCGACCCGCCCGGGTTGAAGGAGGCGCTGCTGGCCATGCAGGGCCTGCCCTTCGGCACCTGGATATTCCTGGCGCTGGCCCTCGGCGTGGTGGCCTTCGCGGCGTACAGCTTCGCCGAGGCGATCTGGCGGCGCATCGTGCTGCCCCATGGCTGAGTGGGCAGTGCTTCAGTCGGCGCGGGACGGGGCGTCGTCGGCGGCCGGCAGGCGCAGGCTGAAGACCGCGCCCTCGCTATCGTTGCCAGCCTCCAGGCTGCCGCCCAGTTCGCGCACGATGCCGTAGGACACCGCCAGCCCCAGCCCCAGCCCTTCGCCCACCGGCTTGGTGGTGAAGAACGGCTCGAAGACGTTGCCCAGGTGTTCGCTGGCGATGCCGCCGCCGCTGTCGGCTACGGTAAGCCGCCAGTGCCGGTCCTCGCGCTCCAGGCCCAGGCGCAGGACCCGCGGCTCCTGGCCGGCCATGGCATCGAGTGCGTTGTGCAGCAGGTTGAGCAGCACCTGTTCCAGGCGAATGGCGTCGCCGCGCACCTGGGCGTTGGCCGCCAGTTGCTTGCGCACTTCCACCCGTTCGGCGCGAATGCGCGGCGCCAGCAGTTGCAGGGCCTGTTCCAGCACGTGGCCGAGGTCCAGGCGTTCGCTGAGGCCGGCCGGCGTCTTGCGGGCGAAGGTCTTGAGGTGGCCGGTGAGCGCGGCCATGCGCTGCAGCAGACCGTCGATGCGGGCGAGGCCGTCGCGCACGTCCTGTTCGCGGCCGCTGTCGAGCAGCAGGCGCAGGCTGCCGAGGTGCATCTGCATGGCTGTCAGCGGCTGGTTGAGTTCATGGGCCAGCGCTGCGGACATCTGCCCGAGGGCGGCCATCTTGGCGGCATGCACCAGCTCGTCCTGGGCGGTGCGCAACTCCTCGGTGCGCAGCGCCACCTCGCGCTCCAGCCGTTCGCGAATACCGGCCTGCAGGCGGCGGGTCTTGCGCCGCTGGGCGAGGTAGAGCAGCAGGAAGGCGAGGGTCATCCAGGCCCCGGCGGCGGCCAGGCGGTAGCTGCGCAGGGCGGACTCCGGCACCGTGGCCGGGTGCAGCAGGTGCAAGGTCCAGCCCTCGTCGGGCAGGGCCAGGCGCTGCCAGAGGTAGTCCTGGCGACGTTGCGGGCCATCGACGCGGACCCGCTCGGTATCGCGGTCGATGTGGCCGAGCAACTGGCTGGTCAGCGGGCGCAGGTCTTCCTTGGCATATTTGCGCGCCTCCAGCAGCTCGGCCTGGGCCTCGCGGCTGAGGTCGTGCAGGTAGTGGTAGCGCCAGGCGGGGCGGCTGGCAAGAAACACCACGCCGTGGCGGTCGGCCACCAGTAGCACGCCCGGCTGGCTGGCCCAGTCGTTCTGCAGGTCTTCCATTTCCAGCTTGATCACCACCACGCCGAGCACCTGGCCGTCGTCGTCACGCACCGCCTGGGACAGGAAGTAGCCGGGAATGCCGGTGGTCACGCCGACGGCGAAATAGCGGCCGCTACCCTGGGCGACGGCGTCCTGGAAGTACGGGCGGAAGGCATAGTTGTTGCCGACGAAGCTCGACCAGTCGCGCCAATTGCTGGCGGCCAGGGTCTCGCCGTCGGCGGCGAGCAGGAACAGCACGGTGGAGCCGGCGGCGGCGTTCTGCCGCTCCAGACGCTCGTTCAGCGCCTGGCGCAGGCGGCTGTCGCCGGGCGTGCGCAGCAGGGCCTTGATGTCGCTGTCCAAGGCCAGCAACGCCGGCACCGAGCGGAAGCGCTCGACCAGGGTGCGCAGCGCCTGGGCATAGAGCTCCAGCTGGCCGTGGGCTTCCTGGCCGCGCTCCTGCCAGGCGCGCCGTTCGCCATAACGCTCGGCCAGCAGCAGGCTGAGCAACAGCCCGAGCAGGATGACCAGCACGATCAGGACGACGCGGTAGCGGGCGAGGAGGGCGGGCATGGACGACTCGGGCCGGGCGGATGCCGCATGGTATGCCAAGCGGTGCTGCCCGGTCAGGCTTTCAGCCGCGGGCCAGCAATGACCACAGCCAGTAGCCCAGGGCTGCCGCGCCGAGCAGCCAGAGCACCACGATCACTGCCGCCGCGCGCAGGCTGCGGGGGCGCGCCGCCAAGGTCGCGGCTTGCTGCCGGCTGCTGGCGATCACCTCGTCGGGCAGCAGTTTGATCACCAGCAGGATGCCCAGCGGCAGCAACAGCAGATCGTCAAGGTAGCCGAGCACCGGAATGAAGTCCGGAATCAGGTCGATCGGGCTCAGCGCATAGGCCGCCACCGCCAAGGCCAGCAGGCGCACCGCCCACGGCGTGCGCGGGTCGCGGGCGGCGAAGTAGAGGGTCAGCGTCTCGCGCTTGAGGCGTCCGGCCAGCGACCGGAGCTTGGCAACGATGCTCATGGGGATGACTCGATCTGACGGGCGGCCAGCATCGCAGAACCGGGCACGGTCTTGCCAGTAACGGCGGCCCTGGCTCCGGCCGCCGTCGCCATCAGCGGTCCTTCACCAGGTAGCCGAAGGCACTGATATTCAGCGAGGTACCGCCGAATACCAGCGATACCCGTACCGGGCTGCCCGCCCGGAAGACCATTGCGCTGGTCAGGTGTACCTGGAACGAGGAGGGGTCTTCGGCGCTGGCATAGAGCGTCAGGGCCGTGCTGAACAGCGTGCCAGATGGCAGCACCTGGAGTACGAAGGCGCCGCTGCCGGGCACCAACTGAGGGGCGAAGATCAGGTCGGTGAGCATCAGTACCTGGCCCTCCGGCACGATGAAGTCGTTGCTGGTGCCGACGCGGACCAGCGTGGTCGTGGTATTCGGCACCCCGAAGGGCACGGCACCGGTCAGGGCGACCATGCGTGACGGGGGCACCAGCGGATCGACCTGCACGGCCCGGACGGTACCGCTCGGCGCGAGCAGCAGGCAGAGGTACAGCAGGCGGATGAACAGGGGGCGGCCCAATAGCGGTAAGCGGATCATGTGGCGTTCTCCTCGCGTTGATCGGCATCGAACGCGCACGCCGCCGACGCTCGCGATCGGGCGGAGGGCTGCGGTGAAATCGACGCGAAAGCGGGAAGGAGAAACGGTTGAGCCTTCGAAGGCCGCGTGGCTACCGAGAACGTGCGCGGGCGGCAGGCTGATTCCTGCCTGGAGGCAAGCTAGACCGGCCCTGGCGTCTCTGCAAGCGAGCCAGGGCGGGCCGCCCAGGGGCGGGGGCTGGTTCGCGGGTCAGGGCATCGCTCGACGCAGCAGCCCCTCGCTGATCCATTGCTTGAGCCAGGCCGCGGCTTGCAGCGCTGCCGTTTCGCCCAGCTCGGCCTGCCGGGCGCAGAGGTCGGCGAAGGTCCAGCCCTGCAGAGCCATGCCGTGCAGCGCCCGGGCCTCGTCTTGGCCAAGGCTGCGGTAGCGGCTGACCAGGCCGTCGCGCCAGATCAGGCAGGTTTCGCTGTGCGGCAGCGCCGCGCTACCGGGGAAAGCCCGCTCGGCCTTTACCGCCCGCCACAGCGCCAGGCTGTTATAGCGGCATTCCAGCCACTGCACGCTGGGTTGCAGGGCGACCTGCAGGCCGGGCCAGTCCTGCGGCGGCAGCGCGGCCATGGCCGGCAGGTCCAGCGGCGCTCCTGGCGCGGCGTCGAAGGCCAGGGTGAAGGCCCATTCCAGGCGCGCCAGCTCGGCCAGCGGCGCGCTCTGCTGCGGCACCAGGTGGCCTTCGATGAAACCGGCGAAGCGCGCGCCCAGCCAGCGCAGGCTGTAATGCGCGGACGGATGGGCGCGCAGGTAGGCATCGGCCAGGCCGTCGAACTCATCGTCGCCGAGCCAGTGGTGCACGGTCGCGTAGTCGCCGCGCAGGGTTTCCCGCAGGCGGGCACGGTAGGCGTTGTGGTAAATCGCCAAGCCCTGCTCGACGCTCAGCGCGCTGCTGCCCAACAGGCTGGCGTGCAGCGCCTCGTTCGGCTCGAGCGGATCGGCCAGCAGGTAGGCTTCCAGTTGCCGCTGCCAATCGTTCAGGCGCATGTCGCCTCCGCCCGCAGGATCGCGTTACCGAGGGTGCGGGCCTTGTCCAGCTCGGCGAGCAGCTCGGCGAACGGCGGAAAGTGATCGTCGCGCTCCAGCAGCGTGGCCACGGGGCCGAGGTGGTGCAGGACGCGCTCGTAGAGCCGCCAGACCGGGTCGCACACCGGCTGGTCGTGGGTATCGATGAGGTAGCTGCCGTAGTCGCTGTGGCCGGCCAGGTGCAACTGGCGGATACGCGACTTGGGCAGCGCGCTGATGAAGGTCCAGGGGTCGAAGTCGTGGTTGCGCGCGCTGACGTAGACGTTGTTGACGTCCAGCAGCAGTTCGCAGCCGGTCAGCTCGCTGAGCGCGGCGAGGAACTGCCATTCGCTGAACTCGGCGGCGGCGGTGCGCACGTAGCTGGAGACGTTCTCCAGCACCAGCGGTCGCTGCAGCACATCCTGCACCTGGCGCACCCGCGCGGCGACGTGCTGCAGGCTTTCCTCGGTGTAGGGCAGGGGCAGCAGGTCGTGCAACTGGTGGGCGCTGCCGCGGCTCCAGCAGAGGTGATCGGAGATCCAGGCAGGTCGCACGCGTTCGGCGAGGGCCTTGAGCCGCTGCAGGTAGTCCTGGTCCAGCGGGTGCGGACCGCCGACGGACAGTGATACGCCGTGCATCACCAGCGGATATCGCTCGGCGATGGCGTCCAGGTAGTACAGCGGCTTGCCGCCATCGACCAGGTAGTTTTCCGAGACTATCTCGAACCAGTCCACCGCCGGCGACCGTTCGAGGATCTCCACGTAGTACTGGCTGCGCAGGCCCAGGCCATAGCCGAGGCAGGACGCTTGAGCGGACATGCCGAACTCCTTCGTCGGGTGAGCGGGCGACCCTGGCGGGTCGCCCGTTGCGGTTACTCGCCGACGGTGCCGCCGGCCGCGTCGCATTCGGCCTGGGTCATCGCCTTGAAGCCGTGGCCCTTGCACTCCGCCTGGCCTTTGCAGGCGTTTTCCGCGGTCTTGCAATCGTTCTGGCCTTTGCACGAGGTCACGCCGTAGCAGTGCACCTGGGCTTCGTCGGCCAGCACCTGGGTCGGCAGGCTGGCGAACATGCCTGCAGCGGCCAGTGCGAGGGCGGCGCCGGAAAGCGTGGTCTTGATCGTCATCGTGTGGGTTCCTTGAGAAGGATGAGTGGGTGGCTCGCGTATCGAGCGAGCCGACACAGCCATAGAGTGATGCAGGGCAGTGGCGTTACAGCCGGGGAAGAATTAATTGGCTCTTGGTACGTATTGGATACGGGGCCGTCGATGCCGGACGGGCGCATTTCCTGTCGGCGAGTCATTTCACTTTGAAATGCGCCGCGCAGGAAGGCAGTACGAGAAAGCGCATCCTGTCTCCGGGCTAGGCGTGCCCGACACGCTCCAGGTTGCGGCTGCGAAGCGACGAAGCCCAGCGGGGGCGTGCCAAGGCCAGTCCCCCCGGTACCCTTGTTGGGCCTGCACCTGAGGGGCCCGAGTCCCGGCCCTTTCCCGAAAGCCCGCCATGAACCAAAAAAAGCCCGACCGGCTCTACGCAATTCCGGCCTCGGGGCTGGCTGGAGTCGACGCAGGGCAGGCCGGGCAGGCTTTGCGCGCCCGTGGGCGTCGGTCAGGCGGGCAGCGCCTCGCTCTGGCCCAGCACGAGTTCGACGCCGAGCTGTTGCGACAGGCAGGGCCAGGATCGCCAGGCCGCCTCGATCTGCGGATCGGTCAGGCGCCGGCGATAGGCCTGGACCGAGTCCTGGGCGAAGGCGTCGTCGGCGAGCAGGCCCTCGACGGCATGGTGGACGGCTTCATCGAGCTGGTTGGCGAAGGGCTCGCCGATCAGCTGGTGAGCGATCAGGTTGGCACGGGTGGTATCCAGTGGAATCAGCGGCAGGCCGAGGTGGGCGATATAGCGGTCGTTGACTTCTTCCACCAGGCGGTGCGCCAGGTAGGCCTCGTCGAGCAGGCCGTCCAGGCCCTCATGGCCCTGCATGACCGCCGGCGGTTGCAGGAAGAAGGCCTCGGCCACCTTCAGCACCGGCTTGATCTGCGACTCGATGCCGACATCGCGGGCGACCTGGTTGGCAGCGTCCAGCACGTCCGGGACCTGCTCGATGTAGGCGCGGACAAAGCCGCTGAGCACGCCGAGGGCATCGTCGTCGGGCAGGCGGATGGAGCGGTGCAGGTTGGCCAGCCAGCCTTCCAGTAGACGGACCAGATGGCCGCTGGCGGCCTCGTGTCGGTGGGCTTGCTGGATCAGCTCGCGCAGCGCGGCGGTATTCATGGGGACTCCTGTCGAAAACGAAGCGAAGCGGTGGGTCTGATGGCGGCGTCGTGGCACCGGCATGGCGGCCGGCTTTTTTGGTGCGGCCTGCCTGGCATGAGCGGAACGACTAAGACCATAGCTGGTCATTCCATACGGATAAGACCGGATTGTCATAACTTTTCGATGTTTATGCGAGCCTGCTATAACCGGCTTTTCGGCCCGCGCCCGCTCTACGGCCGGCGCGGGCTTTAGCTCAAGGCTTAGCCGGCTTTGTCCGGAATCATCTTGCATTGCCAGCCGCACGTCGCTGTCTATACTCGACTGCGAAAGACGTTTACCTGATTACACCCGACTACGCTCCGACGAGCTGAGGTCGGCGGTTAAAGTCAGTTGTCTTAACGGCCGCTCCCTTAGCCGTCGGTATAGCCGGCGGGATAACAAGAACGAGAAGGGGAACCCGCAATGACGCGACATCCACGAGTTTGGATGGGCCTCCTGTTGTGGCCGATAT
Source organism: Zestomonas ipomoeae (assembly GCF_057128665.1). Classification (NCBI taxonomy): domain Bacteria; kingdom Pseudomonadati; phylum Pseudomonadota; class Gammaproteobacteria; order Pseudomonadales; family Pseudomonadaceae; genus Zestomonas; species Zestomonas ipomoeae. Next base: position 152,115 of record NZ_JBSKHQ010000010.1, read on the forward strand.
TCACCCAGGCGCACGCCGCCTGGACGGTGAATATGGCGCCCGGTGCCACGGAGGTCAGCCGCTCGGTCTACGACCTGCACATGATCATCTTCTGGATCTGCGTGGCCATTGGCGTGCTGGTGTTCGGCGCCATGTTCTGGTCGATGTTGATCCACCGCCGTTCCACCGGGCAGCAACCTGCCCACTTCCACGAAAACACCCGGGTCGAGGTCCTCTGGACCGTCATACCGCTGCTGATCCTGATCGGCATGGCCATCCCGGCGACGCGCACCCTGATCCACATCTACGACAGTTCCGAGCCCGAGCTGGATATCCAGGTCACCGGCTACCAATGGAAGTGGCACTACAAGTACCTGGGCCAGGACGTGGAATTCTTCAGCAACCTGGCCACTCCACGCGAGCAGATCAACAACCAGTCCGCGAAGGACGAGCACTACCTGCTGGAGGTCGATCAGCCGCTGGTGGTGCCGGTGGGCACCAAGGTGCGCTTCCTGATCACCGCCGCCGATGTCATCCATTCCTGGTGGGTGCCGGCGCTGGCGGTGAAGAAGGACGCCATCCCCGGCTTCGTCAACGAATCCTGGACGCGCATCGACGAGCCCGGCCTCTACCGTGGGCAGTGCACCGAGCTGTGCGGCAAGGAGCACGGCTTCATGCCGATCGTGGTGGAAGTGAAATCCAAGGAAGACTTCACCGCCTGGCTGGCCGAGCAGAAGGCCGAGGCTGCCAAGGTCAAGGAGCTGACCAGCAAGGACTGGAGCATGGACGAGCTGATGGCGCGGGGCGAGAAGGCCTACCAGACCAACTGCGCCGCCTGTCACCAGCCCACCGGCGAAGGCCTGCCGCCGATGTTCCCGGCGCTCAAGGGCTCGCCTGTGGCAACCGGACCGGTAGAGGGTCACATGAATATCGTGATCAACGGTAAACCGGGCACCGCCATGGCCGCGTTCGGCAAGCAGCTGTCGGAAGTCGACCTCGCCGCCATCATCACCTACGAGCGGAATGCCTGGGGCAACAAGGTCGGTGACATGGTCACCCCGCAGAACGTGTTGACCTTCAAACAGGCGCAGGAGTAAGGACATGAGTGCAGTGATCGACGACCACGGTCATGCCGGGCATGACCACCACCACGGCCCCGCCAAGGGCCTGATGCGCTGGGTGCTGACCACCAACCACAAGGACATCGGCACCATGTACCTGTGGTTCAGCTTCGCCATGTTCCTGCTGGGCGGCAGCATGGCGATGGTGATCCGTGCCGAGTTGTTCCAGCCGGGCCTGCAGATCGTGCAGCCGGAGTTCTTCAACCAGATGACCACCATGCACGGGCTGATCATGGTGTTCGGCGCGGTGATGCCGGCGTTCGTCGGCCTGGCCAACTGGATGATCCCGATGATGGTCGGGGCGCCGGACATGGCCCTGCCGCGGATGAACAACTTCAGCTTCTGGCTGCTGCCAGCGGCCTTCCTGATGCTGGTCTCCACGCTGTTCCGCGAAGGCGGCGGGCCGAACTTCGGCTGGACCTTCTACGCGCCGCTGTCGACGACCTATGCGCCGGAGTCGGTGACCTTCTTCATCTTCGCCGTGCACCTGATGGGCATCAGCTCGATCATGGGCGCGATCAACGTGATCGCCACCATCCTCAACCTGCGCGCCCCCGGCATGACCCTGATGAAGATGCCGCTGTTCGTCTGGACCTGGCTGATCACCGCCTTCCTGCTGATCGCGGTGATGCCGGTGCTGGCCTGCGTGGTAACCATGATGCTGATGGACATCCACTTCGGCACCAGCTTCTTCAATGCCGCCGGCGGCGGCGACCCGGTGCTGTTCCAGCACGTGTTCTGGTTCTTCGGCCACCCCGAGGTGTACATCATGATCCTGCCCGCCTTCGGCGCGGTCAGCTCGATCATCCCGGCCTTCGCGCGCAAGCCGCTGTTCGGCTACACCTCGATGGTCTATGCCACGGCGGCGATCGCCTTCCTGTCGTTCATCGTCTGGGCGCACCACATGTTCACCGTCGGCATCCCGCTGACCGGCGAACTGTTCTTCATGTACGCCACCATGCTGATCGCCGTGCCCACCGGGGTGAAGGTGTTCAACTGGGTGAGCACCATGTGGCAGGGCTCGATGACCTTCGAAACGCCGATGCTGTTCGCCGTGGCCTTCGTCATCCTGTTCACCATCGGCGGCTTCTCCGGGCTGATGCTGGCCATCGCCCCGGCGGACTTCCAGTATCACGATACCTACTTCGTGGTGGCGCATTTCCACTACGTGCTGGTGCCCGGGGCGATCTTCGGCATCTTCGCCTCGGCCTACTACTGGCTGCCGAAATGGACCGGCCATATGTACGACGAGACCCTCGGCAAGCTGCACTTCTGGCTGAGCTTCGTCGGCATGAACCTGGCGTTCTTCCCCATGCACTTCGTCGGCCTGGCCGGCATGCCGCGACGCATTCCCGATTACAACCTGCAGTTCGCCGACTTCAACATGATCTCGTCGATCGGCGCCTTCACCTTTGGTGCCACGCAGTTCCTGTTCCTGTTCATCGTCATCAAGTGCATCCGTGGCGGCAAGCCCGCACCGGCCAAGCCCTGGGACGGTGCCGAGGGGCTGGAGTGGACGGTGCCCTCGCCGGCGCCCTACCACACCTTCACCACCCCGCCGGAAGTGAAGTGACATGAGCACCGCCATGACCACTCGCCGCCTGGTCACGCTGCTGCTGGGGTTGGTCGTGGCGATGTTCGCCTTCGGATTTCTCTTGGTGCCGATTTACGACGTGATGTGCAAGGCCTTCGGCATCAACGGCAAACCGAGCGGCACGGCCTATCGGGAGAGCCAGGTGGTGAACGAGCAACGCCAGGTGCGCGTGCAGTTCCTGGCCAACAACTCCGCCGACATGGTCTGGGAGTTCCGCTCCAAGGCGGACGAGCTGACGGTGCACCCGGGTGCGGTCAACGAGATGCTGTTCGTGGCCTACAACCCCACGGACAAGCCGATGACCGCCCAGGCGATTCCGAGCATTTCGCCGTCCGAGGCCGCGGCGTACTTCCACAAGACCGAATGCTTCTGCTTCACCCAGCAGGTGCTGCAGCCGGGCGAGCGCATCGAAATGCCGGTGCGTTTCATCGTCGACCGGGACCTGCCGGCCGAGGTCAGGCATCTGACCCTGGCCTACACGCTGTTCGACATCACTGCCCGCCAGCCGCCCGTTGCAAAGAACGGCGGCTAAGGAGAACAAGAGAAATGGCAACCCACGAGCAGTACTACGTTCCCGCCCAGAGCAAGTGGCCGATCATCGCCACCATCGGCATGGTCACCACGGTGTTCGGCCTGGGCACCTGGTTCAACGACCTCAAGGCCGCACGCGACGACTCCTACGGCCCGATGATCTTCTTCGTCGGCGGCCTGTTCCTCGCCTACATGCTGTTCGGCTGGTTCGGCAGCGTGGTCAAGGAAGGCCGCGCCGGGCTCTACAGCCCACAGATGGACCGTTCGTTCCGCTGGGGCATGAGCTGGTTCATCTTCTCCGAGGTCATGTTCTTCGCGGCCTTCTTCGGCACGCTCTTCTACCTGCGCTACTGGGCCGGTCCCTGGCTGGCCGGCGAAGGCGACAAGGGCATCGCCCACATGCTCTGGCCGAACTTCGAATACACCTGGCCGCTTTTGAACAACCCCGATCCCAAGCTGTTCCCGGCGCCGAGCGGGGTGATCGATCCGTGGAAGCTGCCGCTGATCAACACCATCCTGCTGGTGACCTCCAGCTTCACCGTGACCTTTGCCCATCACGCGCTGAAGAAGGGCCACCGCAAGCCGCTCAAGCTCTGGCTGGCGCTGACCATCCTGCTGGGTGCGATCTTCCTGGTGCTGCAGGCCGAGGAGTACATGCATGCCTACCAGGAGCTGGGCCTGACCCTGGGCTCCGGCGTGTACGGCGCTACTTTCTTCATGCTCACCGGCTTTCACGGTGCCCACGTGACCCTGGGGGCGATCATCCTCACGGTGATGCTGGTGCGGGTGATGCGCGGGCACTTCACCGCCGATCAACACTTCGGTTTCGAGGCGGCCAGCTGGTACTGGCACTTCGTCGACGTGGTGTGGATCGGCCTGTTCACCTTCGTCTATGTGCTTTGAACGAGCGGTGCACCCGTAAGGCGGGTGCAACCCGCCATGCGTGCAGGAACCCAGCGGTTACCAGGTGACGTGGGTGGTCAACTGGCCCGAGTAGAAACCCCAGGCGATCAGCGCCAGGGTGAGTGCGGCGAGACTGACCCGCACGGTGAGCGCAGTGACGACCCGCGAGGTGCGGCCCTGGTCCTTGACCAGAAAGAACAGGCCGCTGAACAGGCTGGCCAGCGTAGCCAGCAGCAGGAGGACGATCGCTGCCTTGAGCATGCGCGACTCCGGGGAAGGGGGATTGGGGGTGGAGTATAGCCGGTCAACCAGTTGGGTTCGGGGAGGGGGCATGAGTCGCTTTCGCCCCGGCGTGCTGCCGACGCTCATGGTGATGGCACTGCTGCCGCTGCTCATTGCCCTGGGCTGCTGGCAGCTCGCCCGCGCCGAGGAGAAGCGGGCGCTGCTCGCCAGCCACGAGGCCCGCCGCAGCGCCGCCGCGGTGAGTGTCGACGAGCTGGAGCCGATGGCCGATCCGGCCTTCGTCAGGCTGCACCTCAGCGGGTTCTTCGATGAACGCCATAGCCTGTTGCTGGACAACCGCAGTCATGCCGGCCAGGTTGGCGTGGAGCTGTTGCAACCCTTCTACGATCAGGCCAGCGGCCTCTGGCTGCTGGTCAATCGCGGCTGGCTGCCCTGGCCGGACCGCCGTGTGCCGCCGCACTTCACGACCCCCGACAGCGCTTTGCGTCTGAATGCCTGGGTTTACGTGCCCAGCGGCAAGCCCTTCCAACTGCAAGCCGACAACCCTGGCGGAGACTGGCCGCGGCTGGTCACCCTGGTCGAGCCAGAGGCCTTGTGGCAGCGCCTTGGCCGTGGCGGCCTGCCGTATGAAGTGCGCCTGGAGCCTGGTCCTGCGGCCTACGTCACCGACTGGCCGGTGATCGCCATGGGCCCGGAAAAACACATCGGCTACGCCGTGCAGTGGTTCGCCCTCGCCGCCGCGCTGCTGGGCCTGTTCATCTATCTCGGATTGCATAACGCGCGGGAGAACCATCGCCATGAACCCAGCCATCCCTCTGCCTGAGGCCAAGCCCAGCCGCCCTCGCGGCCGCTGGCAGCTGATCCTGCTGCTGGCCGTCGTCATCGGCCCCATGTTGCTGGCGTCGAGCATGTACCACTGGCGCTTCTGGGTGCCGGACGGGCGCAATTATCACGGCGAGCTGCTGGGCAATGGCCAGGTGCGCGCCGACCTGGGTGTGACCGCCGAGGAAGAGCGCTGGCAGTTGCTGGTCACCGCGCCGAACGGTTGTGCCGAGGAATGTCGAACACTGGTGTACCTCGCCCGGCAGATCAACATCGGCCTCGGTCGCGAGGCGGCCCGCGCCAGCCACGCACTGGCCAGCGGCGCGGCGCTGGAGGCCGACTATGCCGAGCGACTGGCCCGCGAATATCCGCAGCTCCGGCAGTATCCGCTGGACGTGCCGGCCTATCGCGGGGTGGCCGGCGAAGGCCGCGGTGCCCAGCTGTGGATCGTCGACCCCCACGGCAACCTGGTGCTGCGTTATGACGCCAAAGCCAACGGCAAATACATCCTCAACGACCTGCGGCACCTGCTGAAACTGTCGAAGATCGGCTGAGCGAAGCCAAGGAGGCAACGATGGATAGAGCCCTGCGCAAACCCTGCTACCGCCTGGCATTGTTCGCCACGCTGCTGGCGGCGCTGGTGGTGCTGCTCGGCGCCTATACCCGGCTGACCCACGCCGGGCTGGGCTGCCCGGATTGGCCGGGCTGCTACGGCTTTCTCGCCGTGCCCAGCGCGGAGCAACAGGCGCTGGCCGAGGCGCGCTTCCCGGAGGCGCCGCTGGAGGCCGAGAAGGGCTGGAACGAAATGGTCCATCGCTACTTCGCCGGTACCCTCGGCTTGCTGATCCTGGCCCTGGCGGCGCGCTCCCTGCGTCATCGTCGCCTGCCCGGGCAGCCACTCAAGCTGCCGTTGCTGCTGCTCGCCGTGGTGATCGCCCAGGCTGCCTTCGGCATGTGGACGGTGACCCTCAAGCTCTGGCCGCAGGTGGTCACCGCCCACCTGCTCGGCGGTTTCACCACCCTGAGTCTGTTGTTCCTGCTCTGCTTGCGGCTGTCCCGCGCCTATCCGGCCGTGCCGACGCTCTCGCCGCGGCTGCGCGGGCTGGCGGCGCTGGCGCTGCTGCTGGTGATCGGCCAGATCAGCCTCGGCGGCTGGGTCAGCTCCAACTACGCCGCGGTGGCCTGTGTCGACCTGCCCACCTGCCACGGCGAGTGGTGGCCGGCGATGGACTTCGCCAACGGCTTCCACCTGACCCAGCACATCGGCCCCAACTACCTCGGCGGCCAGCTGGACAGCGACGCACGTACCGCCATTCATATGAGTCATCGCCTCGGCGCGATGGTCGTAACCCTGGTACTGCTGGTGCTCGCCTGGCGCCTCTGGCGGGCGGGGCTCGGCCGGCTCGCCGCATGGCTGCTGGCGGTGCTGGCGGCGCAGATCAGCCTCGGCATCAGCAATGTGCTGTTCCATCTGCCGCTGGCGGTGGCGGTCGCCCACAACGGCGGCGGCGCTGCCCTGTTGCTGACCCTGGTGCTGGTCAACTACCGCTTGCGGCCGGCCGGCGGCCTGGCCGCCAGCGACGACCCGCGACATCCCGACATGCAGCGCTGGGTCTCGACCCAGCCGGCGAAATAACCGAACGGATAAGGAGAGACGCCATGGCCACAGTAATGAGCGAACGCCGCAGCCATGCCGGTTGGCGCGACTACCTGGAACTGACCAAACCGCGCGTGGTGGTGCTGATGCTGATCACCTCGCTGGTCGGCATGTTCCTCGCCACCCGTGCCGGCGTGCCCTGGGCGGTGCTGGTGTTCGGCAACCTCGGCATCGGGCTGTGTGCCGGCGCGGCGGCGGCAGTGAACCACGTGGTGGACCGGCGCATCGATTCGATCATGGCGCGCACCCACAAGCGCCCGCTGGCGGAAGGCCGGGTCTCGCCGGTGGCGGCGCTGACTTTCGCGTTAATCCTGGCGCTGGGCGGCATGGGGTTGCTGCTGGCCTTCACCAATCCGCTGGCGGCCTGGCTGACCCTGGCATCGCTGCTCGGCTATGCGGTGATCTACACCGGTTTCCTCAAGCGCGCGACGCCGCAGAACATCGTCATCGGCGGCCTGGCCGGCGCCGCGCCGCCGCTGCTCGGCTGGGTGGCGGTGACCGGTCATGTGAGTGCCGAGGCGTTGCTGCTGGTATTGATCATCTTCGCCTGGACCCCGCCGCACTTCTGGGCGCTGGCCATCCATCGCAAGGCGGAATACGCCAAGGCGGCGATTCCCATGCTGCCGGTGACCCACGGCGAGCACTACACCAAGGTGCACATCCTGCTCTATACGCTGGCGCTGCTGGCGGTGAGCCTGCTGCCCTATGTCATCCACATGAGCGGGCCGCTCTACCTCGCGTCGGCGCTGCTGCTCGGCGGGCGCTTCCTGCACTGGGCCTGGGTGCTGTACCGTGACAGCAAGCCACACGCGGCGATCAACACCTTCAAGTACAGTATCTGGTACCTGTTCCTGCTGTTTATCGCCCTGCTGGTCGACCACTACCTGATGCTCAATCTCTGACCGCCCGACGAAGGCGGCTAAGCGAGTGATATGACCCGTGTTCAGAAAACCGTCTTCGTACTCGTCGCGCTGGTCGCGCTGGTACTCGGCCTGACCGTGCACAAAGTGCTCACCAGCCAGCGCCAGACCGACCCGACCCAGTTGCTCGACGCCGGCATCGTGCTGCTGCCGCAGAGTCGCGGCCTGCCGGACCTGAGCATGACCGACCAGGACGGCGCGGCGGTGCAAGTGGAGGAGTTGAAGGGACGCTGGAGCCTGCTGTTCTTCGGCTATACCTTCTGCCCGGACATCTGCCCGACCACCCTGGCGCAGCTGCGCCAGCTCAAGGGCATGCTGCCGGCGGAAACGCGCGAGCAGTTGCGCGTGGTGCTGGTCACCGTCGATCCGCAGCGCGATACGCCCAAGCAACTGAAGCAGTACCTCAGTTACTTCGACGCCGACTTCCAGGGCCTGACCGGGGAGCAGAAGGACATCCAGACCCTCGCCAATGCCGTCAGCATTCCCTTCATTCCGGCCGATACCAGCAAGGAAAACTATACCGTCGACCACAGCGGCAACTTGGTGATCGTCGGCCCGGACGGCCGTCAGCGCGGCTTCATCCGCGCGCCGTTGAATGTAGAAAAGCTGGCCGTGCAACTGCCAGCGCTGGTCAAGCCGCAGGGCTGAGGAGGGCCCACGACCGAGCTCTGGCGTGCCTGAAACTCCGCCTGGTGGGTTACGGCGCGTCCAGATCGCGAGGGTGGATAGGGTTTTCCAAGCGCGCCTAACCCACCCTACAAGAGCCCTGCGCAGGTACGGATCTCGTAGGGTGGGTTAGGCACGCGTGGGCACGAAATTCAGGGGCTTACAGAAGCCGGGGCGTGCCGTAACCCACCAGCGGGATTGCCCCTGCAGCCCGGAAAACAAAAAGCCCGCTCGATCGAGCGGGCTTCGGTCAGGCCGAGTGGTATGCGGCGATCAGAATGCCGGCACCACGGCGCCTTTGTATTTCTCTTCGATGAACTGCTTCACCTCGGCGCTGTTCAGGGCCTTGGCCAGCTTCTGCATGGCATCGCTGTCCTTGTTGTCCGGGCGGGCGACGAGGATGTTCACGTAGGGCGAGTCGCTGCCTTCGATCACCAGGGCGTCCTCGGTCGGCTTGAGGCCGGCTTCCAGGGCGTAGTTGGTGTTGATCAGCGCCAGGTCGACCTGGTTCAGCACTCGCGGCAGGGTCGCCGCCTCCAGCTCGCGCAGCTTGATGTGCTTGGGGTTCTCGGCGACGTCGCGGGCGCTGGCAGTGATGCCGGCACCGTCCTTGAGCTTGATCACCCCTGCTTTCTGCAGCAGCAGCAGGGCGCGACCGCCGTTGGTCGCGTCGTTGGGGATCACCACCTGGGCGCCTTCGGGCAGGGCGTCCAGGCTCTTGTGCTTGCTGGAGTAGGCGCCGAACGGCTCGATGTGCACGCCGGCCACGCTGACGAGGTCGGTGCCCTTGCCCTTGTTGAACTCATCCAGGTACGGCTGGTGCTGGAAGAAGTTGGCATCCAGGCGCTTCTCGGCCACCTGCACGTTCGGCTGCACGTAGTCGGTGAAGACCTTTACGTTCAGTTCCACACCGTCCTTGGCCAGGGCCGGTTTGACGAATTCGAGGATTTCCGCGTGGGGTACCGCGGTAGCGGCGACGGTGAGGGTTTCCGCCTGGGCGGAGAGCGCCGCGAAGGCGGCGACGGCAGCGAGCAGTTTTTTCATCGTTCGGCTCCTTGTGGGATGTCGGTTCGGTCGGCGGATAGCCGGTTCATTTACGGGAAAAGTGCACCACCAGCTTGTCGCCGACGGTTTGCAGGATTTGCACGAGCACCAGCAGCAGGACCACGGTGACCACCATCACGTCGGTCTGGAAGCGCTGGTAGCCGAAGCGGATGGCCAGGTCGCCGAGGCCGCCCGCGCCGACCACGCCGGCCATCGCGGTATAGGACACCAGGGTGATGGCGGTGACCGTGACGGCGGCGATGATGCCCGGCCGCGCTTCCGGCAGCAGGGCATTCCAGATGATCTGCCGGGTGCTGGCGCCCATCGCCTGGGTGGCCTCGATGATGCCCTTGTCGACTTCGCGCAGCGCGGTTTCCACCAGGCGCGCGAAGAACGGCGTGGCGCCCACCACCAGCGGCGGAATGGCGCCGGCTACGCCCAGCGAGGTGCCGGTGAGCAGCACGGTGAAGGGGATCATCACGATCAGCAGGATGATGAACGGCAGCGAGCGCAGTACATTGACCAGCAGCGACAGCAGGCCGTACAGCGGGCGGTTCTCGAAGAGCTGGCGCGGCCCGGTGAGAAACAGCAGCACGCCCAGCGGCAGGCCCAGCAGCAGGGTGAACAGCAGCGAGCCGCCAAGCATCAGCAGGGTATCGAGGGTCGCCAGCCAGATGTCGTACCAGTCGACGTTGGTGAACAGGGCATCCATCAGCGCAGTACCTCCACATGCACGTCCGCCGCGTTGAGGCGGATCAGCGCCGACTCCAGGTCGCCGCCCACCAGGGCCAGGGTCAATTGGCCGTAGGGCACGTCCTTGATGCGGTCGATGCGCCCGGCGAGGATGCTGTAGTCCACACCGGTCTCGCGGGCGACGCTGCCGAGCAGCGGCGCATAGGTGGATTCGCCCTGGAAGGTCAGGCGCAGGATGCGCCCCGGCACGTGGGCGAAGTCGTCGTTCTGCTCGCTCTCGTCGATGTGCTCGGCCTCCATCACGAAGCGGCGCGTGGTGGGATGCTGCGGATGCAGGAACACATCGGCGACCCGGCCCTGCTCGACGATGGTTCCGCCATCCATCACCGCCACGCGGTCGCAGACCCGGCGGATCACGTCCATCTCATGGGTGATCAGCACGATGGTCAGGTGCAGCTCGCGGTTGATCTCCGCCAGCAGTTGCAGGACCGACGCGGTGGTCTGTGGGTCCAGCGCGCTGGTGGCTTCGTCGCACAGCAGGATCTTCGGGCCGGTGGCCAGGGCGCGGGCGATGCCGACGCGCTGCTTCTGTCCGCCGGACAACTGCGCCGGGTATTTCTTCGCATGGTCGGCGAGGCCGACGCGGGCCAGCAGCTCGGCGACCCGCGCGTCGATCTCGCCGCGCGACAGCTTGCCGGCCAGCCTCAGCGGCATGGCCACGTTGTCGGCGACGGTCTTGGAGGCGAGCAGGTTGAAGTGCTGGAAGATCATGCCGACCTGCTGGCGAAAGCGCCGCAAGCCATCGGCGTCCAGCGCGGTGACGTCTTCGCCATCGACCAGGATGCGCCCGCCGGAGGGTTCTTCGAGGCGGTTGATCAGGCGCAGCAGGGTGCTTTTGCCCGCACCGGAGTGGCCGATCAGGCCGAACACCTGGCCGGCCTGGATAGTCAGCAGCGTGGGTTGCAGCGCCGGCACTTCCCGGCCGGCGACCCGATACGTTTTATGAACCTGGTGGAACTCGATCACGGCGCGAACCTTGTGGGTGCGTTCAGGACGATGAATGGTAGCCGGTAAGCCGGGCGCGCATTCTAGCGGTTTCGCTTATACGGGCTTAGTTTTTATCGACGAGCGTTTCTGTCCAAATGGAATAAGGAAGCAGGCAGGGACCAAAGTGCCGCCATCTGACCAACGGATGCACCTCTGCGCCGCTGGGGGGTCAAACCCATATCGTCACTAGAATGGAGGCAAGCCCATGAGTCGCTTCAATTCCCACACCGACAGCAGCGCGCGGGAAGAGATCCAGCGGGAAATTCAGCACCTGTTGAGTGCCATGGATGAACTCAAGAGCAGCGCCAGCAAGGATTCGCGGCGAGGCATCGAGCAGCTCAAGTCACGCGCCGAGCGGCTCTGGGAGCGTTCTCGCGAGCATTGGGACGAGGGGGACTTCACCCGCAAGCCTCGCCAGCTCGGGCGCTACGCCAGCGAATATGCCCACGAGCACCCCTGGACCACCCTGGCCTTCGGCCTGGGAATGGTGGCCGGCGCTTCGCTGCTCGGCTGGTTGCTCTATCGGCGCTGAGTCCCCGGAAGTGCTCGCTGGCGGAGCGTACCTTCCCGTCGCCAGCGAGTGCGCTTCCGTCCTGGGCAACCCCTGAGGGCTGGCAGGATTCGCTGAGCACCGGTCGACGGGGCCACGCTCGCGCAAGCGCGTTCTCCTGGTGGTCGAAAACTCACCAGAGCAATCCGGAGCCTGGCGCCCTGCTTTTTGCGGCTGCTCCGGCTACCGATCTGCGGCTCATCTTACGGCAGCAGCTCCGGCGCATCCTGCTGCAGGGAGCGCTGCAACATTTCCAATTGCTCCAGGGCGGCGCGGGCTTCGGCCAGCTCCGCGGCGTTGCGCTCGCCAGTGCGTGATGCCTGCTCGATGCGCTCGCGAATGGCCGGAATCTGTTGCACGCCCGCCGTGTACGCCTGGATCAGCTCGCGCGTCTGAGCGGCTTCGAATTCCGCATAGAGCGCCGGATCGGACATGGCCACAGCGTCCGCCCGCTGGCGCGGCTGGCTGGGCAGGAGGGCGGGCTGGCGCGGGTCGCCGCGCACGATCATCTGGGCCATGAGTTCGGTCGCCTCCGCCGGGCTGAGATGCGCGGGTTGGCCGGCCTCCGGAATACTGGCCGGTGGTGGCGGTAGCGAGGTGACAGTGAATTCAGCGGCCGTCGGGGTGGCTGGCGGCACTGTCGGTGACCGTTGCGCGGGGGCCGGACGGCCTGGCTGGGCCACGCTGCGAACCGGTTCGGTGGCTATGGGGGCGGAGGTCTGTAGCCACGCCAGCGTCATGCCGGCGCCGCTGACCAGCAGAGCGGCACCGAGCCAGCGCTTCATACGCCTTCCACCTTGGCCGCGGCGACCAGCGTCTTGAGCCGGGCCTCGAACTGCGCGGCGAGCTTCTGCCGGGCCACCGCCTGGTTGATCTCGAAGCGCACACTGGCATCGCTCAGCGGCAACTGGCGGTCCTCGCGGCTGCGTACCTGCACGATCTCGAACGTGCCATCGACCGCCATCGGCTGGGATACGGTGCCGGCCTTCTGGATCAGCGCGGTCTTGCGCAGGAAATCCAACTGCTGGTCGTCATGGCGAATCAGGCCGAGGTCGCCGGGCGGGTCGAGCTGCTTGTCCGTCGCGATGGAATAGCGCCGCACCGCCTCGTCGAACGCCAGGCCCTTCTGCAATTCGCCGTAGACCCGGTCGGCGCTGGCCTGGTCGGCCAGGCGCAGGTGTGCGGCCCGCACGGTGGAAACGTTGCGATACTGCGCCAGGTGGGCCTGGTAATAGGCCTCGGCTTCGGCATCGCTGACCGTTTTGGCCAGTTGCCGCAGGCTCTCGGTCTCGTGGTGGAAATCGCTGAGCAGGCCGATCTGGTGCAGGTATTTGTGCCGCACCAGCTTGTCCCGCACCAGCCGCCGTAAACCGTCGCGCTCCTCGGCGCTGAAACCGCGCTCGGCCAGCTGCCACCAGAAATAATCGCGCTGCACCCGCTGCTGTACTTGTTGCGCCAGGTATTCGAGATTGCCTTGCTGCAACTCCACCTGGCCCTGCACCGAGACACCCTGGTACAGGTCCAGCAGGTTCAGGCGCCGGGTCGGTTGGCCGGGAAGTTGCCACTCGATGATCTGTACCCTGGCTGCCGCCTGGCGCTGGGCGTCGCTCAGCTGCAGGCTGTCGAGCACCAGGCCCTGGGCGGCCGGCGCCAGCGTGTTGTGGAGCAGCGCGCTGCTCAGCGGCTGCGGGTTGCGCATGAAGGCGCCGACGTCGCGCTTGAGCTGGTTGCCGTAGGCCCGCTCGATCAGTTGCGCGGTTTCCTGCTCCACCAGGGCGTCGAGGTCGCGCCGATTGGCTTCATGGAGCTGGTCTTCCAATTCGCGTGCCAGCAGGCGGTTTTCCACCAGGCCCAGGCGCAGCTGGCGGCTGTCGGTATTGAACTTGACCTGGCTCAACGCCTGCTGCAGCAGCTCGATGCTTCTGCCCGGCAAGCGTTCGCCATCTACCCGCAAATCGTCCGCCGCATAGCTCATGGCGGACAGGCACAGCAGCGCAGCCATCGCGGTGCGCAGCATGGAACTGATCATCGTGTTTCTCCCGCTTGCGCAGCCCTGGCGGGCACTGCGCGCAAGTCATCGGCCATCGTCTGGAACGGCGCCTCACCCGCCAGGCGGGTGAGGCTGCTCGGGGCTAGATGCCGCCTTGGCCGTAGAAGTGGTTGGCACCTTTGGTCAGCACGGTCACGGTCAGCGCGATGGACTCGGGGATCAGCGTCTTCGCCAGCCGCAGGCGGGTGGCGTAGCTGGTGTCATAGAGCGGCTCGGGGTTCTGGTAGGCGACCTGCGCGGTCTGCCGCAGTAGCGTGCGGATTTCCTTCTTGGCGTCGTAGCGGCCCACCAGAGTGGCCACCGCCGCCTGGTCGTTCAGCTTTTCGCTGAAGTAGTGATCGTCGACCCAGCCCTCCCAGCCGGAGTGACCGTTACCAGAAGTGACCCAGGCATGGTGCGGCTGTGCCACGTCGCCGGTGGCGTGCAGGGCGAAGCCGAGGGTCTGCAGCGAGGGCGCGGCCTTGAACTGGTCGAACCAGTACTTGGAGAGATTGTCGATCGGCTGGAAGGCGGTGGTCTGGAAGTCGCCGTAGTGCTTCTGCCAGTCGGAATAGCCGCCTTGGCGGTAGTGCGCCTCGGTGGTGTTGAAGTCGTCTTTCTTCAGCTCGCGGTTGTACAGGTAGACCATGGCGTACCAGTCGACGTCGCTGGTCCAGCCGCCGTCCACCTTGTGGTAGCGATAGTCGTAGCCGCCGTGGGCATTGCCGTGGTCGTCGCCTTGGCGGCCCATGTTGATGAAGTGCCAGTACGAGGTGTAGTTGACGATGCCCTGGGCCGCGCCCCACAACGGCGCGTGTTCGTAGCCGACCCACCAGCCGCCCAGGCGGGTGTCCTTGAAATCGTCGACATCGTAGGCGGCCTGGCCGAGGATCTCGCCGGCCTTGGCTTCGCTGCCGGCGGCGCCGACGTAGAACTGGTACGCCCGGCGCATGTCCGCCGTGGCGCTGGCCGAGTTCATGTAGGCCAGGGCGTCCTTGACGATGTTCTTGTGGGTCGGTTGCGACCAGGCGTTGGCCTGGGTTGCGGCGATGGCCAGGCAGAAGCCGGCGGTGAGGGCGGTGAGGCTGTGCTTCATGGTTTATGCGCTCGGTTTGTTATTGGAATTGAGCATCTATAAGCCGCGCAGATGGCAATAGCATTGCAGTTGCGGGACGTTGGTACTAAAGACGTTGGTTCCCTGTCTCGCGACAAACCAAAGATGGGTCCGGCCGGATGGCCATGTGCCGCCAAAGTGTGGCGCCGTTCACTTCGGCTGCCCGCGGTAACGGTAGCGAGCGCCGACGAGCGCTAGACTGGTTGCGTCGAAACGCCATCGTGGCGTGCTGAAGGAGAGAGAAGAAGGGAATGAAAGCCATCGCCATGATCAAGTACGTGTTCACCCTGATCGGCCTGGGCCTGTTGGCCGGGGCCCTGTTCTGGTACCAGAACACCAGTGAGTTTCTCGGCCGCGCCGTCTCCGCCGAAGGCGTGGTGACCGACCTGATCCAGTCCCGCTCCAGCGATTCGACCACCTATCGGCCTGCGGTGAGCTTTGTCAGCCAGGCCGGAGAGACCATCGAATTCGTCTCCTCCTCGGGCAGCAACCCGCCCAGCTATTCCCGTGGAGAAGAGGTCGAGGTGCTGTACCTGCCGGAAAGCCCGGAGAGCGCCAAGATCAACGGCTTCTTTTCGCTGTGGGGCGGGCCGCTGATCGTCGGCGGCATTGGCGGCGTATTCTTCCTGGTCGGCGCCGGCATCCTGCTGGCGGGTGTACTCGGCGGGCGCAAGGAAGCCTACCTGCGCCAGCACGGCACGCCGATCGAAACCGAATACCAGCGGGTCGAGCTCAACGGCTCGCTCACCGTGAACGGACGCAACCCGTTCCGCATCGTCACCCAGTGGCTGAACCCGGAAACCCTGCAGGTGCACATCTTCCACAGCGCCAACCTGTGGTTCGACCCGACCGACTACATCGGCCAGAAGCGCATCACCGTCTTCATCGAGAAAGACAATCCGAAGAAATACGTCGTCGACCTGTCGTTCCTGCCGAAGCTGGCCGACTAGCCGCATTTGTAGGGGCGAATTCGTTCGCCCGACAGGGCCTGGGGCTGGCGAATAAATTCGCCCCTGCACGGGCTACGGCGGGTGAAACCCGCCATATCCTCCGCACACCCTGGCTGCGGGGCCTGTGCCGCCATTGCTGGCCCACCGGTAGGGGCTGAATCAGCCAGGGGTCAGCTCGACCAATTCCCCCCGTACCTTTCCTTGCTCAAGATGCAGAAACCCAATGCCGATGGGCAGGCTGAAACGCCTTGGCCCGGCGCTGCCAGGGTTGATATAGAGCACGCCGTCGCGCTGCTCCACACGCGGTTTGTGGGAGTGCCCGGCGATGACCACGGCAAAGCGTTCGGCCACCGGGTCGATGTTTAGGTCAGCCAGATCATGCAGCACATAGCAGGCGATACGGCCGAACTTGACCACCAAGCGTTCCGGCAGGTCCGCCGCCCAGGCTCCGGTGTCGTTATTGCCGCGCACAGCCGAGAGCGGGGCGATGGCCTCCAGGGCGGCAAGGATCTCCGGCTTGCCAATATCCCCCGCGTGGATCAGGTGGTCGCAGCCTCGCAGTCGCTCCAGCGCCTCCGGCCGGAGCAGACCGTGGGTATCGGAAATCAGGCCGATACGCAGGCTGGGTAAGCGTTGCTCGAGCATGTCGCCGCCTCCTGCTTGGGGTGATGCGTTTTGCAGAACCTACAACGAAAAGCCCGACGTATTCGTCGGGCTTTTTGTAAATCGCGCAGGGCTCAGCCGTCGAGCATCGCCTTGTCGCGCACTGCGCCCTTGTCGGCGCTGGTGGCCAGCAGGGCGTAGGCCTTCAAGGCGGTCGATACCTTGCGTGCGCGTGGTGCCGCCGGCTTCCAGCCCTTCTTGTCCTGCTCGACACGGCGGGCGGCCAGCTCTTCATCCGACACCAGCAGGTTGATGCTGCGGTTGGGGATATCGATCAGCACTTTGTCGCCGTCCTTGACCAGGCCGATGGCGCCGCCGGCGGCCGCTTCCGGCGAGGCGTGGCCGATGGACAGGCCCGAAGTACCGCCGGAGAAGCGGCCGTCGGTGAGCAGGGCGCATTGCTTGCCCAGGCCCTTGGACTTGAGATAAGAGGTCGGGTAGAGCATTTCCTGCATGCCCGGACCGCCTTTTGGGCCCTCGTAGCGGATGATCACGATATCGCCTGGCTTCACCTCGTCATTGAGGATGCCTTTCACGGCGCTGTCCTGGCTTTCGAAGATCTTGGCGTTGCCTTCGAACACATGGATCGACTCGTCCACGCCGGCAGTCTTCACCACGCAGCCGTCCAGGGCGATGTTGCCGTAGAGAACCGCCAAACCACCCTCTTGCGAGTAGGCGTGCTCGACGCTGCGGATGCAGCCGTTCTCGCGGTCGTCGTCCAGGCTGTCCCAGCGGGTGCTCTGGCTGAAGGCGACCTGCGTCGGGATGCCGGCGGGGCCGGCCTTGAAGAAGGCGTGCACCTTCTCGTCCTGCGTCTGGGTGATATCCCACTGGGCGATGGCGTCGGCCATGCTCGGGCTGTGCACGGTCGGCACGTCGGTGTGCAGCAGGCCGCCACGGGCCAGTTCGCCGAGGATGCTGAAGATGCCGCCGGCGCGGTGCACGTCTTCCATATGGTACTTCTGGATGTTCGGCGCCACCTTGCACAGCTGCGGCACCTTGCGCGACAGGCGATCGATGTCGCGCAGGTCGAAGGCCAGCTCGGCCTCCTGGGCGGCGGCCAGCAGGTGCAGGATGGTGTTGGTCGAGCCGCCCATGGCGATGTCCAGGGTCATGGCGTTCTCGAACGCCTTGAAGCTGGCGACATTGCGCGGCAGCACCGACTCGTCGCCCTCGCCGTAGTAGCGCTGGCAGAGTTCGACCACCAGGCGGCCGGCCCGCAGGAACAGCTGCTCGCGGTCGCTGTGGGTGGCCAGGGTGGAGCCGTTGCCTGGCAGCGACAGGCCGAGGGCCTCGGTCAGGCAGTTCATCGAATTGGCGGTGAACATGCCGGAGCAGCTTCCGCAGGTCGGGCAGGCGCTGCGCTCGTATTCGGCGACCTTCTCGTCGGAGCAGGAGTCATCGGCAGCCACCACCATGGCGTCGACCAGGTCCAGGCCGTGATTGGCCAGCTTGGTCTTGCCAGCTTCCATCGGCCCGCCGGAGACGAATACCACCGGGATGTTCAGGCGCAGGGCGGCCATCAGCATGCCGGGGGTGATCTTGTCGCAGTTGCTGATGCAGACAATCGCATCCGCACAATGGGCATTGACCATGTACTCCACGGAGTCGGCGATGATCTCGCGGCTCGGCAGCGAATAGAGCATGCCGTCGTGGCCCATGGCGATGCCGTCGTCCACGGCGATGGTGTTGAATTCCTTGGCCACGCCGCCGTGCTTCTCGATCTCGCGGGCGACCAGCTGGCCGAGGTCCTTCAGGTGCACGTGGCCGGGCACGAACTGGGTGAAGGAGTTGGCGATGGCGATGATCGGCTTCTTGAAGTCTTCGTCCTTCATCCCGGTGGCGCGCCACAGGGCGCGGGCGCCGGCCATGTTGCGGCCGTGGGTTGAGGTCTTGGAACGGTAATCGGGCATGGCGGTGGTCCTGCGAAGGCTAGTCAGGTGCGGGTCTGGCCCGCTATGGGCTTATGGTGAGCGCGCCGCCGGCATCTGGCAAACGGGTATGACCGAGCGCCGTGCCGCGGGGCCGTGCACCATGCGGGATCGCCGCAGGCTCGGCCGGCCCTAGGTCCGCCTGGGGTGGGGCAGGAAGCACGGATTCTAATCGGTGATGGGGGAAAGGCGAAGGGGCGTGGGCGTGGGCGGTATGTCGTTGAGCAATGCGTCGACCAGTTTGTCCGCCCTCACTGAAGCTGTAAAAGTGTCCCCATATTCCGGCGGAGCAAGGCCGATAACAATGATGATCTTCGCGATCGCTTGAACGCTTAGCCCCCGCTGCGCGAACTACAGAATGGCCAGGGCAATGCCCGGTGACAGGCCGGATATACGAATGCAACCGCGCTGACGACAGGATCGAAAAAAGCTGTCCTCACTGCTTGTGGGGAGAGCCCATATAAGTTGTTAGAGCTTCAGTGATTCAGGGGGAGTGTTGTTTTTTAGGTGAGACTCGTGTTGCTCTGAGAAAAATGAATTTATGTCTCGGTTTAGCATGAATGGAATTATAAGCCAGCCAGCACCGGCAATTAGAAATGAAGACGCTATTGAAAAAATAACATAGCCTGCGCTTACAATTTTTAGTCTGTATGCGAAAATTAGACTAACTATGGTAATGGGGATTGAAATTAGTATTGTGCCTATAGCGAGCATTGTTACTAGCGGGACGCCTTCGGGTGAAGTAATTCCAACTATTGCTCCGAACACTATGGCAGACACGGTCGCAAAACATATCAGTGCCATTGAGAGTAAATTACTTATTTTTAAGATTTTCAAGTTCGTTCCGTTATGGTTGCGGTATTTTTGAATTGACTCTAACGTTTGGTTAAGGGGCGGGCTTTAGCCCGTCCCAGTGAGCCCAGCGAACGGTTTGAACCAGTTGTTATAGGAAATCAACACGTTTTCTATTTGGTTCGGTAGTAGCTGTAAATGCTTTTGGCCTTTGAGTAGCCGTAAAAGGCCAAATAGCAAAAAGCGATAATGGTTATTGCTGGTCCCGCCGCATTTATTCCAGTCATATAGGTTATATAAATTCCGCCCAGGATGATCAGAGCCACGTAAGCGGTAAGCGTTCTATTTTTTGCAGACAGGGCTAATGGCAACACTGATAGGGCAATAAGATGAAATGCAATTGTGATAATAATTTCTGAAGTCAGATTTGTTGGGATGGTGCCAGTTTGTGCTTGGGAGATTTGAATGATGGCCTGATACTCAAAATAATTTAAACCCGACACGATGGCTGTGCTTAGGAAAAGTATTGGTGCATATTTTTTTATTGCGTTGTGCATAGAGATAGAGCGATTCCTATAACGATTAAGCTAACGGGCGGCCAAAAGCGCAGCTTTTGGACGTCCAGCGAACGAAGTGAGCGACAGTTGAAGGCTGTAATGGACTCTCCCCGCACCACCTTTCTTCTATAAATCCGAGGTGCCTGTTCAACTGGGAGAGCTTC
>NZ_JBSKHQ010000011.1:0-157022 GCF_057128665.1 Zestomonas ipomoeae
TCTAACCCGTCTCCCCGGCGAAGGCCGGGGCCCAGCGGTGCGGCTCGGACGGTCCTGCGCTGCCGGCTCCTGGGTACCGGCCTTCGCCGGTATGACGGGGAGCTATGTGGCTGCGGGTCCGGCCAGGTGGCTCGTGCACGCAGGCAGCATCGGTCCACCTCCTGTTACTCCGTTCCTCTAACCCGTCTCCCCGGCGAAGGCCGGGGCCCAGCGGTGCGGCTCGGACGGTCCTGCATGGCCGGCCCCTAGGTACCGGCCTTCGCCGGTATGACGGGGAGCTACGCGTCTGCGAGTCCAGCCAGGTGGCTCGTGCATGCAGGCTGCATCGGTCCACCTCCTGTTACTCCTTTCCGCCAGGCTCGTCTCCCCGGCGAAGGCCGGGGCCCAGGGGGGGTGGCTCGGACGATCCTGCGCTGCCGGCTCCTGGGTACCGGCCTTCGCCGGTATGACGGGGAGCTACGCGTCTGCGAGTCCGGCCAAGTGGCTCGTGCAGGCAGGCCGCTCGGGTTCTCCTCCTGTTACTCCGTTCCTCTAACCCGTCTCCCCGGCGAAGGCCGGGGCCCAGTGGGGCGGCTCGGAGTCCTGTGTCGCCACCGGCCTGCTCCCCGATATGGCAAGGACCGAAGCCTCTAGAGGTCCGCCAACGGATGCGGTCCTTCCCAGGTCGGTTCGAAATGCGCCTCGATCGCCGCCTCCGGGATGGCGGCGACATCGGGCCAGTGCCAGCGCGGGGCGTTGTCCTTGTCGATCAGGCGGGCGCGCACGCCTTCGGCGAGTTCGGGGTGCCGGCAGCAGTTCAGGCTCATGGCGTATTCCATGCGGAACACCTCGGCCAGCGACAGGTGCCGGGCGCGTCGGATCTGTTGCCATACCAGATGCGCCGTCAGCGGGCAGCCTTCGCGCAGGGTCTTGGCGGCGCGGGCCAGGACAGGGTCCTCGTCGTTTTCCAGGGCGACGATGGCGTGCCAAGCGGCGGGTAGGTCGGGTACGTCGAGCAGCTCGTCCAGGCGCCGCCGACGCCGCAGCCACTGGGCTTCCGGCAGTTGGCCGCTGGCCTCGTGTTCGAGGGCCTTGAACAGGCTGTTCAACTGCAGCGGGACCTGCTCGCTCCAGTTCAGTTGCAGCAGGCGGGCGAGCAGTTCTTCCTGCTGATCTTCCAGCAGGAAGCGGTCGGCCAGGTCCAGGTCGAGGGCGTCGCGAGCGTTGATCAGGCTGGCGGTGAGGCCAAGGAACAGACCGAGCCGGCCGGGCAGGCGAGCGAGGAACCAGCTGCCGCCGACATCCGGGTACAGGCCGATATTGATCTCCGGCATGGCCAGCCGGCTGCTCGGGGTGACCACGCGGATCGCGGCGCCTTGCAGCAGGCCCATGCCGCCGCCCATCACATAGCCATGGCCCCAGCCGATCAGCGGCTTGGGATAGGTGTGAATGAGGTGGTCGAGGCGGTATTCGTCGGCAAAGAAGCGCTCTGCCAGCGGCGGTACTACGCCAGGGTTCTCCAGGCAGGCTTCGGCCAGGCGACGCACGTCGCCGCCGGCGCAGAAGGATTTGGGTCCGTTGCCGCGCAGCAGCACGCAGACGATGTCGGGGTTCTCGGCCCAGGCGCGCAGGCGATCGCTCAGTGCCTCGATCATCGGCAGAGTGAGAGCGTTCAGGCTCTTTTCCGCATCCAGGCTGGCGATGCCGATGCGGGCGCCGTGCAGGCCGAGTCGTTCTTCGAAAGTTACGTTCATCGTGGTTCCCTGGTTACTTATTGCGCCAGTGGGGATCGCGCTTTTCCAGAAACGCGTTGACGCCCTCGCGGGTGTCGTCGGCGTCGAACAGGTCGACGAAGCGCTCGCGCTCCTCCGGCAGCCAGCTGTTCGGTCCGCGCTCGCGGGCGCCCTGGATCAGCGGCTTGATAGTGCGTACCGCCACCGGGCTCTGCCGCGCCACCTTGGCGGCCAACAGCAGGGCATGGCCGCGGGACTCGCCGCTGTCCACCACCTGTTCCACCAGGCCGATGCGCTGGGCGGTCTCGGCGTCGATGCGCTCGCCGCAGAGGATCATGCGCTTGGCCCAGCCTTCGCCCACCAGCCAGGGCAGCGCCTGGGTGCCGCCGGCACAGGGCAGCAGGCCGACGGTGGCTTCCGGCAGCGCCATCTGCGCCTGGCGCTCGGCGATGCGGATGTCGCAGGCCAGCGCACATTCCAGGCCACCGCCCATGGCGTAGCCGTTGATGGCTGCGATGGACACGCCGCGAAAGTCCCGCAGCGCCTCGAAGGCTTCGCCGAAGCGCCGGGCCATCTCCCGGGCGCGGGCCTTGTCGCCGTCGGCGAACAGGTTGAGGTCGGCGCCGGCGGAGAAGAATTTCTGGCCTTGGCCGGTGACCACCAGGGCGTAGATCTGGTCGTCACGGTTGAGGTGCTCGACCAGTTGCTTGAGACCGATCAACGACTCGCGGTCCCAGGTATTGGCCGGCGGGTGGTTGATGGTGATCAGCGCGGTATGGCCGTGCTTCTCCACCGTCAGCTTGTGGGTCAGATCGAACAGACCGGGGTTGTAGGGTTCTACGGCGTTGCTCATGGGTGTTCCATCCAATGTCATGTTCTTGGCAGTATCGGTCGGAGCGGCATCCGGCGGGTTGCACCCGCCCTACGCGGGCGGTCCTCTTACCCTAGCCCTCTCCCGGAGGAGAGGGGATGCAGAGCGCTACAGCAAGCGATCCAGCATGCCGCCCTGATCCAGCAGGCGACGGGCGATGATCACCCGCATGATCTCGTTGGTGCCTTCGAGAATCTGGTGCACGCGGCTGTCGCGCACCCAGCGTTCCAGCGGGTAATCGTTGAGATAGCCGTAGCCGCCGTGAAGTTGCAGGGCCTGGTTGCACAGGTCGAAGCAGTGGTCGGTGGCGAAGCGCTTGGCCATCGCGCAGTAGAGGCTGGCTTCGGCGTGCTTGTGGTCCAGCTTGTGGGCGGCCAGGCGCACCATCTGCCGGCTGGCGGTGAGGTCGGTGAGCATGTCGGCGAGGCGGAACTGCAGGGCCTGGAAGTCGGCCAGCGGCTTGCCGAACTGCTTGCGCTCCTCGACGTAGCGCAGCGATTGCTCCAGCGCGGCCTGGGCGGCGCCCAGCGAGCAACTGGCGATGTTGATGCGGCCGCCATCCAGGCCTTTCATCGCATAGACGAAGCCCTGGCCTTCCGGACCGATGCGGTTGCCGGCCGGGATGCGTACGCCTTCGAAGGTGATGGTACGGGTCGGCTGGGCGCGCCAGCCCATCTTCAGCTCGTTGCGGCCGTACTTCACGCCGGGCGCGTCGGCCGGCACCAGGAAGCAGGACACGCCCTTGGCGCCGTCTTCGCCGGTGCGGGCCATCAGTACCAGCACATCGGTAGCGCCGGCGCCGGAGATGAAGCACTTGCTGCCGTCGATCACGTAGTCGTCGCCGTCGCGGCGGGCGCGGGTGCGCAGGTGGGCGGCGTCGGAGCCGGCGTCCGGCTCGGTCAGGCAATAGGAAGCGAGCAGTTCGCCGCTGACCAGGCGCGGCAGCCACTCGGCTTTCAAGGCATCGTCGGCGAAGCTGGCGATCATCCAGCTGGCCATGTTGTGGATGGTCAGGTAGGCGGTGGTGGCCACGCAGCCGGCGGCGAGCTGTTCGAAGATCAGCGACGAGGACAGCCGCGACAACCCGAGCCCGCCGTCCTCCTCGGGGATGTACAGGGCCAGGTAGCCCTGGTCGGCGGCGTCCTTGATCACGTCGACCGGGAAGAAGTGGTCGCGGTCCCAATCCGCCGCATGGGGCGCCAGTTCCTTGTTGGCGAAGGCGCGGGCGCTGTCGGTGAGCAGGCGTTGCTCGTCACTGAGTTCGAAGTCCATGGTTCCTCACTGTAAGGTCGCGGGCTGCCCGGCGGCGCGCCGCTCGGCCTGCCATTGGGCGAGGCTGGGAGCGGCTTCGGCAGCGGACAGCCGGTGCACGATTTCAAAGTAGTCCTGTTTGAGCGGGTCTTTCAGTACTTCGTCACGCGGCTTCACTTTCACCGCGTAGACGGTTTGCACATTCTGGTGGTCGAAGGCGCGCCATTCCTGCTGGTCCTTGAGCAGGCTGTAGCGATGGCCTTCCAGCGCTTTGATCAGCGCCTCGCTGTCCAGGCTCCTGGCCCGCGTCGCCGCATCGGCCCATTGCCGCACGATGCTGTAGGCCGAGGCCGCCGAGCTGGACGGGTACATGCGGTAGCGCTCGCTGAAGGCCTTGACGAAGGCCTTGCCAGTGGCGGCGTTCTCCAGATCGGGCACGCGCCAGGTCCAGGGCTCGGTGCCGATCACGCCCTGCATCAGGCTCGGCCCGGCCTGCTCGACCATGCTCTGGGTGAGGTTCGGCGCGACGATCTGCATGCGCTTGGTCAGGCCGAGGTCCTGGGCGATGCGCATGGCCCGCACCAGGTCCTCGCCGAACAGCACCAGGGCGAGGATCTCGGCGTCGCTGGCGGCGGCCTGGGTCAGGGCATCCTGGTAGTCGGCCAGGCGCGCGCCGGGGAAGGGCACCTTGACTCCGGGGTGTTTGCCCTGGTCGTCGCTGGCGGTGGTCTGGCGCAGCGAGCTTTCGGTGGTGTGGCCCCAGGTGTAGTCGGCGGTGACGTAGAAGTAGCGTTTGTTCGGCAGGGTCTTGGCCAGGTACTGGCCGAGCACGCGGGCGCTCATCCAGGCGTTGTTGCACTCGCGGAACAGGTAGCGCTGGCCGTTCTTGCCGGTGGTGTCGTTGGAGTAGGTGAGCGTGCCGAAGTACAGCAGGCCGAGCTCGCGGGCACGTTGGCCGGCGGCGATGGCGACGGCACTGGAAGAGCCGCCGAAAAGCATGGCCGCACCCTCGCCGGCGAGCTTGTCGACATTGCGCACGGCCTTGGCCGGCCGCGAAGCGGTATCCCGGCTGGCCAGCCGCAACGGGCGGCCGAGTACGCCGCCCTGGGCGTTCAGCTCGTCGATGGCGAGCAAGGCTCCACGCATCTGCGCCAATCCCTCCTCCTTGTAGCTTCCCGTGCGGGGGTAGTTGAGGCCGAGGGTGATCGGCTCGGCGGCCTGCACGCTGAAGCAGAGCCCGGCCCAGAGGGCCAGGCTGGCAGTGGTCAGTTTCATTCGCGTTCTCCGGCGTTCTTGTTGTTGTGGAACCAGGAGAACTTTTACGCCGGCTGCCACCGCTGCGTTATCGTCTATTGGTCGTAGACGCGCACCGGGGCGCCGGCAATCTGCAATGCTGTGCGGTCGTTCCTATTTCAGCTGGATGGTCATGTTCGGGCTGGTGACGGGGCTGTCGTCGAACCAGCGGCTGGTGACCGTCTTGGTCTCGGTGTAGAAGCGCACCGCCTGCTTGCCGTAGGCGTGCAGGTCGCCATAGAACGAGCCCTTCCAGCCGGTAAAGGAGAAGAACGGCAGCGGCACCGGGATCGGCACGTTGATGCCCACCTGGCCGACTTCCACCGCATGCTGGAAGTGCCGCGCGGCACCGCCGGAGCGGGTGAAGATCGAGGTGCCGTTGCCGTAGGGGTTGGCATTGATCAGCTCGATGGCCTGCTCCAGCGTGTCCACCTCCAGGCAGATCAGCACGGGGCCGAAGATTTCCTCGCGGTAGATGGACATTTTCGGCGTCACCCCGCGGAACAGGGTAGGACCGAGCCAGTTGCCATCGGGGAAGCCGGCCACCGTGCACTGGGAACCGTCCACCAGGCACTCGGCACCTTCGGCCTTGCCCTCGGCGATCAGCTTCTGCACACGCTGCTTGGCCTGCTGGCTGATCAGCGGCCCGTAGGCGGCATGGGCATCCTTCCAGTGGCCGGGTTGCAGCTCGGCCATCTGCGCGGCCAGCTCGGGAATCCACTGCCGCGCTTCGCCGACGAACACCGCCGTGCTGATCGCCATGCAGCGCTGGCCGGCGGCGCCGCAGCTGGCGCCGAGCAGGTTGCTGATCACCTGGTCCTTGTGTGCGTCGGGCATCACCACCATGTGGTTCTTCGCCCCGGCGAAGGCCTGCACGCGCTTCAGGTGGGCGGTGCCGGTGCGGTAGACGTGCTGGCCGACCGGCACCGAGCCGACGAAGGAAATCGCGCGGATGTCCGGATGGGTGAGCAGGGCGTCGACCTGCTCGCGACCGCCATGGATCACCTGCAGCACGCCCTTGGGCGCGCCGGCCTCGAGGAACAGTTCGGCGAGGCGGTTGGGGGTCAGCGGGTCCTGCTCGGAGGGCTTGAGCACGAAGGTATTGCCGCAGGCGATGGCCAGCGGAAACATCCACAGCGGAATCATCGCCGGGAAGTTGAACGGGGTGATGCCGGCACACACGCCGAGCGGCTGCATCCAACTGGCGGTGTCGATCTCGCGGGCGACGTTCTCCACCGTCTCGCCCATCATCAGGCTGGCGATATTCGCCGCGTGTTCGGCCACCTCGATGCCGCGCCAGACGTCGCCCTTGGCGTCGGCGAAGGTCTTGCCGGTCTCCTGGGCGAGGATTTCCGCCAACTCGTCATGGTGTTCCTTGAGCAGGTGCTGGTAGCGCAGCATCAGCCGCGCGCGCTCCGGCACCGGTACTTCGCGCCAAGTCAGGAAGGCGGCCTTGGCACTGGCGATGGCCTCTTCGATTTCCTCGTGGGTGGCTTTGGGCGCCAGCGCCAGTACTTCCTGGGTCGCTGGGTCGGTGACTTCGATCAGCTCGCTGGAGCGGCTGTCGCGCCACTGTCCATCGATCAACTGGGGAATCGTCCTGGCCATCGCATCCTCCGTCAGGATGGTTTTTTTCAGCCTTTATAGCGGCTGCAAAGCGGCATGTGGATTGACGATCTTGTTCGATGGATGGACGATCTTGGCATTGACCGATAAGTCATGAATGCCATCATCCTGACACCCTGCGGACCCCTCCATGGCCCTTGCCCCCACCGTCGAAACCTCCAACTGGCCATTGCCAGCCAATGGCGTGCGCTTCATCACGCCGCCACGACTGCGCCGGCTGTTGGCGCGACACCCCTTGGCTGCCGGCTGCTACCCGCTGGCCCTGGGGTTCTATCCCGATGCCCATGGCCATCGCATGCACCGACCGCACCCGGACGATCATCTGCTGATCTACTGCCGCGCCGGGCAAGGCTGGCTGGAAACCCCGGCGGGGCGCTTCGACATTGGTGGTGGCGACCTCTTGTTGCTGCCGAAAGGGCAGGCGCATGCCTACGGTGCCGATCCGGGCAGGCCGTGGACGCTGTACTGGGTGCATTTCGAAGGGGACCTCGCCGAGCATTTCCTGCGCCCGCTGGGCAAGGGGCCGGTCCTGCGCATCGGTGTGCAGCCACGGCTGCTGGCGGAGTTCGACGCGCTGCTCGCTGTGCGCAGGCAGGGCCTGTCGCTGCCGCATTTCATCCACGCTGCGCATCAGTTGCAGGCATTGCTCACGTCTCTCGCCGTGCTACCGGCGCGGGCGCAGTTGAAGTCCGGGCGGGTGCTGGACGTGGATGCGGTGCAGGCGGTGATGCGCGCCCACCTGCATGGTGCGCTCAACCTCGACCAGTTGGCGGCGCAGTTCAAGCTATCGCGCTTCCACTTCGCCAAGACCTATCGCGCGCTGACCGGCCATGCGCCGATCCAGGACTTCATCCAGCTGAAAATGGCCCATGCCTGTCGACTGCTCGACGAGGGTGAGCAGGGCATCCGGCAGGTCGCCGAGCAGCTCGGCTACGAAGACGTCTACTACTTTTCGCGCCTGTTCAAGAAGGTGGTGGGCATGGCGCCGACGCACTACCGCGCGCTGCACCTGGGGTGATACCGCCGCGAAGCTTGCCGCCAGCGATTCTGCTGAACCATTCACAGCGAGCTCATCGCGGGTGGACGCTGTAATGGCAAGTGGTTAGTATGCCGCGCATTCTGTTTCATATTGTTTCAAGAAAGGCCGATGCCCCCGACGCCTGGGCATCGCCACAGCGAACAATTGCCGCAGGCCCGCCATCGCCTGCGCAGGGAAGTTACCAAACCAAAAAGGAGATAGCTGTATGAGAAAGTCCATCTGGGGTGTGCTGTTTGTAATGCTGTCGGCATTTCCGGCCATGGCGTTCGCCAAGGGTGTGCCGCTGTTCTTCAACACCGGCGACGAGCTGTTCGAGATCGAAGGCGCGCCGCAATTCGACGACGGCTATTCCGTCGGCTACGCCTGCAAGCGCTTCGGCCTGTTCGGCGCGGACGTCTGGACCTGGGACTGCAACCTGATGGCCATCAGCCTTGAAGAGTTCGCTGCCGGCGACCTGCCCGACGAACTCAAGGCCGAGTACTCGCAGAAATTCTCTCTGAGCGACCGCAAGCGCGACCCGTGGAACCACTACGGGGTGTTCCTGATCATCGCCGTGCTGGTCGGCGCCCTCGTGCTCAAGTCGCGCAAGAGCGCGGCCTGATCCACCGCCAGCGGGTCGCGTCCTGCGACCCGCCTGACGCTCGCTTCGCCTTCATCGATTATCGGCTGGCCGGGTTGCCCCTGGGGCGCTGCCGGCCGCTCGTTTCACGGGCCGGCGGGTTGGGCTAGCCGCACTGTGGGCAGGGAAAGTCGAACGGCCTTTCCGTGCCTCGCATAACCGTCGTTCATCAAGGAGGAAAAACATGGGTGCCATTGGCAACTTTCTCTGGTTCATCTTCGGCGGCGTATTCATGGGCCTGGGATGGTGGCTGCTGGGCGTGCTCGCCTTTATCTCCATCATCGGCATCCCCTGGGGGCGCGCCTGCTTCGTGATGGGCACCTTCGCTTTCTTTCCGTTCGGCAAGGAAGCGATCAAGCGGAACGAACTGTCCAACCAGCAAGACGTCGGTACCGGCGGCCTCGGCCTGCTCGGCAATATCATCTGGTTCCTGCTGGCCGGCTTCTGGCTGGCGCTCGGTCACGTCGTGTCGGCGCTGGTCTGCTTCATCACCATCATCGGTATTCCCTTCGGCCTGCAGCACCTCAAGCTGGCCGGCATCGCCCTGGCCCCCATTGGCAAGACGGTGGTTACCAAGGAGATGGCGATGGCGGCAAGACAGCAAAGCGCCGAAGCGGCCGTCGCCCAGCTCCGCCAGACCGTTTAGCCGGACGGCATGCGTCCGCTGCCTGTCGGCTGACAAGGAAAGGCCCGCGTGATGCGGGCCTTTTCCGTTGCAGCGGCAGTCATGCCGTTGGCTGTCGCCGAAGTCGCGAGTAGTAATGGTTCAGACGGCGCAAGGCGAAATCGGCCGCCGCCTTGCGCACCGCGGTGCGATCCCCGTCGAACTGCCGCGTCTCACTGAAAACCCGTGTCTCGCCATGCACATCCAGCGCACAGGCAAAGCACAACGTGCCACTCGGCGGCATGTCCTCTTCCTTGCTCGGCCCGGCGATGCCGGTATTGGCCAGGGCGATATTGGCCCTGCTGTTGCGCAGCGCACCGATGGCCATCTCCCGGCTCACTTCCTCGCTGGTCAGACCGAAGCGCTCGATGGTGTCGAAGCTCACCCCCAGGCAATGATGCTTGGCCTGCGGCGAGTAGACCGCATAACCACGGTCGAGCACCTGGCCACTGCCCTCCACATCGGCCAGCAGCGAGGCGATCAGGCCGGCGGTGCAGGACTCGGCGGTTACCAGGTAGAGACCGTGCTCTTTCAGAAAGGCCGCAACAGCCTGGATATCGGCCAAGGGTGGATGGGCCTGGGACATGCTTCGCTCCAACGCAGTGGTTCAATCATGGGAGCGGGCGGTTGCTGGGGGAGTTCCGTGGCGCGGCGGGTTGCTTCCAGCCTGACCAAGCGGGCGGCAGAGGTGCGACTGGCTGCAATCGGCCAAAAGCGGACGTTAAGAATTTCCGCTCCTGCAGCGGAGCAAGGCCGATAACAATGATGATCTTCGCGATCGCTTGAACGCTTGGCCCTCGCTGCGCGAACTACAGAATGGCCAGGGCAATGCCCAGTGACAGGCCGGATATACGAATGCAACCGCGCTGACGACAGGATCGAAAAAAGCTGTCCTCACTGCTTGTGGGGAGAGTCCATATACCAATTGTTATACGGGCTACTCAAGTTTCGAACTGCGCCTACGAATTATTTCTGCCCTGAGAGGCTGAACGTATTCTTCGTTCCAGCTTGGAGCAAGGAGTAGTGTCTGGTCGAGCGCAGTTATAGCGGCATCCCACTCGCCGCGGACTGAGTGGATGCGTGCTGTATACCAATATACATTTGCATCATTTGGATATTCAGAGCGGCGCTCATCTATAAGAGCCAGAAGATCTTCTATTGCCCCTTGTTCAAAAAGTGTATCGGCTTTGTCTTCAAAATCTTCTTCATCTTCACAAGAAGATATCTGGCTAAAGTCGTCCTCTAGCCCAGACATTGCGGCCGCTGAAATTGCAGCCACAGAGGCTACACCTAGGCCAGCCAATAGGAAGCCTATTGCTCCAATGGCAATAAACCACTTGATATGTTTGAGTTGCTTTGTTGTTTCTGTGTCGGTCATATTTTTTGATCCGTATAACTATAATTAGCCCCCCTAAATGGGGCGTTGAAATACACCAAACCAGGTGCCTAATACCTGCTGAGCACCTCTAACCCCTTGAAAAATATGGGCGGGGCTTTGCTTAGGGGACTAAGCCGGCGGTGTTATTGGTACGTCGGCAGACAGTAGCCGAGTGGATGGCATTCTGTCATCCCAAGAACGGCCACCGCACGACATGCCGGTCCGTCTATGCACTAGGTTGCCGAATCCTACGGGCAGCTTGTGGCCGATTGTCGCCTATCGCCCATGGCCCGACTGATCGCTGGAGGTCGACAGCGTACCGCGGCTGTTCAGCGAGACGCGGCCCTCGGGCCATGCACGGGATAGGCGGATTTGCGTGGTCTATCGAACAGCCCTTCCCGGCGCCGCAGGATAGATGCAACCCACTGCTTGGCCTTCATGAGCGGGGTGCGAAGTTGTTTCACGGTTCATTTCGAATACTTTTCCCATAACGCGGCCTCGTTGGCTTCGCGTGCCTCGCCCACGTGCTT
The DNA here is from genome assembly GCF_057128665.1 of Zestomonas ipomoeae. NCBI lineage: Bacteria > Pseudomonadati > Pseudomonadota > Gammaproteobacteria > Pseudomonadales > Pseudomonadaceae > Zestomonas > Zestomonas ipomoeae. The sequence goes on from NZ_JBSKHQ010000011.1 coordinate 10,984, forward strand.
CCAGAAGGATTCCACCAGCGCGGCATTGGCCTGGTAGAAGTGCTTGTTGAAGATCACGAAGTAGTCCTTGGAGGCGAGCGGAACGGGTAGCCGCTCGATGTTGCGCAAGCCGGTCCGGGCGAGGTAGGCGTCGCCCAGTTCGCGCATCAGGGCGAAGCCGGCGATGCGCCCCAGCGCCAGCTTGCCGAAGTTCTGCTCGGTGCTGTGGGCTTCTTCCAGGGGCACGCCGTATTTCTCCAGGTCGCGTCCGATGGACCAGCCGGTGTTGTAGCCGATCCTGCCGTGCACCCTGGCGAAGCGCTGGCCGTCCCAGCTCAGCGGCGAGTCGGAGCGCTTGTACAGCACATAGGTCAGGGTGCCGATGCGCCAGTCCCGGTAGGGAGCATCGTCGCGCCAGGGATAGACGTTGTCCTGGGCGCGCTCGGGTAGGTAGGAGAACACCATGGCGCCGTCGATACTGCCCTTCTGCAGTTCGAGGAAGATGCGGTGCTGCGGTTGGCGTACCAGTTGCAGGCGCAGGCCGGCCCGCTTTGCCGCGTCGCGCGCCAGCTCGACGGCCATGCCGGGTGGCTCGGGAATCTCCTCGCCGGAGCCGACGAAATAGGGGTAACTGTCGACGGTGGTGAAGCCGATGCGCAGCGTCGGCGCCCCCTTCGTCTCAGCGAGCGCCAGTGCGCTGGCCAGCCAGAGTGCGATCGAGGCAAAACAGCCCGCACAACCCCTCATATGTGTCGCCCTTATGCAAGCTGCCCCTCGAAAGGATAGGCGCAAATCCAGCGCTCGCGTCCGTAGCCGAGCTGCTCGGCGATCTGGCGGATGCCCTGCTCGCACTCGTCGAGCAGGCGACAGGAATGGGGCATTTTCTGCTGGATGAAATTCTGAAGTAGAAAGGGGACACGCCCATTGGGCGCCTCCGGCCGAACCCTGCTCATTGCATGCCCACCACCCGCTGGTCATATGGCCCGTGTACGGCATCAGCAGGCCAGTTGCGTCCCGCTGTGCCTCAGGGCTCTTCGGTCCAGAGGGTCACCTGGAGGTAGAAGTAGTCGATTGTTCGCCACGCGGCGCGGGTGCCGACGGCTGTTTCTGCGGTGGACATGCTGAGCTGGTAGTTCAGCCCGGTTCGTTTGTCGCGAAAGCTGTGGGGCGGGGTTTCCCAGATGCAACAGACCCGTCGCAGCGGTTCGAGGCCAAAGGCTTGTGCCAGGTCGTGTTCCGCAATGGCTGCGTGTGCGCCGGTAACTCGGTAGAGGGCGATCAGCGGTACGCCCTGGCGCTCCGTTTCCTTTGTGCAGTGGAGGAATTCGACGTTGGCTGGTTTGCTGCCCAGTGCGGAGAGGAAGTCCCCGCATGCCAACTCGGCTGCCTGGCTGGAGGGGCTCCACGCCAGCAAAAGCAGCGTGGGCCAGAGCGCTTTTAGTGGCACGGTCAGCCGTTCGGTATCACGTCGTAGGGGGTGTTGCTGATCAGGGCGTTGCGCCAGTCGGGGCGCCATTGCGGAACGCTCAGGATGAAGCGTTCCTCGCGCTTGTCGAAGTCGATCCAGGTGACTCCGACGGTCTGCTCGTCTTCGCTGACCCGCATGTCCACCGACTGGGTGGAGTAGAGCGGGCTGCGATAGACCCTGTCCGGGTGTTGCCGGTCGACGATGCGCAGGTAGGCCAGGCCGCCGCCCGGCGAGAGCGGGCCTGCCAGCGGCACGCTTTCGATCAGGTAGTCACCTTGTGGGCTGGGTTCGGAGACCGAGGCGGGTGCGTTGCGGGCCGCGCTCGCGAGCCAGCCGGCCAAGGTCGCCAGCAGCAGGATGGGCAGGGCAATCAGGGCGAGTCTTTTCACCGAGCGGCCCTACTTCGTGATCACGATGGGAGCCGTGCCGGCTGGCAGGGGCTCGCGCAGCAGGTCGGAGAAGATGCGGAAGTCGCCGCCCTTCTTGAGCTTGTCCCGGTATTCGGCGAAATGGCTGTTCTTCACCAGGATGTAGCGCTTGCTCTGTTCGTCCAGGTAGCGCTTTTCGTTCTGCGCGCTCATGCCGAACATGGACTGCTGGATGATGCTGTTGGATACCGCATCGACACCGGCATTGTGCATGGTGGCTTCCATCAGGCTGGGGGCGATGCCGTCGAAGTTCCAGAAGCCCAGCGGCTGGCTGAACAACGAGCCGTCGTCGTTGAAGTCGTAGTTGTCTTCCGCATAGAACAGCAGGGTGCGCGGGCGGAAGATGAGGCGATCCGCGAGGACCTCGATCTCGCCTTCGGCGGCGACCCGCAGGTTGAAGTCCGCCAGGGCGCCACGCAGGTCGTCGAGATCGCCGCCGCCCCATTTGGAGAAGTTGATGGCGCGCGAGTTGAAATAGCCGAAGCGCTCCACGTCGCTGGCCTTGCCGGGGAAGGCCAGCGGATAGCGGCCAGGATTCTTGCTGCCATAGGCGGCAACCAGGTGCTTGCGGATCTGGCCCTGGGCGGCGGCGTTGTTCCAGCTCTGGCGCAGCTCGGCGAGCACCGGTTTGACCTTGTCGAAGCCGGCCACCCAGCTCATCTTGACGATGCTTTCTTCGATGTATTGGGCCGGCGGCCACTCGGCATGTTCCTTGACGCGCTGCGACATGCCGCCATTGGTGGTCGGCCAGGGCTGCCCCTGGAACCAGTGGCGCATCAGGGCCGCCGAGACCGGCCAGCCGATCTTGTCCATGGCGGCCGGAATGTCGCTGATCTTGAATTGCCGGGCCTGGGCGGCTGTGCCCTGGGTGTTGCTGGAAGGGCTCAGCTTCGATTGTGCGGTGACGGGGAGCGCGCTCGACATTCCTTTGCCTCAGCCTATGACGATTTCGGTTTGCGGTTCGAATTCGACGGTCACGGCCTCGGCGTCGTAGGAGGTCGCGTGCTTGGTCTTGCCCTGTTCGTCGGTGACGCCTTCGATGATCTTGCCGGAGGCGGTTTTCAGCGTGTAGCGGCGGTTGGCTAGCGGTTGGCCGGTGTCGCTGTCGTGCAGCACGAAATGTTCGTCGTACTGGTTGGGTACCGGCGCTGGTGCGCTGAACGGGGCGCTGCTGGCGGAGGAGCCGACCAGGATGTTGCCCGAGCCGGTGACGATGGAGCCGCCGTGGTTGGTCGGGCTGCCGAGGAAGGCCACCGGTTTGCCGTTGACCAGGATGGTGGCTTCGCCCTGGGAAATCGCGCCGCCACAGCCGCTGGTGTCGCCGACGCGGGCGGCGGGCAGGTTGTTGAACAGGACGTCGGGGGAGCCTACCGCGATGGGGTTTGGACCGTGGCCTGGAATGGGACAGGCATGGGTATCGGACAGGCGTGAGGCGGGCTTTCCAGCCATTTCAATCTCCTTGTCGGTGACCGACTCGCCAGGGTGCGGCGAGCGAATGGACGCGTGCGGGTCGATCCTAGCACCTCGGTCGTGGAGGCCAAGGTATCAGGCCAGCAGCTGTGACCTCGGTCAAACTTTGGCCGCTTGGCGAATCATGTCCTTCTCATGCGATGGCCTGGCGAGCCTGCCAAAAGCGCGCGTGCGGCCAGCGCTGCTCCTGAGCGTAGAGGTAGTGGCGCATGGCGCGGTATTCCTCGTAGCGCTGTTCGATCTGACGGGTGTGGCGCTGGGCCGGCTCGTCATCCTTGGCGAGCCAGCCGACGATCGCTTCGGCGGCGGCTATGCCATCTTCCAGGGCCTTGTGGATGCCGCGCGCCATCAGTGGGTCGAAGCTGCTGGCAGCGTCACCGGCGGCCAGCCAGCGCCGGCCGGCGACGCGATCCAGGCGGCAGGAGGTGGCTGGGCTGGTGAGCATGGCGGCCGGGTCGAAGCCGTAGCCCTGCAGGTTGTTGGCGGTATGGCGGGTGTCGGCCAGCAGGTTCAGCCAGCGCCGCCACTCGCCGGCTTGCAGCTGGCGCAGGCCCGGCCGGTCGCAGGCCAGGGCGATGCACAGTTGTCCATCGGGCAGGGTGGCGCGATACCACCAGCCATATTCGGCGGCTTCCAGCAGGGTCAGGCGGCTGTTGTTCGACTGGGCCGGGCAGTTGAAGAAGCCGTATACGCAGATCAGTTGATCCAGTTCGACGGGACGCGCGCCGACCAGCCGGGCGAAGCGCGCGTGGGGGCCGCTGGCGTCGATCACGTAGTCGGCATGCAGGTGCTCGAGAGGCTGCTCCGGGCCACGCAGCTCCAGGCGATAGCCTCCCTCGACGGCGGTCGCTGCACTGAGGCGGGTGCGGGTGCGCAGCTCGGCCCCCCGCGCTTGCGCGGCGTCGGCCAGCCAGCGCTCGAAGCGGCGGCGGTCCAGGTGCCAGCCTGGGCCTTGGGGGTTGCTGAGGAAGTCGTTGTAGCCGAGGTCGTCGCTGCCCCAGGCGGAGCAACTGCCCAGGCAGGGGTCGTGCTGTTGCTGGCGAAAGTCGTCCCACAGGCCGAGGCGAGCGAGCAGCAGGCGGGTGTCCGGGGGCAGGCTCTCGCCGACCCGTTGCCGGCTGTAGTCGCCGGCTTCGATCAGTTGCACGCCATCGACGCCCGCGCCGGTCAGGGCGAGGGCGGCCGCGCAGCCGGCCGGGCCGCCACCGATGATGGCGACCCGGCATCGGCTCGGTGGGCTACTGCTCATTGGTCGAGGGCGACACCGTGTTCGGCCACGGGACGACCGGGTCGCCGCCGTTGTCGAGCTTGCTCTGGACCTCCAGGTAGTAGCTGGCGCTGAACGGGCCACCGTCGGTTTTGTCGATGGCGGTGCCCTGGATCACCACGCCGATCTTGTGCCAGTGCTCGACCATGTCGATGCGCTCCTGGTAGCGCCCGACCTGGGCCGGATCGAACGGATCGGTCTTGGTGCCGGCGCCACGGACCGAGAAGCGCTGCGCCGGCAGTTTGTTGTCGGTCACGTCCTTGGCCACGTACACCGCCACCGGCCGCTGCGCCGGCCAGGACCAGTACAGGGTATTGTTGAACGCCGGCACCGGGTCCGGCTGGTGGGTGGCGCAGGAGTTGTAGTCGGTGTGCCAGGGCAGGGCCATGAACTTGGAGGCATCGCCGGGTTCCAGTCCGGGGCTGCCGGGGTTGGTGTCCACCGGGTTGTTGTCGGTCAGCGGGTTGTTCTGGATGTTCGGCGTGTAGCCGGCGGTGAGGAACGGCTGGCTGGCCACCGCCGTGCTGTAGTCCAGCGCCTTGGGCTGGATGCGGAACGGGCCGGTGCCGGAGGTCTGCCAGTTCTGCACGTACAGCGCCGGGTCGCGCACGATGAAGGTGAGGTCGATGCCGGGGCTGAAGCGTCCGCCCAGGCAGTTGACCAGCACGGCCTTGTCCAGGTACTCGCCGGCATTGAGGTTGAGCGTGCCGGTCTGGCTGTACTGCTTGCTTTCCCATTGGGTCAGGTAGAAGTACTGGGTCTTGCGCAGGGTCAGGAAGGATTGCCCGGCGTCGCCGAGGGACAGCGGCATCATGCGGCTGTTCTGCAGCTGCGAGGCGTCGTTGGGGTTACGGATGAAACCCAGGCCGCTGAGGATGGTGGTGGCCGGGTCTGTGTCCGGCTGGATTTCGTCCACCGAGGCGTGGGCGGTGCTGCCGAGCAGGCTGAGGTTGGTGTTCCACATCTGCATGGCCGAGGCGCGGAAGATCGGGAACACCTCGTCGCTGAAGGACGGTTGGTAGCTGCTCTGGAAGGCGCCGTTGCTGAACAGCGACGGCTGCAGGGCGAGGTGACGGACCCAGACGTCGTGCATGTCGTCCCACAGCGAGACGCTGTTGAGGGTTTGCGGTGCGTAGGCCGGGTCGGTGGCGGTGACCCAGGCGTGGCCCTGCACCACCTGGCTGCTGCCGTCGCTGAACTGCAGGGTGGCGTAGACCGGGCCGTCGCTGCCATCGTCGAACCAGCCGTCGTTGTCGATATCGCTGTTCAGCGCGTAGGGCTGGTTGGTGCTGGGGTCGATCATGCCGCAGGCGCGGCCGTAGCCGCCGGTGACGATGAGCCGCCCGTACTGGTCGGTCTGCAGCTCGCCGAGGGTGTCGATGGGGCCGTGGGGGCAGTCCATGTTGGGGAAGTGGTCGGCCGGATAGGACTGTGGATAGTTCGGCCACTGCACCACGCCCTTGCCATCCACCCAACTGCTGGCGGTGGTCGGCTTGTCGAAGGCCACCGGCGCCGCGTTGGCGCCGTGCACGGTGCGCGGGCCCGGATCGATGATCAGTTGGCTGAGGCGGGTGCTGTCGTTGATGTTGGAGGAGAACGGCGACATGTTGTTGCGCAGCGCCGGAGTGGCGCCGTTCTTGTAGGCATCGATGCCGTTGTCTTCGGGAATGATGTACCAGTTGGACTTCTTGTTCGCCAGGTGCACGGTCCAGACGATGTCGGTCACCGTCTTGCCGTCGACCTGGCTGCCGATGCGGATCTCCGTGCCGGTGACACCCATCGGGTAGGTCTCCGTGGCTTGCGCCGGATAGGCGTAGATCTTGAAGCGCGCGGCCTGGCGCTTGAGCGCGCCGTTGGCGTCGCGCAGGTCGGCCGAGGTGATGGTGTCGTTATCGGTGCCGGGCTTGATCGGCAGGCCACCGGTGCTGCTGCCGCTGGTATCGCCGGGAATCGGCAGGGCCGCCTGGGTATTGGGTTCCAGGTAGTACTCGCTGCTGTTGCCGACGCGGGCGAAGCCGATGGCCGGATGAATGCGGAAATTGCTCGTGCTCATGATCGGCTCCTCACTGTTTGCCCTTCTGCTTTTGCAGCCAGGCCTGGTAGTTGACGATGAAGTGCGACAGGTTCAGGTGCTTGCCCGGCACCATCTGTCCGGAGTCGCCCACGGTCACGGTCTGCACGCCGCCGTTGTGGCAGGCGAAGCAGTTGGTGTCCTGGGTGAAGGTCTCCATGGTGGTGTTGGCCAGGTCCAGCGAGCCGATCTGCTGGTCGCCGGGATTTACCGCCGCGCCGTTGGCACCGGGGATGTCGTCCTGGCCTTGGGCATTGGTGCCGGTGGTCCACTGTGCGCCGACCAACTCGTAGTTGGCCCAGATGCTGCCGCTCTGGTGCGACAGCACGCTGGCGTTGAGGCTCTGGATGTTGGCGATGTTGCCGGCATCGCCGCCGCCATAGGGCACCTGGCGACAGACGCTGACCACGCTAAGCGGGTTGTTGACGTCGAACTGGTTCTGCACTTTCACCGAGCTGTTGGGCGTGTACAGCGACCAGGGCAGGTTGCCAACCGGCGACGGCCCGGCTGTCGGCAGCGTGCTGCAGTCGGGGGCATTGGCCTTGTGCTCGAAGGTGGCCCAGATGAATTCCGGGTGGTCCTTGACCACGCCGACCACGTGGGCGCCGATCAGCGCCAGCTGCGCGCGCTTGGTCTCGCCGGTGTTGTCGCTGACGTTGCCGTCGATCACCTTCACCACGGGCACGGTCTGGTTCTCGGTATGGAAGAACTGCGACGCGTTGGGGATGAAGGTCTGGGTCGGTTTGTCGTTGTCGTCCAGGTAGGCGGCCACCCGCCAGGACAGCTTCAGCTCCAGGGTGTTGACCGGGTAGTCCTGGGTCGGCGATATGCCGGTCAGCGCGCTCAGGTCATACAGCTTGTTGGCGGTGACGAAGTCCCAGAAGTCCTGGTTCAGCAGGCCGCTGTAGTAGACGACGTTGCCGGCCTGGTCCACCAGGATCTGCTTGCCGGGGCCGGCCTGGAAGATGTGCTCGGCGTCCACCGAGCTGTCCGATTTGCCGACCCGTGCCAGCACCCGCGGTGGCTCTCCGGCGGCATGGCCTGGGTAGGCGCCGGTCGGGCCGCCGGGGCGCAACAGGTCCTTCGGATTGGCCATGGTTTCGAAATTCAGCGGCGCTCCCGAGGTGGCGGAGGACGGCTCGCCCAGCCAGAGGAACATCTGGTACGCCCACTGGTGGAAGGCGCAGTTGTTCAGCGTGCCGCTGATCGGGAACTGGTTGCCGTCGGGGAACGGTGTATTGGGAAACCAGTTGCTCAGTGCCGTGCAGTCGCTGGTCGGGGGGGCGGCCTGGGTTTCGGCGGCACTCGTGGTGCCGGCAGCCGTCAGCACCAAGGGCATCAGCAGCCAGAGCATCGTGCGTGGTCGGCGGTAGCGCGTATCCATATCGTCATCCTCAGGGCAGGCAGGGGTCATCGCCGGCTGGTCCGGCAGCCGGTGGTGGGAAGGCGGCCATACCACGGCGTGATTCGGTACGACCGAGGGAACGCACGGACACAGGGAGGAGGGAGAACGAGTCGCCGCGGGCGATGAGGTTGGTGCTGCCTTGCATGAGAGCCGTCCTGTCCTTGTACGTCCTTGAAGCGGTCGCCTGTCGGTTACCGCGTCCTGTGTCCCGAGGGCACTTCTGGCGGGGCGAACGAAACCCTCGACGAAGGGCGTCGTCTTCACCGCAGAAGGTGCGAGGGGGGTGCAGTCGGGAGAAAGGGGCTTCCGTTACCCAGTACTGCATTGCTCCTGTGATGGAACGCTAGACGTCATTTACCCAGCGTCAAGACCACCGGTCGAAACGTCGTAGGCCTGCGCCGCCGCGCCGTTTCGCTTGCCTGCGCTCAAACCCGGGCGATGGTCGCCAGGCCGGTGGCGACGATTTTCTCTTGGCCGTCGCGCACGGCGAACACGTCGGCGCGGGTGACCACCTGGCGTTGGCCAGCCTTGATCACCTCGCTGCGGCAGATCAGCTTGTCGCCCAGGGCCGGGGCCAGCAGGTTGACCTTGTATTCGGAAGTGACCACATCGCCGACCAGCGAGGCGGCTGCCCAGGCGCAGGCGCTGTCGATCATGAAACCCACCACGGCACCGTGCACGTAGCCATGGTGTTGGGTCAGCTCGCGGCGCGGGGTCACTTCCATGACGATGTTGCCGGGAGCGAAGCCGGTCAGCTCAAAGCCGATCAACTGGGCGAACGGCGAGTGCTGCAAGGCGAGTTCGAGGCGTTCGCGGGTCAGGGCGGTGGGGGCGTTCATCGGCAGGGCTCCGGATGGTGGTGGCCTTGAGCATTGGCCGGCGACGGCGCCTGCGCAATCTGCATCGAGGCAGCTGATGGCGAGCCATCAGCCCGCGCCTTGACTTGCCGGGTGGGCTTATCTAGCGTGCCGCTTTCATTTTCAGCGGCAGGAGTGGCCATGAGCGGCGCCGACGATCGAATCAAGCTGGAGCCGGGCTGGAAGGCGGCCCTGCAGGGAGAGTTCGAAAAGCCCTACATGAAGGACCTGGGCGAGTTCCTGCGCCGCGAGAAGGCGGCCGGCAAGGTGATCTTCCCGCCCGGCCCGCTGATGTTCAACGCGTTGAATTCCACGCCGCTGGATCAGGTGAAAGTGGTGATCATCGGCCAGGACCCCTATCACGGTCCGGGCCAGGCCCATGGCCTGTGCTTCTCGGTACAGCGCGGGGTGCCGGCGCCGCCGTCGCTGCAGAACATCTTCAAGGAACTCAAGCGCGACCTGAACATCGACATGCCCGCCCATGGCTGCCTGCAGAGCTGGGCCGAACAGGGTGTGCTGCTGCTCAACACCTCGCTGACCGTGGAGCAGGGCAACGCCGGCTCCCATGCGGGCAAGGGCTGGCAGCCCTTCACTGACAAGGTGATCGAGGTGGTCAGCGCCGAGCGGCCGCACCTGGTATTCCTCCTGTGGGGCGCCCATGCGCAGAGCAAGGAGCGGCTGATCGATCCGAGCAAGCACCTGGTGCTGCGCTCGCCGCATCCGTCGCCGTTATCGGCCCATCGCGGCTTCATCGGCAACGGCCATTTCGGTCGCTGCAATAAATTCCTCGTGCAACACGATCTCGCGCCCATCAACTGGCGCCTGCCGGACTGAGCCGGCCAGGCGCCGGGCTGGTTTAGTCCTTGGCTTCATCGGCATTGTGCGCGGCGGCCAGGTCGTTGGCCTTGCGCAGGTGCTCTTCGAGCTTGGGCAGGATCTCCGTGGCGAAGGCCCTCAGTTCCGGGGCGTCGTTGTCGTCGTCCTTGAGATACTCGCGGACCCGTTCGATGGTTTCTTCGTGGGCAACCACTTGGTTGTTGGCGTAGGCCTTGTTGAAGTTCTCGCCTTCGCGCCAATCGAGGATCCACTTCTTGGCCGTGGCCATCAGCGATGGATCGTCGGCGACCTCGAGGTCTTTCTGCCGGGCGATATCCTTGAGTTTCTGATTGGCCTTGGTGTGGTCGTCGATCATCATCTGAGCGAAGTCCTTGACGTCCTGCGCGGCGCTTTGCTTCAGCGCGAGCTTGGCGGTCTCGATTTCGGCAACGCCTCTGGCGGAGATGTCGTCGACGAAATCACCGGGGTCGTCGGCGTAAGCCAGCGAGGCTGCCGCACTCAGTAGCAGGGCGAAAAGGCTGGCGAAGCAGGCGGAAATCTTTTTCATTCGGCTGTCTCCCGATCTGGTCGTGATTGCGGCCGCCCGTCTGTCTCGTCCTGAAATGTCGTTGGCATCCTGTGTGTTATTGGTGGCCGAGGTCGGCGTTGCCGCCACATGGGTTGTGACGACAGGGGAAACCGAGGGTTCAACCCCAGCGGCAGGATAAAAAGAGCCCGCACGAGGCGGGCTAAAGGTGGATTCTGCTCCAGAGTCGGTAGAGCGGCTCGGCCAGGAACATCAGCAGGAACAGCCGCAACACCTGCAGCGCGGTGACCAGCGCCACCGACAATTGCAGGGCCTCGGCGGTCAGGCAGAGCTCGGTGATGCCGCCTGGCATCATGCCCAGGACCAGCGACAGTCGGTCCTCGGCGAGCAGCCAGCCGAGGCCGGCGCCCAGCAGTCCGGCGCCGAGCATCGCCAGCACGGTGAACAGCAGCACCCGGGCGAGAAAGCCCGGTGCGCTGCGAAAGAACGGCCGGTCGAAATGACAGCCCAGCGAGCAGCCGATCAGCCACTGGCCGACCTCGCCGGCGCCGCTCGGTAAACCGATCCGCAGATCGAAGCTGGCGCTGGCCGCTGCGCACACCAGCAGCGGGCCGAGCATCCAGGGGTTGGGCTGGCCGAGGCGCTTCCACAGCAGTGCCAGTCCTGCGCCGCCCGGTAGCAGCAGCGCCAGCCAGGCCCAGTCCACCGGTGCCGCGCTCGGCGCGGGCAGCGGTGGCAGGCTCCAGGTGAACAGCGCCGGAATCAGCAGCACCACCAGCAGCAGGCGCAGGCTGTGGGCGGCGGCGACCCGTGCCGGCTGGGCCTCGTGACGCAAGGCCAGGTTGACCATCTCGCTGGCGCCACCCGGCATGCTGGAGAAGAACGCCGTGGCGCGATCGACGCCGCCCTGGCGCAGCACGACGATGCCGATCAGCGCGAGCAGCAGGGTACCGATCGCGCCGGCGAGGATCACCGGGAAGTGCACCAGCACCTGTTGCAACACCTCGGCCGTGAAATGCAGGCCGATACCACTGGCCACCAGCCATTGACCGGCCGACCGGCCGTGGGGCACTTCCGTCAGCAGCCATCCGCTGCAACGCGCCAGGATTACCGCCAACAGCGCGCCGGTCATCCACGGCAGCGGCCAGCCGGCCAGGCTGGCGAGCCAGCCGCCGGCGGCGCCGACCAGCGGCGTGGCCAGCCAGGCTTTAGGCATGGGCCGGCTTCACCCTGGCCCGTGCCCGCCACCAGCGCATCGCCGGCAACGCGGCCATCAGGGCCACCAGTGCCCAGAGCGCCAGGGTGATCGGGCTGCCCCAGAGAATGCCCAGCTCGCCGTTGGAGATCGACAGGGCGCGGCGCAAGTTGTCTTCCATCAGCTCGCCGAGCACGAAGCCGAGGATCAGCGAAGACAGCGGGAAGTCCAGCTTGCGCAGCAGATAGCCGAACACGCCGAGGCCGATCATCAGCACCAGGTCGAAGGTGGTGCTGTGCACGGCATAGACGCCCACCAGGCTGACCATGGTGATCGCCGGCACCAGGATCCAGTTGGGCACGCTGAGCATGCGGGCGAACACGCCGACCAGCGGGATGTTCATAACCAGCAGTATCACATTGCAGATGAACAGCGAGGCGATCAGCCCCCAGACCACGTCGGGCTGCTGCTCGAACAACAGCGGGCCGGGGGTGATGTTGTACAGCGTCAGCGCGCCGATCATCACAGCGGTGGTTCCGGAGCCGGGCACGCCGAGGGTCAGCATGGGAATCAGCGAGCCGCAGGCCGAGGCATTGTTGGCCGCTTCCGGGGCCGCCACGCCGCGCAGGTCGCCTTCGCCGAAGCGGCCGCTGGCACCGGCCATGCGTTTCTCGGTCATGTAGGTGACGGCGCTGGCGATGGTCGCCCCGGCGCCCGGCAGGGTGCCGATGACGAAGCCGGACACCGCGCTGCGCAGGGTGGTCCAGAAGGTCTGGCCGAACTCCTTGAGGCTGAACAGCATGCGCCCGCTGGCCTTTACGGCCTTCTGCCCGCTATGGGTATTTTCCAGCATCAGCAGGATCTCGCTGACGCTGAACAGGCCGATCACCACGATCACGAACTGAATGCCGTCGGACAGGCTGACGCTGCCGAAGGTGAAGCGGTAGACGCCGGTGGTGGCGTCCACCCCGACGGTGGCCAGGCCCAGGCCGATCAAGGCAGACAGCAGCGTCTTCACCGGCTTGTCGCCGACCATGCCGCCCAGGCAGGCGATGGCGAACACCATCAGCACGAAATATTCCGCCGGCCCGAAGGCCACCGCCCATTGCGCCAGCAGCGGCGCGAACAGCACCACGCCGCAGGTGGCGACGATGCTGCCGATGAACGAGCTGACCGCCGACAGCGACAGGGCGATGCCGGCCTTGCCCTGGCGCGCCAGCGGGTAGCCGTCGAGGGTGGTCATGATGGCCGCGGCATCGCCTGGCACATTGAGCAGGATCGCGGAAATACGCCCACCGTATTCGCAGCCGAGGTAGACGGCGGCCAGCAGGATCAGCGCGGTTTCCGGCGGCAGGCCGAGGGCGAAGGCCAGCGGCAGCAGGATCGCCACGCCGTTGATCGGGCCGAGGCCCGGCAGCAGGCCGACCACGGTGCCGACGAAGGCGCCGAACATCGCCACCAGCATGTTCTGTGGGCGCAGGGCGACATCGAAGCCCTGGGCCAGGAAGTTCAGGGTATCCATCTCAGTTCTCCAGGATTTCCAGCACGCCGAGCGGCAGTGGAATGTCCAACAGCAAATCGAACAGACCGAACAGCGCCAGCGCCAGCAGCGCACCGCTGATGGCGCTGTACAGCGGTCGGCCGTTGAACAGCACGCCGAGCACGAAACCCGCCAGCGCGGTGCTGAGCACGAAACCGAGCGGTTCGAACAGCAGCGCGTAGGCCAGCAGGGCCAGCACGCAGAGGCCGACCTTGCGTGCCAGCCACCAGTCGATGGCGGGAGTGGCCTCGCCGCTGGGATTGACCAGCAGCCACAGCGAGCCGGCGGCCATCAGCGCGAGCAGCAGCAGGGGGTAGGCGCGCGGGCCGACCGGGTCATAGGCGAAGGGTGCCTGGAAGCCCCAGGCGAGCACCGCCAGGCCGGCGCAGACGAGCAGCCAGGCCGCGGCAAAAAGGCGGACGTACATGGTGGTTATCCTCGGGGAGTCGTGCCCTCTCACGCCGGGAGAGAGGCAGGGGAGGGGAGCGGCGGCTCCCCCCGTGCAGGGTTACTGCACCAGGCCGAATTCGCCGGCCAGCGCCTTGTATTGCTCGACCTGCTTGAGCACGAAGCTCTTCAGCTCGTCGCCGGTCATGGTCAGCGGGAACAGGTCGCGCTGCTCGCGCAACTGGGCGAAGTCTTCGCTGGCGAGCAGCGTGTCGAACTGGCCTTTCCACCAGTTGAACTGCTCTTCGCTGACCTCCGGGCCCATGTAGAAGCCGCGGATCACCGGCCAGCTGATGTCGTAGCCCTGCTCCTTGGCGGTGGGCAGGTCGGACAGTTTGCCCGGCAGGCGCTCGTCGGAGAGCACGGCAAGCACGCGGACCTTGCCGGCGGCGAGTTGCGGGGTGACTTCGCCCAGCCCGCTGCTGGTGACCTGCACGTGGCCGCCGAGCATCGCGGTGAGGGTTTCGCCGCCGCCTTCGAAGGCGACGTAGCGCAGCTTCTGCGGGTCGATGCCGGCGGCGCGGGCGATCAGCGCGGTCTGCATCCAGTCCTGGCCGCCAATGGTGGCACCGGCGCCGAATACCACGCTGCCGGGATCTTTCTTCAGCGCTTGCACCAGGTCGTCGAGGGTCTTGTAGGGCGAGTCGGCGCGCACCGAGATGGCGCCGTAGTCGGTGCCGATGCCGGCCAGCCATTTCACCGCACTTTCGTCGTAGCGGCCGAACTTGCCTTGCGCCAGGTTCAGCAGCGAGCCGGAGGAGAACGCCACGATGGTGCCCGGATCGTCGGCACGCTGGGCCACCACCGCGTTGTAGGCCACCGCACCGACGCCGCCGGGCATGTAGGTGACGCGCATAGGTGCCTTGAGCAGGCCGGAGTCCTTCAGGCCGCTCTGGGCCAGCTTGCAGGTCAGGTCGAAGCCGCCGCCGGGCTTGGCCGGAGCGATGCATTCTGGACGTTTGGGTTCGGCAGCGAGCAGTTGGCCGGCGAACAGCAGGCAGGTGGCGCCCAAGGCGACGCGGGTGAAGGCTGATTTCATGGTGGTTCTCCTGGAGTTGTTATTGTGGGCTAACACGAAGCGACCGGCTGGTGCCGGCGGAAATTGGCGGTGCCTTGGCAACAACGACAGGCGAGGGCCTGGGAGCGGTAGGCGGTGATCACCGTTGTTGTTGTCGGGAAGCGCACCACCGCTTCCGTCTGGGAATGGCTTCTGACCATCCTGGCTTCGATGCTAGGCGGGCAAGCTTTCGGCAACCTTTCAGCCATCGCGGCAGTCAGTGGGGCGGCGCGGGCCATGCTCGCGAACAGGCCTGAAGGCAGGCGGGGAGCGCAGGCAAAACGCCGTCAGCTTTGTGCCCGCGGGCATGGCCCGCCCCTGCAGGCAGCTCCGAGGTACACTTCCGCCATCCTGAAGCGCGCGGTGGAGGTACGGGTGCGAATTCTGCTGGTCGAAGATCATCCCCAGTTGGCGGCCAGCGTCGCCCAGGCGCTGCAAGGCGCCGGCTGGACGGTGGACGTGCTGCACGACGGCGTTGCCGCCGATCTGGCCCTGGCCAGCGAGGACTACGCCCTGGCCATCCTCGATATCGGCCTGCCGCGGCTGGACGGCTTCCAGGTGCTGGCGCGCCTGCGCGACCGCGGCAAGACCCTGCCGGTACTGATGCTGACCGCCCGTGGCGAGGTGAAGGACCGGGTGCACGGATTGAACCTGGGCGCCGACGACTATCTGGCCAAGCCCTTCGAGCTGGACGAACTGGAGGCGCGGGTCAAGGCGCTGCTGCGCCGCTCGCGTCTCGGTGGCGAGCACCAGCAGCGCTGCGGCGCGCTGGTCTACGATCTCGATACCCGCCGCTTTACCCTTGCGGATGCACCTCTCAGCCTTACCTCGCGCGAACAGGCGGTGCTGGAGGCGCTGATCGCCCGCCCCGGCCGGGTGATGAACAAGGATCAATTGGCCGCCCAGGTATTTGGCCTGGACGAGGAGGCCAGCGCCGACGCCATCGAAATCTACATCCATCGCCTACGCAAGAAGCTGGAAGGCAGCGCCGTGCGCATCGTCACCTTCCGCGGCCTCGGTTATCTGCTGGAGGCAGCCGGTGACTGAAGCCGGCAGCTTGCGCGGGCGGCTGCTGCGGCGCCTGGCCGCCTTGCTGGCAGTACTGCTGCTGATCAGCGGCTGGAGCGCCTATCTCAATGGTCGCGCTGCCGCGGATACCGCCTACGACCGCACCCTGCTGGCCTCGGCGCGGGCGATTGCCGAGCGCCTGACGGTTCACAACGGTCACCTGGAAGTCAGCGTGCCCTACGTGGCGCTGGACGCCTTCGCCTACGACAGCGCCGGGCGGGTCTACTACCAGGTGAACGATATCGACGGCCGGCCAGTCGCCGGCGGCTATGAAGACCTGCCGCCGCCACCGCCGGGCAGCAAGCGCACCGACGACTACCCGGCGCTGGCGCACTTCTACGACGGCGAGTACCAGGGGCAGGGCGTGCGCGTGGTCAGCCTGGCTCAGCCGATCAGCGAGCCCGAGCTGACCGGCATGGCGGAGATTCGCGTGGCCGAGACCCAGGGAGCACGGGAGCGCATGGCCCAGGGGCTGCTCAAGGACACGCTGTGGCGGCTGGGTCTGCTGGCGCTGGGGGCGCTGCTGCTGGTGTGGCTGGCGGTGAGCGCGGCGCTGCGCCCACTCGGGCGGCTGAGCGACGCGGTGGAGGAGCGGCGACCGGATGACCTGCGGCCATTGCCGCTGCTCAGCATCCAGCGCGAGCTCAAACCGCTGGTACAGGCGCTGAACCATTTCACCGAGCGCCTGCGCGGCCAGTTCGAGCGTCAGGCACAGTTCATCGCCGACGCTTCCCATGAGCTGCGTACGCCGCTGGCGGCCCTCAAGGCCCGCATCGAGCTGGGGCTGCGCGAACGCGAGCCGGCGCAGTGGCGCGCAACGCTGGAAGAGGCGGCGCAGAACACCGAGCGGCTGACCCAACTGGCCAACCAGTTGCTGTCCCTGGCGCGGGTGGAAAGTGGTGCCCGCGCCATCGCCGAGGGCGGCGCACAGCAAGTCGATCTCAGCCAGTTGGCTCGCGAGCTGGGCATGGCCCTGGCGCCCCTGGCGCACAAACGCGGCGTGTCCCTGGCGCTGGAGGCGGAGCGGCCAGTGTGGTTGCGTGGCGAGCCGACGCTGCTCAATGAATTGCTGTGCAACCTGGTGGACAACGCTCTGGCCCACACCCCCGCTGGCGGCAATGTGATCCTGCGGGTGCTGCAGCCGGGCGTGCTGGAAGTCGAGGATGATGGCCCCGGCATCCCTGCAGAGGAGCGGGAGAAAGTCTTCGAGCGCTTCTATCGACGCAATCCGCAGGGCGGCGGAGCCGGCCTCGGCCTGGCCATCGTCGGGGAAATCTGTCGTGCCCATCTGGCCGCCATCAGCCTGCACGACGGCGCCAGCGGCGGCCTGCGTGTGCGGGTCGAGTTTCCCAGTGAGCCGGATGAACTATAGGTAGCGGCCGCTACTCCGCCAGGCCGACCGGGTCCTGGATTTCCAGCAGATACTGGGCGATCTTGCCGCTCTGGCGCAGGGTGGCCAGGCCGTGGTTGAAGCGGCGAATGCGCTCGGCGTTTTCCGGAATCTTGCGTGACAGCATCAGGTGCAACGGGTCGCTGCGCAGCGGCCGGGGATGGAAGCTCAGTTGTACCCGTTCGGCACCACTGAAGTGCTCGTAGAGCATGGCGAAGGCCACCACCTTGTCCATCGGGAACAGGTCGGCACGCCCGGCCAGCAACTGGCGCAGGCACAGCTCGTCGCTGGTCATGCGCCGCACCTGCAGGCGACCGTCGGCCTCGGCCTGCTGGAAGGGTTGGCCGTAGTTGTAGTCGAGGGTGGCGCAGATGCGCTGGCCTTTGAGGTCGTCGACGGTCTGCCAGTCCAGCGTCCGGCCCTTGCGGTGGAACAGGTAGTAGCCGCTTTCCACCACCGGGTCGCTGATATAGAAAGCCTGCTCGCGCTCCGGGCTATACAGCCAGACCGCCGTGCCGTCACGCTGGCCGCGTTCGGCCATGCGCAGCGAGCGTGCCCAGGGATAGAACTCCCAGCGCACCTCGATGCCTTCCAGGGCGAAAGCCTCGGCGACGATGCGCGAAGCCACGCCGTTGTGCGGCAGTTGCTCACCCAGGTAAGGCGGCCATTCGCCGTTAGTGATGCGCACCTGCTCGGCGTGAGCCGAACAGGTTAAAAGCGCGAACAAAAGCAGCAGTAGGCGCATAGCGACTCCGCCCGGAAACTGCCCTGATTCCACGGGTAGCGCCGGGTCTGCTCCAGACTATTGCAACATGCTCATGGCCGCCTCCATGGCAGCCGAGAGGTCCTCGTCGGCCTGCATGTCGACGCTCGGGTCCAGGCCCAGCTTGGCGAAGGCGGGAATCTGGCTCCAGTCCAGCTTGGTGAAGGGGTGCTCGCTGCCCAGGTAGCTCTGCAGGGTGGCGACCTGGACGATGTCCACGTAGTCCACCTTCGGCGAGTTGCGGGTGAAGTCCAGGTACTGGCCGGGCACCATGGCGATGGGCTCGGGGAACTCCCAGGTGCGCAGGATCTTGTCGCCGATGATCGGGTGGATCTGCTCGATCACATGGTTGAGGCTGATGGAGTCGGCGAGCAGTTCGTTATGCTCCTCGGCATAGGTGAGGATCGGCAGCACGCCGATCTGGTGCACCAGTCCGGCGAGGGTTGCCTGGTCCGGCATCAGCCGGGTGTAGTGGCGGCACAGGACATGGCAGATGCCGGCGATTTCGGTGCTTTTGTTCCACACCTCGCGCATCTTGCGGTCCACCACGTCGGACGTGGCCTGGAACATCTGCTCCATGGCCAGGCCGGTGGCCAGGTTGCAGGTGTAGTTGATGCCCAGGCGGCTGATGGCCATCTGCACATCGGTGATTTCCTTGTTGGTGCGCAGCAGCGGGCTGTTCACCACCTTGATGATGCGCGCGGTCAGCGCCGCGTCGTTGCTGATCACCTTGCTCAGCGCCGGAATGCTGATGTCCGGGTCTTCCGCCGCTTCGCGTACCTTCAGGGCGACTTCCGGCAGGGTCGGCAGCACCAGCTCGTCGTTGTCGATGGCTTGGGTCAGTTCTTGTAGGACTTTGTCGGCGAGTTTGCTCATGAGAATTCCCGTTGCGTAGGCGTCGGCCTGAATAGTTTAGTCAGCGCTGGATTTCGCGGTCGGCGTCCAGCGTATACGGCAGGTCCAGCAGGCTCAGCGGCGCGCCTTGCGCCTCCCCAAGGTAAATACGGCCGTCCGCCACGGCGTCCTCCTGCAGCACGGCGAGCAGCTCGACGCCCTGTTCGGCCTGGGCGGCCAGTACCACCTCGCCAACGCTGCTGCCATGCACCGGGGAGAACAGCTCGGTGGCTGGCGCCGGCGCGCTGTCCGTCGCCAGGCCGAGGCGATACAGGCGGCGCTTGAGCTTGCCCAGGTACTGCATGCGCGCGACGATCTCCTGGCCGGTATAGCAGCCTTTCTTGAAGCTGACGCCACCAACCGCTTGCAGGTTGATCATCTGCGGGATGAACAGCTCGCGGGTCGCCGCGAACACCTGGCCGATGCCGGCGCGTACCTGGGCCAGCAGCCAGGCGTTCAGCGGCGCTTCGGGCAGGTGCGCGGCCAGACGGTTGTGCAAGGTGACGGCTTCGGCGGCCGGTGCCCAGAGTTCGGCGCGGCCATCGGCGAGCCGCAAGGCGATCAGACCGTTGCCCCGTACAACGCTGTCGGCGCTGTGCGGCAGGTCCAGACCCAGGCCAACCAGTGCACCATCGCCACCGGCAAGGCCGAAACGCACCCAGGCGTCACTTTCGTCGCCCAGCTGGGACTTGGAGAACACGGCGTATTTCTTCAGCTCGGCCAGTTGGGCTTCAAGCAGGTCGCCGGCCATGGCCAGCAGGAAACCGTTGCCCTCGGCGAGCAGGCGGAAGCTCGACAGCATGCGCCCTTTGGGCGTACAGCGGGCCCCCAGGCTGGTGGTCTGCTCGTTCAGGTAGTTGAGGTTGCAGGTCAGTTGACCCTGGAGGAATTTGCCGGCGTCGGGGCCGCGTACGGCGAGCACGCCTTCATGGGAGAGCGGACAGAAGAAAGCGGAATCGGCCATTCAAGGAATCGCTGGAATGAAATCGGGCTCCCATCATAGGGCCCGACCTACGACTTGTCAGCGGTGACGGGTGCCTGGCGGCGGTGCTATGCCGCTATAATGCCGGCCTCTCACAAGGAGCCGCGCCATGGCCGACGAAACCGAACTGAACCGACTCTATTGGCACAGCCGCCGCGGCATGCTGGAGCTGGATGTATTGCTGGTGCCTTTCGTCAAGGAAGTCTACGCCCAGCTCGACGCCGACGATCAGGCGCGCTATCGCAAGCTGCTGCAATGCGAAGATCAGGATATGTTCGGCTGGTTCATGCAGCGCGGCGAGCCGGAAGACCCCGATCTCCAGCGCATGGTCAGGATGATCCTCGACCGCGTCCAGCCGAAAAGCTGAACCCTCCCACGTCACGGACGACGTTCATGTCACGACAGCCCATCGAAGCGCTGGAATGCTATTGGCAGCCGTCGCGCCAGCTCCTTTGGCTGTACCTGCTGGCGCTTGGCCTGGCGCTGCTCGGCGTATGGCTGGCGCAGATGCCCTGGTGGGCGCGTGGTCTCGGTGTCGGCGCGTGTCTGGCGCATGCGCTCTGGCATCTGCCTCGACATATTCTGCTCAACCATCCGAGCGCCTTCACCGGTCTGCGCCACGACGCCGACGGCTGGCAACTGTTCAGTGCGGGCGCGGGCTGGCAGCGCGTACAGTTGTGTCGGGATAGCCTGGCGCTGCCGGTGGCGGTGATCCTGCGCTTTCGTCTGGCCGGAGAGCGACGGGTGCGCGGCCTCTGCGTGCCGCGGGATGCCCTGGCGCGGGATGTTCATCGACGTCTGCGGGTGCGCCTGAAGTTCAGCCGCAATAGGTGGGCGGCACCAGAATAGTGTCACGCGCCTCTGCCAGCAGCTCCGGGTAGTCCAGGGTGTAGTGCAGGCCCCGGCTCTCGTGGCGCTGCATGGCCGAGTGAATCATCAGCTCGGCGACCTGGGCCAGATTGCGCAGCTCGATCAGGTCGCGGCTGACCTTGTAGTTGCTATAGAACTCGTCGATTTCGCTGAGCAGCAGCTTGACCCGGTGCTCGGCGCGCTGCAGGCGCTTGTTGGTCCTGACGATGCCCACATAGTCCCACATGAAGCGGCGCAGCTCGTCCCAGTTGTGGGCGATGATCACGTCCTCGTCGGAATCGGTCACCTGGCTGGCATCCCACTCCGGCAGGTGCTTTGGCATCGACACCTGGGCCAGCTGTTCGACGATGTTCGCCGTCGCCGAGCGCGCATAGACGAAGCATTCCAGCAGCGAGTTGCTGGCCATGCGGTTGGCGCCGTGCAGTCCGGTGAAGCTGGTTTCGCCAATGGCATACAGGCCGGGCACGTCGCTGAGACCGTTGCGATCCACCACTACGCCGCCGCAGGTGTAGTGGGCGGCCGGTACGACCGGAATGGGCTCGCGGGTGATGTCGATGCCGAAGCTCAGGCAGCGTTCGTACACAGTGGGGAAGTGCGCCTTGATGAATTCCGCCGGCTTGTGGCTGATGTCCAGGTAGACGCAGTCGATACCCAGACGCTTCATCTCGTGGTCGATGGCTCGGGCGACGATGTCCCGCGGCGCCAGTTCCGCGCGCGGATCGAAGTGTTGCATGAAGCGCTTGCCGTTCGGCAGCTTGAGCAGGCCGCCCTCGCCACGTACGGCTTCGGTGATCAGAAAGCTCTTGGCCTGAGGGTGGTACAGGCAGGTGGGGTGGAACTGGTTGAATTCCAGGTTGCCGACCCGGCAGCCGGCCCGCCAGGCCATGGCGATACCATCGCCACAGGCACCGTCCGGATTGCTGGTATAGAGGTAGACCTTGGCCGCGCCGCCGCAGGCCAGCACGGTGAAGCGCGCGCCATAGGTGTCGACTTCGCCGCTTTCCCGGTTCAGCACGTAGGCGCCCAGGCAGCGCTGGCCAGGCAGGCCGAGCTTGCGTTCGGTAATCAGGTCGACTGCTACCCGCTGCTCCAGCAGTTCGATGTTGGGGCGCTGGCGAGCCTGTTCCAGCAAGGTGTTGAAGATGGCTGCGCCGGTGGCGTCGGCGGCGTGAATGATTCTTCTGTGACTATGTCCGCCTTCGCGGGTCAGATGGTATTCGAAGCCGCTGTCTTCGGAGTCGCTCTTGCTGTCGCGGGTGAACGGCACGCCCTGGTCGATCAGCCACTGGATCGCTTCCCGGCTATGTTCGACGGTAAAGCGCACCGCGTCTTCATGGCAGAGGCCGCCGCCCGCGTTGAGCGTATCTTCGACATGGGACTCGATGCTGTCGGCGGTGTCCAATACCGCAGCGACGCCACCCTGGGCCCAGAATGTGGAACCATTGGACAGGTCGCCTTTGCTCAGTACCGCGATGCGCAGGTCGCTCGGCAGGGTCAGGGCCAGGGTCAGGCCGGCAGCACCGCTGCCGATAACCAGAACATCGTGCTGATAGTATTGGCTCATGTCGGAATCCGAATAAAACGCTTTCTAGTATATCGGCGGGCCGGTTTGCACAATAGCCGGCTTATGACCCAGTGCGGTACTCGGGAACTTTTTTAGTCGTTCAGGTTCCATAGAGGTTTCATAACCAAGAGAAAGAGCCGATTGCTTAACATTGGGCGCCATCCGTTGTGTCGGCGACAAGATTGGTTTGCGCAATCGACGGCAGGTCGGTTGGCGCGATTGCCTGCGGAATCGACGGACTTCCGCGGGACGCTAGCTGGGAGGGGAGAACTTTTGAGCAATACCCTAGTCTATTTGGGCAGGAAGATCCGCTGGCTGGCGCCGCACCCCTTGGGGCTCGACGAGGAGTGTTCATGCTAACCCAGGAAGAGGATCAGCAGCTGGTTGAACGCGTACAGAGCGGTGACCGTCGGGCCTTCGATCTGTTGGTGCTGAAGTATCAGCATAAGATCCTCGGGTTGATCGTGCGTTTCGTGCACGACACCCACGAGGCCCAGGACGTCGCCCAGGAGGCCTTCATCAAGGCCTATCGTGCGCTTGGGAACTTTCGCGGCGACAGCGCTTTCTATACGTGGCTGTACCGCATCGCCATCAATACGGCGAAGAATCACCTGGTGGCGCGTGGACGGCGTCCACCTGACAGCGATGTGAGTGCCGGAGATGCGGAGTTCTACGATGGCGATCACGCCCTCAAGGACATCGAATCCCCCGAGCGCTCGCTGCTGCGGGATGAAATCGAGGCCACCGTGCATCGGAGCATCCAGCAGTTGCCTGAGGACCTGCGTACGGCGCTGACGCTGCGCGAGTTCGACGGCTTGAGTTACGAGGACATTGCCAGCGTCATGCAGTGTCCGGTCGGAACGGTCCGTTCGCGTATCTTTCGCGCGCGTGAAGCAATTGATAAAGCCCTGCAGCCCTTGTTGCAGGAAACCTGAGACAGCGGCGATAGCCAAGAGAGGAACGCCATGAGTCGTGAAGCCCTGCATGAATCGCTGTCCGCGGTGATGGATAACGAAGCGGACGAGTTGGAGTTGCGTCGTGTGCTCGCCGCGAGTGACGACCCTGAAATGAGATCGACCTGGTCGCGCTACCAGATCGCTCGTGCGGCCATGCACAAGGATCTGCTCGAGCCGCGCCTGGATATTGCTTCGGCAGTATCGGCCGCGCTCGCCGACGAGGCAGCGCCGGTGCGCGCGCCCCGTGGCCCCTGGCGTGCCTTCGGCCGCATGGCGGTCGCCGCGTCGGTGACCTTGGCAGTGCTGGCTGGCGTGCGGCTCTACAACCAGGACGATACCGCTGTGGTCGAGCAACTGGCCCAGCAGTCTGCTCAGCAGCCGGCCTTGACCGTGCCGCAGGTGCAGACACCGGCATTGCTGGCCGGTTACAGTGAAGGCCTCGAACAGGCGCGTGTCTTGCCGGCGGAAGCTAGTGGTCAGGCTCAGTCGAGCTGGCATGAGCAACGCCTGCCGGTTTATCTGCGTCAGCATGCGCAGCAGGCCGCGATGAGCGGAAGTGAGGGGGCGGCATTGCCTTATGCTCGCGCTGCAAGCCTGGAAGTCGCCAAATAACCGCATCGAGTGGTCGATGGCGAAGAGTGATTTGCAAACGGGTAGGCTTGTCATTGAATGAACATTCCTGCCCGCCCTTTGATTCCCCTGGCGCGCAAGGCCTGCGGTAGTCTCTTTATGGCTCGCTAAGGAGGTTTATGCGCGCTATTTTTCCGTGCCTTTTTCTTGCCGGCTGGCTTGCGCTGCCTGCCCAGGCTGCCGATGCGCAAAGCTGGTTGAGTCGTCTGGCTCAAGCGCAGCAGGAAAGCTTTCAAGGCACCTTCGTCTATGAACGAAACGGCAGCTTCTCCACCCATAGCATCTGGCACCAAGTCTCTAAGGACGGCGATGTCCGCGAGCGTCTTTTGCAGTTGGATGGGTCCCCCCAAGAGGTGGTGCGGGTGAATGGCGCGCCTCAGTGCGTCAGCGGCAGCCTGGCCGACCAGGTGGCCGACGGTCCGGCGTGGACTGCCCGGAACCTGGACCCCAAGCAGTTGCAGGCTTGGTACGACATCCGTCTCATCGGTGAGTCGCGCGTAGCCGGTCGTGCTGCAGTAGTACTGGCGGTCCTGCCGAAGGATCAGCACCGTTACGGCTTCGAATTGCACCTCGATCGGGAAACGGCTCTGCCGCTCAAGTCCTTGATGCTGAACGAGAAAGGCCAGTTGCTCGAACGCCTGCAGTTTACTCGGCTGGAGACTTCCGGAGAGCTCGCTGACGAGTTGCTGCAACCGGGAAGTACCTGCGGCGCCGTGCACTTTGCCGAGGCTCGGGCACTTGCTCCTGATGCATGGCGTTCCGAGTGGCTGCCGCCAGGGTTCAGCCTGACCCGTATGCTCGAGCGACGCAGTCCCGCATCGTCTGAACCGATCGCCTACCTCATGTATGGCGATGGGTTGGCCCGCTTCTCGGTGTTCCTGGAGCCGTTGCACGGAGCCGTGATCGAGGACGCGCGTAGCCAGCTGGGGCCAACTGTGGTGGTCTCCAAGCGCATGTCCACCGCAGATGGCGATATCATGGTGACCGTGGTCGGCGAGATACCCCTGGGGACTGCCGAACGCGTTGCGTTATCGATGCGATCCGGAGAGGCACAGGCGGCACAATGATCGAAGAGCAGGGGCGAGTGGTGGCGGTGGAGCCTGGCGCTGTCTGGGTGGAAACGCTTCGCAAGAGTACCTGCTCGAGTTGTTCTGCCAACGCCGGCTGTGGCCAAGGTTTGATGGATCGGCTGGGTGTAGAGGGGCGGCGAGGCTACGTGCGTGCAGTCTGTGATCTGAACCTTGATGTCGGCGACAGGGTGGTGATCGGGGTGCGTGAAGACCTATTGGTCCGCGGTTCCCTGCTGGTCTATCTGCTGCCCTTGCTGGGGCTTTTCTCTGCTGCACTTCTTGCGGATAACCTCTCCCTGGGTGAGGTTCCGGTCATCCTGTCCGGGTTGGGCGGCTTTGCCCTGTCCTGGCTGTTGGTCCGTTGGCGCAGCGGGCGCACGGCGGACGATCCTGCGTTACAACCAGTTGTACTACGTGCTCTGCTCGGCGAGGCCGTTGGCCTGGCTTGAGTTTCACTTCGTTGGTTTCAGATGGGGGAAAGTATGCTGATACCTAAACTAAAGTCGTATTTGGTCGCGGCGTTGTTGCTCGGGCAGGCGATGGCTGCCCAGGCACAGCTTCCGGATTTCACTCCTCTGGTGGAGCAGGCTTCCCCTGCCGTGGTGAACATCAGTACTCGGCAGAAGGTTCCGGCGCGTGTGGCCAGCGGCTCGCAGATGCCGGACCTGGAGGGTTTGCCGCCCATTTTCCGTGAGTTCTTCGAGCACGGCATTCCCCAGGTGCCGCGCAACCCGGGCGGTCGCCAGCGCGAAGTGCAGTCGCTGGGTTCGGGGTTCATCATCTCCGACGACGGTTACGTGCTGACCAACAACCATGTGGTGGCCGATGCGGACGAGATCATCGTGCGCCTGCCCGACCGCAGTGAGCTGGAAGCGAAGCTGATCGGTGCCGATCCGCGCACCGATGTGGCGCTGCTGAAGATCGAGGCAAAAGACCTGCCGACCGTGCGCTTGGGCAAGTCGGTGGACTTGAAGGTTGGCGAATGGGTATTGGCCATCGGCTCACCCTTCGGCTTCGACCATTCGGTGACCGCCGGCATCGTCAGCGCCAAAGGGCGCAACCTGCCTAACGAAAGCTACGTGCCGTTCATCCAGACCGATGTGGCCATCAACCCGGGTAACTCCGGCGGGCCGCTGTTCAACCTGGAAGGCGAAGTGGTCGGCATCAACTCGCAGATATTCACCCGCTCGGGCGGTTTCATGGGGCTTTCTTTCGCCATTCCGATCGATGTCGCGATGGATGTGGCCAATCAGTTGAAAACCGAGGGCAAGGTCAATCGTGGCTGGTTGGGCGTGGTAATCCAGGAGGTGAATCGCGATCTCGCCGAGTCGTTCGGCCTGGAACGCCCGGCAGGCGCGCTGGTCGCCCAGGTGCTCGAAGAGGGGCCGGCAGCCAAGGGTGGCTTGCAGGTGGGGGATGTGATCCTCAGCCTGAATGGGGAGCCGATCATCATGTCGGCCGATCTGCCGCATCGGGTCGGACGTCTCAAGCCGGGCAGCAAGGCCCGGCTCGACGTCGTGCGTGACGGCTCGCGCAAGACGCTGACCGTGACCATCGGTGCGCTACCGGAGGACGGTGAGGAAATCTCGCCCACGGGCGCGGAAGGTCCGGAGCGCAGCAGCAATCGCCTGGGTGTGACGGTAGTCGAACTCAGCGACGAGCAGAAGAAGGCGCTGGACATTCCTGGCGGTGTGGTGATCAAGGAAGTGCTGGATGGGCCGGCGGCGCTGATCGGCCTGCGCCCTGGCGATGTCATCACTCACCTGAATAACCAGGCTATCGATTCGGCCAAGACCTTCACCAAGGTTGCCCAAGAGCTGCCGAAGAATCGCTCGGTGTCCATGCGCGTGCTGCGCCAGGGCAGGGCCAGTTTCATTACCTTCAAACTGGCGGAGTGAAGCGCGGCGCGTCACTGAAAGAGGGCGGTGCTACCGCCCTCTTTTACGTTGGTCGGGCGACACCTGGACGTGACGCTTGATGGCTCCATCGGGTACACTTGCGGGCTATTTTTCGGCGGGCAGTCTGCCTGCGGCCTTTTTGAGTGTTGATCCGTGAGTGACCTGAGTCATATCCGCAATTTCTCCATCATCGCCCACATCGATCATGGCAAGTCGACCCTGGCTGACCGCTTCATCCAGATCTGCGGCGGTTTGACCGAGCGCGAAATGGAAGCCCAAGTGCTCGATTCCATGGATCTGGAGCGCGAGCGCGGCATCACCATCAAGGCTCACAGCGTCACGCTTTACTACAAGGCACGTGACGGCAAGACCTACCAGCTCAACTTCATCGACACCCCCGGCCACGTCGACTTCACCTACGAGGTCAGCCGCTCCCTGGCTGCCTGCGAAGGGGCGTTGCTGGTGGTCGATGCCGGCCAGGGCGTCGAGGCCCAGTCGGTCGCCAACTGCTACACCGCCATCGAGCAAGGCCTGGAAGTGATGCCGGTGCTGAACAAGATGGATTTGCCCCAGGCCGAGCCTGAGCGGGTCAAGGAGGAGATCGAACATATCATCGGCATCGACGCCACCGATGCCGTCGCCTGCAGTGCCAAGAGCGGGATGGGCGTGGAGGATGTACTGGAGCGCCTGGTTGCGGTAATTCCGCCACCAACCGGCGAGATCGAAGCACCCTTGCAGGCGCTGATCATCGACTCCTGGTTCGATAATTACCTGGGCGTGGTCTCCCTGGTGCGCGTGCGCCATGGTCGTATCAAGAAGGGTGACAAAGTGCTGGTCAAGTCTACCGGCAAGGTGCACCAAGTGGACAGCGTCGGGGTGTTCAACCCTAAGCTCACCAGCACCGAAGATCTCAAGGCCGGCGAAGTGGGTTTCATCGTCGCCGGTATCAAGGACATCCACGGCGCCCCGGTGGGCGATACCCTGACGCTGTCGAGCACGCCGGATGTGGCGATGCTGCCGGGGTTCAAGCGGGTCAAGCCGCAGGTCTACGCAGGGCTGTTCCCGGTCAGTTCCGATGACTTCGAGGACTTCCGCGAGGCCCTGCAGAAGCTCACGCTCAACGATGCCGCATTGCAGTACGAGCCGGAAAGCTCCGATGCCCTGGGCTTCGGCTTCCGCATCGGCTTCCTCGGCATGCTCCATATGGAGATCATCCAGGAGCGCCTGGAGCGCGAGTACGACCTGGACCTGATCACCACGGCGCCGACGGTGGTGTTCGAAGTGGTGCTGAAGAACGGCGAGACGCTCTACGTCGACAACCCGTCCAAGTTGCCCGACCTGGCTTCGATCGAAGACATGCGCGAACCCATTGTTCGCGCGAATATCCTGGTGCCCCAGGAGCACTTGGGTAATGTCATCACCCTGTGCATTGAAAAGCGCGGCGTGCAGCGCGACATGCAGTTCCTCGGCAATCAGGTCCAGGTTTCCTATGACCTGCCGATGAACGAGGTGGTGCTCGATTTCTTCGACCGACTGAAGTCGGTCAGTCGCGGCTATGCATCGCTGGACTACAGCTTCGATCGTTTCCAGTCCGCCAACCTGGTGAAGCTCGATGTGCTCATCAATGGCGAGAAGGTGGACGCCCTGGCCCTGATCGTGCACCGTGACCGGGCGCACTACAAGGGGCGTGCGCTGACTGAGAAGATGAAGGAACTGATCCCGCGGCAAATGTTCGATGTGGCAATCCAGGCCGCGATAGGCGGGCAGATCGTCGCCCGGACTACCGTCAAGGCCCTCAGGAAGAACGTACTGGCCAAGTGCTATGGTGGCGATGTGAGCCGTAAGCGCAAGTTGCTGGAAAAGCAGAAGGCCGGTAAAAAAAGGATGAAGCAGGTCGGTAGCGTGGAGATCCCGCAGGAAGCCTTCCTCGCTGTGCTCAAGGTGGACAGCTAAGCGCTTATGTCAATCAATTTCCCTTTGCTGTTGGTGATCGCTGTAGCGGTTTGCGGCGCCCTGGCGCTTTTCGATCTGCTGTTCCTGGCGCCGCGCCGGCGGGCGGCAATAAACGCATACGAAGGGCGTGTCGGCGAACCCGACGAGGTCGTTCTGGCCCAGCTCGGCAAGGAACCGTTGCTGGTGGAATATGGCAAGTCGTTCTTCCCTGTACTGGCCATCGTTCTGGTGCTGCGGTCGTTCCTGATCGAGCCGTTCCAGATTCCCTCCGGCTCGATGAAGCCGACACTGGAAGTGGGCGATTTCATCCTGGTCAACAAGTTTGCCTACGGTATTCGCTTGCCCGTGCTGGATAAGAAGATCATCGAGGTCGGTGACCCTCAGCGTGGCGATGTCATGGTGTTCCGCTATCCGAGCGATCCGAATATCAATTACATCAAGCGGGTTGTCGGTCTGCCGGGCGATCACATTCGCTACAGCAGCGACAAACGCTTGTACATCAATGGCGAACTGGTCGCCGAGCGGCTGTTGGGCGAGGAGCCGGGTTCGCTGGGCAGTGCCCAGTTGTATATGGAAAAGCTGGGCAAGGTCGAACACCTGATCCGCAAGGAAATGTCCCGTTACCGGATCGAGGCCGGTCATGAGTGGCACGTGCCGGCAGGGCACTACTTCATGATGGGTGACAACCGCGACAACTCCAACGACAGTCGCTACTGGAACGATCCGAGGATACCGAGGGAACTCCTGGGCATGGTTCCGGACGGCAATATCGTTGGCAAGGCCTTCGCCGTCTGGATGAGCTGGCCCGATCCCAAGCGCAGCAATCTGCCCAACTTCTCGCGAGTGGGCCTGATTCACTGATTTGCTTTTCGCGGCGCTGTTCAATACGGCGCCGCCGGCTATATATAGTCTTGGCTGGCCCCCAAATAACTCCGACAACGAGGTCACTCATGAAATTCGCGCGTTCGCAGAACGGCATGTCAATGCTGGGTTGGTTGGCGGTATTGGCGGTCGTGGCGTTCCTGGCCAGTACGGCTTTCAAGATCATCCCGCATTATTTCGACTACATGGCGATGGAGAAAGCCATCATGTCTGTCGAAACCGATAATGCGGCTCAGGTCCAGAATGTCAGTGATTTTTACTCGCATATCGATACGGCTATGCAAGTCAATAGTGTTCGCGATATCGATTTGCGTGAAGTGCTAGAGGTTAAAGTGGAGAACAATGAATTCCGCGCTCACCTAAAGTACGAGAAGCGTGAGCCGCTAATCGAGAACCTGGATTTGGTGGTTCGTTTCGACAAAGAATTCCGCGTACGCATGCCGTGAGTTCTTCGCTAAGCCGTCTCGAGCGCAAGCTCGGCCACACGTTCAAGGACCAGGAGCTGATGCTTCTGGCCCTGACTCACCGCAGTTATGCCGGGCGCAACAACGAGCGCCTGGAGTTCTTGGGCGATGCCATACTCAACTTCGTGGCCGGCGAGGCGCTGTACGAGCGTTTTCCGCAGGCACGCGAGGGCCAGCTGTCGCGTCTGCGGGCGCGTCTGGTGAAAGGTGAGACACTGGCTATCCTGGCTCGCGGCTTCGAGCTTGGTGAGTATTTGCGCCTCGGGTCCGGCGAGTTGAAGAGCGGTGGTTTTCGCCGCGAATCGATTCTGGCCGATGCGTTGGAAGCCTTGATTGGCGCTATTTACCTGGATGCCGGCATGCAGGTTGCCCGCGAACGGGTGCTGGCCTGGCTGGCGGGCGAGTTGGATGGCCTGACCCTGGTCGATACCAATAAGGACCCGAAGACCCGCCTGCAGGAGTTCCTGCAGTCCCGCGCCTGCGAGCTGCCGCGCTATGAGGTAGTGGACATCCAGGGTGAGCCGCACTGCCGGACTTTCTTCGTCGAATGTCAGGTCAGCCTGTTGAATGACAAGACTCAGGGCCAGGGTGTCAGCCGCCGTATCGCCGAACAGGTGGCGGCGGCGGCGGCATTGATTGCTTTGGGGGTGGAGAATGGCCATGACTGACGAGAACCAGACCCGCTGCGGCTATGTTGCGATCGTGGGGCGACCCAACGTGGGCAAGTCCACGCTGCTCAACCACATTCTCGGACAGAAGCTGGCGATAACGTCGCGCAAGCCGCAGACCACGCGCCACAACATGCTCGGTATCAAGACCGAGGGGCCGATCCAGGCGGTCTACGTGGATACGCCCGGCCTGCACAAGAACAGCGAGAAGGCCCTGAACCGCTATATGAACAAGAGCGCCGCATCCGCCCTGAAGGATGTCGATGTGGTGGTCTTCGTGGTCGATCGCACCCGCTGGACGGATGAGGACCAACTGGTCCTCGACCGCGTGCAGTACGTTCAGTGCCCGCTATTGATCGCCGTGAACAAGACCGACCGTCTCGATGACAAGGCCGCTCTGATGCCGCACCTCGAGTGGCTCGCACAACAGTTGCCGAACGCCGAGATCGTACCGATCTCGGCCCAGCAGGGGCACAACCTCGATACCCTCGAGAGGTTGGTGGCCGAGCGCCTGCCGGAAGGCGAGCACTTCTTCCCGGAAGAGCAGATCACCGACCGCTCCAGCCGTTTTCTCGCCGCCGAGCTGGTGCGCGAGAAGATCATGCGTCAGCTGGGCGCCGAACTGCCCTACCAGATCACTGTGGAGATCGAAGAATTCAAGCAGGAGGGCCGCATCCTGCATATCCACGCACTGATCCTGGTGGAGCGCGAAGGGCAGAAGAAGATCATCATCGGTGACAAGGGCGAGCGCATCAAACGCATTGGCCAGGACGCACGCAAGGACATGGAGGTCATGTTCGACTCCAAGGTCATGCTCAACCTCTGGGTCAAGGTGAAAGGCGGCTGGTCTGACGATGAGCGCGCCCTGCGTTCCCTCGGTTACCTGGATATTTGAGCCATAGGCTAGCTGCGTCGCGCGCCTTGCATGGCTCTTCTTCCCTCATTTCGCTGTACGAGGCCTGCTGATGCTTGCCTTCGTCCTGCATAACCGCCCCTACAAGGAAAGCAGTGCCCTGGTGGATTTCTTCACCGCCGAAGGGCGCCTGCGTGCCGTCTTGCGTGGCGCGCGGGGCCGGGCTGGTAGCCTGGCGCGGTCGTTCGTGCCGCTGGAAGTGGAGTTTCGGGGCCGTGGCGAGCTGAAGAATGTCGCTCGCCTCGAGGCGGTCGGCGTCGCCCATTGGCTGAGTGGCGAGTCGCTGTTCAGTGGCCTCTATCTCAACGAGCTGCTCGTGCGCTTGCTGCCCGCTGAAGACCCCCACCCCTCACTGTTCGATCACTATGCCGCAACGCTTTCGGCCTTGGCGGCCGGTCGCCCGCTGGAGCCGCTGCTGCGCGCCTTCGAGTGGCGACTGCTCGATGAACTGGGCTATGGTTTTGCCCTCGACATGGATCTACATGGGCAACCCATCGACGCGTCCGGCATCTACCGCCTGTTGCCGGATGCCGGCCTGGAGCCGGTCGGCCGCTTGCAGTCGGGAACCTTCCAGGGCGCCGAGCTGCTGGCGATGGCCGAGGCCGACTGGAGCGCGCCGGGCGCCCTGGCGGCGGCCAAGCGCTTGATGCGCCAAGCCCTTGCCCCCCATCTAGGCGGCCGACCTCTGGTCAGCCGCGAACTGTTCATGACTTTGAAGGAGCCTGCCCGTGACTGAAGCCAACCGTATTTTGCTGGGTGTGAACATCGACCACGTCGCCACGCTCCGCCAGGCCCGTGGTACCCGCTATCCCGACCCGGTCAAGGCGGCACTGGATGCCGAGGAAGCCGGGGCGGATGGCATCACCCTGCATCTGCGCGAGGACCGTCGGCACATCCAGGAGCGTGATGTGCACCTGATGAAGGACGTGCTGCAGACGCGCATGAACTTCGAGATGGGGGTGACCGAAGCCATGTTGGTGTTCGCCGAAAGCATCCGTCCTGAACATGTCTGCCTGGTACCGGAAACCCGCCAGGAGCTGACCACCGAAGGTGGGCTCGATGTGGCCGGGCAGGAGGCACGCATCAGCGCCGCCGTCGAGCGCCTGGCCCGAGTGGGATGCCAGGTTTCGCTGTTCATCGATGCCGAGGAACGGCAGATCGAGGCGGCGGCACGCATCGGCGCCCCTGCCATCGAGCTGCACACCGGCCGCTATGCTGATGCTCGCAGTCCCGGGGAAGTGGCGCTCGAACTGGCTCGGGTGCGCGATGGCGTGGAATTCGGACTCAGCCACGGGCTCATCGTCAACGCCGGCCATGGCCTGCATTACCACAACGTCGAACCGATGGCGGCGATTGCCGGTGTGCATGAGCTGAACATCGGCCATGCCATCGTTGCTCATGCGCTCTTCGTCGGCTTCAAGCAGGCGGTGGCGGAAATGAAACAGTTGATCCTGGCGGCCGCTGCCCGCCGCTGAACATTTCGACTGTCAGGGCTTGCGGGCCACCAGCGTGGCGCGGGTCGGCGCTGGCAGGCCCTCGATGGTACGGCTGTGGTCGCCCGGGTCGAGGAACTCTTCCAGTGACTGGTAACGCATCCAATCGGTGCTGCGCTGCTCCTGCACGGTGGTGTGGCTGACATCCACGCAGCGCACCTCGACGAAGCCGGCGCGGCGCAGCCAGAGCTCCAGCGCCGCCACCGAGGGCAGGAACCAGACGTTGCGCATCTGCGCGTAGCGATCCTCGGGTACCAGCACGGTGCAGGCATCGCCTTCCACCACCAGGGTTTCGAGGACCAGTTCGCCACCCCTGACCAGGCAGTCCTTGAGCGCCAGCAGGTGATCGATGGGCGAGCGGCGATGGTAGAGCACGCCCATGGAAAAGACGGTGTGGAAGCCTTCCAGCTTTTCCGGCAACTCTTCGAGGGTGAATGGCAGGTGCCAGGCCGGAAATTCCGGCAGGTAGCGCTGCATGGCCTGGAACTGGCAGAAGAACAGCCAGTTCGGGTCGACGCCGATTACGCAATCGGCACCGGCACCGAGCATGCGCCACATGTAGTAGCCATTGCCGCAACCGACATCCAGCACGCGCTTGCCGCTGAGATCCAGATGCGGAGAAACCCGCTGCCATTTCCAGTCCGAACGCCACT
Organism: Zestomonas ipomoeae; assembly: GCF_057128665.1. Classification (NCBI taxonomy): domain Bacteria; kingdom Pseudomonadati; phylum Pseudomonadota; class Gammaproteobacteria; order Pseudomonadales; family Pseudomonadaceae; genus Zestomonas; species Zestomonas ipomoeae. The sequence continues at coordinate 44,642 of NZ_JBSKHQ010000011.1, forward strand.
CGGTGTCGACATGCACCCCGAACAGGTCGAAGGGGCCTTTGCGCCATGGCGACAGGCCGAACAGAGCCTGGTGCAACTGGGCCTGGGTCCTGGCGTCGCAGGGACCGTCCAGTAGAAAGTGCCGGTCAAGTTCGATTCGTTCGGCCGACAGCGCCGGCAGGGCATCGAGGGCAGCCTGCCAGCGTTCGAGATCGCCGTGGCCGACTTCCAGCTTGGCATCGAGCTGTGCCTGCAAGGTGTTGGCCCAGGCGGCCAGCGGGGTGCCGGCCAAGCGCCAGGCGAGGGGTTTGAGGTCGATCATGGCAGGGCGATCAGCGAGGCGAAGTTGAGGCATTGGAACCAGGGCACGACCTTGCCGAAGCCGGCGGCCAGCAGGCGCTGGCGGTGCTCCTCCAGGCTGTCGGGCAGCATGACCTTTTCCAGCGCGCTGCGCTTCTGGGCAATTTCCAGTTCGCTATAGCCGTTGGCGCGTTTGAAGGCGATATGCAGCTCGCCGAGCAGCGCCTGCTGCTCGGCGTCCTCGAAGCGCAGCTTTTCCGAGAGGATCAGCGCGCCGCCCGGCAACAGCGCCTGGCGGATGCGGCGCAGCAATTCCAGGCGGCGCTCCGGCGCGATGAACTGCAGGGTGAAATTCAGCGCCACCAGCGAGGTGGGGTGGAACGTCAGGTCGAGTATGTCTGCTTCCATCACCTCGACCGGCAGCAACTCCTGAAACATCGAGTCTTGGCCGTGCAGGTATTCCCGGCAGCGTTCGACCATGGCGCTGGAGTTGTCGACCGCCAGCACCCGGCAATCCTCGCTCTTGACGTGTCGGCGCAAGGCCTGGGTAACCGCGCCCAACGAGCAGCCCAGGTCGTAGAGCAGGCTGTGGGGCTGGGCGAACTGCGCGGCGAGCACGCCGATGTTCTCGACAATGGTCGGGTAGCCTGGCACGGAGCGCTTGATCATGTCCGGAAACACCCGCACCACGTCTTCGTTGAAGGCGAAGTCGCGCACCTGGGCAAGGGGTTGGGCGAACAGGCGGTCGGGTTCTTGGCTCACGTCGATTCCGAAAGGCAGGGGGCGGAAGGGCCGGCATTTTAGCGAAATGCCGGCGCCGGCCAAACCTCTGTCATTTCAGTTGGTCGGAAAGGTACTCGCCGGCTCCCTGCAACGGCCCGAGCGGGTTGCGCTTGACCTCGTAGCGGCGAATGTTCGGCTCGCCGCTGCTGACCTTATGGATCACCACGTCGTCGACCAGCACGAACACGGTGCGGAATGCCCAGCCCTGGACTTCGCGCTTCTTGCGGAAATTGAACACATCGGCCCAGAAGCTGCCGACCCGCTGGGTGTCGGTCTTGGAGAATTCGAAGGAGTAGCCGACGCAGCGCTCCTTGGCCTCCAGGCATTGCACCAGACTTTCCGGCAGGTAGTCGATGGGGATGTTTGGCTGGATGAACATCAGGCGCAGATCGATGAAGGAGAGCATGCGGCCATTGCCCTCGACCAGCGGATCGAAGCCCAGGGAGAACAGTTCCGGGCGCCGGGTCCGGCCTGGAATCACCTGGGAATAGCGGATCTCTGCATCCAGATAGTCATGGAAGGGCGAAAGCGTTTCGGCGCGTTCGCTGGGCAACAGGCTACTGCAACCGCCTGCCAGGACGATCAGGAACGGCAGGCACACCTTTGCGCTTCGGCCAGGCATTGCTCACTCCGGAAATAATGCGTGTCCCCTTTCTATAGACGATCTGGCGAGAGCTTGCCGTAGCGTTTGCTGGGCAGCGGGCGAAACGGTGATGGGGTCCTCTGTCGGGTGTTTATTTCACGGAAACATGGCAATCGAAGGTCTTGGCCGGGGCGACCTCGACTTCCCAGGGGCGCTGGTAGGTCAGGAGCAAGCGGCCCTTGCCGGCTTGGCTAGCCTGGAAGCGCCAGGTCGATTGGCCGGCGCCGCCCACCAGGCCGACGTCTTCCGGTGTGCTGTAGACCTCGGGGCCGAGGCTGGTCAATACGCCCGGCGCGCTGTCCTTGAGTTGCCAGCGAAAGCCGGTGGTGGGATTGCTCGGCAGGGTGAGGACCAGCGTATCGCCTTTGGCAAGGCGCAGCGGGCGGCAATCGCCGTTCTGGTTCAGGCTGACGCTGCCGGGCTGGTGCGCGCAGGCAGCGAGCAGGCCCAGGCCGAGCAGCCAGAGCAGGTGCGGGCGGGCGGTCATGTCCAACTCCTGTCGTGACGAGGCGGCCAGCATACCGCTCTTCCGGGGGCGGCTGTAAACCGTTGGCTTAGCCACATCGTTCAGGGGAACAGTATCTTGACCACGTCGGAGAAGCGCTTGGCGAAATGCACGGTCAGCCCTTCCTTGAGGTAGTTCGGCAGCTCCTCGAAGTCGCCGCGGTTGGCTTCCGGTAGCACGATCTCGTACAGCTTCTGCCGGCGCGCGGCGATGATCTTCTCGCGCACGCCGCCGATGGCCAGCACCTGTCCGGTCAGGGTCAGCTCGCCGGTCATGGTCACGCCCTTCTTCGGTGCCTGGTTGCGCGCGAGCGAGAGCAGGGCGCTGGCCATGGTGATGCCGGCGCTGGGGCCGTCCTTGGGCGTGGCGCCCTCAGGCACATGCAGGTGCACGAAGGCCTGGTCGAAGAACGTCGGATCGCCCTTGAACTGCTTCAGGTGCGAGGCGATGTAGCCGTAGGCGATATCCGCGGACTCGCGCATCACGTCGCCGAGCTTGCCGGTGAGCTTGAAGCCGCGGTTGAGGGTGTGGATGCGGGTGGCCTCGATGGGCAGGGTGGCGCCGCCCATGCTGGTCCAGGCCAGGCCGGTGATCACGCCCACGCCATGCAGCGTCTGCTCCGGTCGCCAGAAGGGCATGCCCAGCGCCTCTTCGAGGTTCTTCGGGCCGATCTTGATCTTCGTCTTGCTGTCCGGATTCTCCAGCAGCTTGACCACCGCCTTGCGCACCAGCTTGCCAAGCTGCTTGTCCAGCTGGCGAACCCCGGCCTCCCGCGCATAGCCTTCGATCAGCGTCTTGAGCGCCGAGTCGGTAATGCTCAGTTTGTTCTTGGCGACGCCGGCCTTCTCCAGTTGCCGCGGCCACAGGTGACGCTTGGCGATCGCCAGCTTTTCCTCTGTGATGTAGCCGGACAGGCGGATGATCTCCATGCGGTCGAGCAGTGGGCCGGGGATCGAGTAGAGGGTATTGGCGGTGCAGATGAACAGCACCTTGGAAAGGTCCAGGCGCATGTCCAGGTAATGGTCGAGGAAATTGACGTTCTGCTCGGGATCGAGGGTTTCCAGCAGCGCCGAAGCGGGGTCGCCCTGGAAGCTGGCGCCGAGCTTGTCGATTTCGTCGAGCATGATCACCGGGTTCATCACCTCGACTTCCTTCAGTGCCTGCACCAGCTTGCCTGGCTGGGCGCCGATGTAGGTGCGGCGATGGCCCTTGATCTCCGCCTCGTCGCGCATGCCGCCGACGCTGAAACGATAGAACGGCCGGCCCAGGGACTCGGCGATGGATTTGCCGATACTGGTCTTGCCGACGCCAGGAGGGCCCACCAGCAGCACGATGGAGCCGTCGATGGCGCCCTTGTAGGTGCCGACGGCGAGGAATTCGATGATGCGGTCCTTGATGTCCTCGAGGCCGGCATGGTGCGATTCCAGCACCGTGCGCGCATGGGCCAGGTCGAGCTTGTCCTGGACGTAGACGCCCCAGGGCATCGACGAGGCCCAGTCGAGGTAGTTGCGGGTTACCGCATATTCCGGCGAGCCGGTTTCGAGGATGAGCAGCTTGTTCAGTTCCTCCTCGATGCGCTTCTGCGCCGTGGGCGGAACGTTCTTGCCCTCCAGGCGCGCACGGAACTCGTCGGCGTCGGCCTGGCGGTCGTCCTTGGTGATGCCCAGCTCCTGCTGGATGATCTTCAACTGCTCCTTGAGGAAGAACTCGCGCTGGCGCTCGCCGATCTTGCGGTTCACTTCTTCGGACAGCTCCTTCTGCAGGCGCGCCACCTCCACCTCGCGGCGCAGCAGCGGAAGCACCTTTTCCATGCGCTTGAGGATCGGCACGGTATCCAGCACTTCCTGCAGTTCGTCGCCGGGCGCAGTGGTCAGAGCGGCGGCGAAATCGGTCAGCGGTGAAGGTTCGTTGGGGCTGAAGCGGTTCAGGTAGTTCTTCAGTTCTTCGCTGTACAGCGGGTTGAGCGGCAGCAGTTCCTTGATGGCGTTGATCAACGCCATGCCGTAGGCCTTCACCTCGTCGCGAGGGTCCTGGGCGCTCTTGGGGTAGTCCACTTCCACCAGGTAGGGCGGCTTGCGGCTCAGCCAGCCGCGGATGCGTACCCGCGCCATGCCTTGGGCGACGAACTGTAGCTTGCCGTTTTCCTGGGAGGCGCGGTGCACGCGCACCAGGGTGCCATGTTCCGGCAGCGCGTCCGGATCGAAGCGGCCGTCATCGCCCGGCGGTGTTTCCGAGTAGAAGAGTGCCAGGCTCTGGTGAGCGGTATTGGCGACCCGCTCGAGGGTCTGCGCCCAAGGCTGCTCGTTGACGATGATCGGCAACACCTGGCCTGGGAAGAACGGACGATTGTGGATGGGAATGACGTAGAGCCGCTCCGGCAGCACCTGTCCCGGCAGGGCCAGGCTGTTCTGCGAAGCCTGGTCGTCATCCTCCACGATTTCCGGATGAATAGTCTGTTCGTTCATGCGGCCCCCTGGTTAATGCAGTCTGTCGGACTACATGGGGAGGGGCGGCGGGCTTTTCAATGCGGGCGATATGCTGGCGTCGGCAGTTCAGGGGCCATAGGCCTGCGGCGGCTTCAGGCCAGGCTCAGGCGCAGGCCCTGCAGGCGTTCGTCGATGATCGGGGTGAGCAGGGCGAAGCATTCGCCTGGCGCCAGCTTCACCTTCGGCGCGGCGATCAGGTCCCGGTCGAGGTGGGACAGCACCTCGCGCAGGCGCCGTTCGCCGTTCGAGCTGGCCAGGCGCTGGCAGAGATAGCGCATCTGGATCTGCAGCTCCAATGGGCAGCGCTCATGATTGGCCGCGCGCACCGCCAGGCCGCGCAGCCGGGCCAGGTCCTCCAGCGCCCGGCAGGCGTCAGCCAGCCCGTCGACGCAACGGGCGTTGCGCTCGCCCAGGCACAGCTCCAGCAGGTGCAGGCTTTCCAGCAGGCGCTCGATCAGTTGGCTGTGTCCGTTGAAGTCCTCCGGGGCGTCGCGCAGCGCCGGCCAGAGTCCGGCGATCTCCGGCAGCGGCGGTCTGGCAGTCGACCAGCGCTGCCAGCCGTCGTCCAGTTGCCTGGCCAGGGCGTCGCGTTGGCGCAGGCTCGGGGCGTCGAGCTGGGCGCCCAGGCCGCGATGTTTCTGCAGGTTCTGCAGCAGTTCCAGGGCCAGCTGCAAGGCGTCGATGTCCTGGCGGTCGAGCAGGGCGGCGTGGCGTCGCGCCGCCAGCCGGTTCAAGGCATTGCCGCCGAACAACAGCAGGGCGCCGATGGCGAGGGTCAGCCAGAGTTCCATGGTCAGCGCTCCTTGGGCGTGGTGAGCCGTGTCAGGTAGAGAGTCAGGCGGTGCAGTTCATGGGTTTCTTCGCGTTGCTCCGCGACGCCCAGGGCCATCCGCCGGAGTTGGTCTTGCAGGGCCTGGCCGGCCGCGCCGTGTTGGTCCAGGGTGCGCTGCAGGGTGCGCAGTTCGGCGAGGCTCTGCTGGCTCTGCTCGGCAAGTCGTTGCAAATCTTCCGCCAACGCCTCGCTGCGCGCGGCACCCTGGTCGAGCAACTGGCGGTGCGCATCGACCTCCGCGCACACGCCACTCACTGCCTGGTCGATATTGCCGATGACGGCGGCGATGTCCTGGACCGTGCGATCGCTGGCCTGGGACAGTTTCCGCACCTCGTCGGCGACCACCGCGAAGCCGCGGCCGTGCTCGCCGGCGCGGGCCGCTTCGATGGAGGCGTTCAGCGCCAGCAGCTGCGTCTGCCGGGCCAGTGCCTGGATGCTGTGCAGCGAGCTGCCCACGGTGCGGGTGTGGTCGAGCAGCCGGGCTACCGCCTCGGCGGTTCGGCCCAGGCTGCCGCGGATGTCGGCCATGGCGACGCCCACCGATTGGGCGTCCTGGTGGCCGCTTTCACTTTTTTGGTGCGCCGCGCGGAAGGCGGCCATGGACTGCTGGCCGAGCTGCTGGATGTGCGCCAGGGTCTTGCCCATGTCGTCGCCAACCTCGGCAATGGCGGTGACCAGGCCGGCCTGGGCATCGCTCCGGTGCTCCGCCCTGGCAGTCATCTCGGCCAGGGCCTGGCTGGCGAACTCCACCTCGCTGCGCAGCCGCTCGGCCCCTCGGCGTGCCTGGCTGGTGCCGGCGATGAGCGAGTGCAGCGCCGATTCGTCGGCGCCGAGCTGATGCAGGAGGAAGCGCAAGCGCAGCAGCTGCTGGCGCAACCCCCGGGTCTGGTGCAGATACAGCCCCAGGCCCGCCAGCAGGACGGTCAGGGCAGGCCAGGAGGAATCGGCAAGGAGCAGCAGGATGCCGGCCAGCCAACAGCCGAGGATCGGCCAGAAGCAGTCGCCCGGGATGCTGTTCGGGCGGTTGTCGGAGAGTGCGGACGGCATGCTGCTCGGGCTCCTGCGCAGACGGAATGGCGCCATCGGCGAAGCAAGTTGCCGGCCAGCCGCTGCCGTCCCGTTGGTCGGTGGGGCTGACGAGGGCCCCCCGGACTGGGTAAAGTTCACCCTTGCACGCTGTCGCCGTGGAGTTTCGATGCTCAGCACCCGCTTGATCCGCCTGGACGAGCAAGCCCATGTCCATGCCCACGATCACCATCAACTGGTGATGTCGCTGGCCGGCCGCGCCGAGTTCGACGTCGGCGGGCGGGGCGGCGAGGTCTGCCGCATGCGCGCCTGCCTGGTTCCGGGCGATGCCGGGCACTCGTTCGCCGGCATGGGCGACAACCGCATGCTGATCATCGACCTGAACGAGGAAAGCTGTTCCGGCGAAGACTTGGAACTGCTCGCCCAGCTGTTCGAAACCCCGCGCTACCCAGCCCTGGATGCGGACTTCCAGAACCTGCTCAACTACGCCGGTGCCGAACTGGCTCGCTATGGCAGCGACCCGTTGCTGGCGCGTGCGCTCAGCGGCGTACTGCTGCGCGCGTTGCACCTGCGCCTGTTCGGAGACGTGGCCAGCGGCCCGGTCGGGCCGCTGGATATCGAGCGGCTGGACGCGCACATCCGCGATAACCTGGCGCGGCGCATCACGGTAGCGGAGCTGGCCCAGGTCGCCTGCCTGAGCCCCAGCCATTTCCATGCGCAGTTCAAGGACAGCGTGGGCCTCACGCCGCATCAATATCTGCTCAAGACCCGCCTGGATCGCGCGGCGCGCTTGCTGCGGGAAAGCCCGTTGCCGCTGGTGCGCATCGCCGAGGAGTGCGGTTTTTCCAGCCAGAGTGCACTGACTACCGCCATGCGCCGCTACCTCGGCCTCACGCCCAGGCGCCTGCGCGGCGCCGAATAGCCCTCTCTATCGCCGGCTCGGTAACGACTGTCGGCCGCTCGACCGATCAGCGAAAACTCTGAACTCTCGCAGACGACTGTCCTCGCAACTGTATGCGGACAAGCTGCAAGCGCGGCGCAGGCTGCTTGCGATCTGCCGTAGCCTGAGCTTGTGCGCATCGGGAGCTGCGGGCAGGGCCCGTGGCTGTACGTGCCTGAAAGCAAGAGGAGGACAGCATGAAAACATTCAACAAGAGCCTGCTCGCCGTGGCTCTGAGTGCGTTGCTTGCGACTCCGGTCATGGCGGCGGATGTCGATCCCTACCAGAAGCCCGACGATAGTTGGATCAGCATCAACGGTACGGTGAAATCCGCCGGCGCCGATACCTTTCTGCTTGATTACGGCGATGGCGTGGTTACCGTGGAAATGGACGACTGGGACTGGTATCGCGAAGGCTACAAGCTGCTCAACGGTGACAACGTCACCGTCTACGGGCGCATCGACGACGATCTTTTCGAAGCCACCACGATCGAAGCCGATAGCGTCTACGTGAAAGGTCTGAACAGCTACTTCTATGCCAATGATGCCGACGAAGAAAGTCTGGTGCTGCCAGTCGTCACCACGACTGTGGTAGCGACGCCGGTGGCGACTACGGTGGTGCAGGGAACGGTTACCAAGATCGATGGCCGTGACATCACCGTCGATACCGGAGGAGGCAAGATAGTAGTGGACACTGGCAGCATGCCTTACAACCCGCTGGACGAGAAAGGCTATCAGAAGATCAAGGAAGGTGATCGGATCAATGCGGTCGGCGCCATCGATGGCGGGTTCTTCACCTCGCGTGAGTTGAAGGCCGACGCCATCACCACGTTGTCTCAGGACAAGAGCAAGCAGACCGGTTGATCAGGGTCGTGATCCGCAGGCCCCGCCCTTGGCGGGGCCGCTTCCGTTTGCCGGACCTTTTTGTAAAAACTCCATAGCTTTCTGCAAGAAAGCGTCATCGCTCTGCCACTAAATTCATTCCATACACCCATACAGGCGTGCGCGCAGGCTTTGTGCCTAGGCGGCGTGTTGGGCTACACCCTAATAACAACAGTTCTCCACAAGAGGAGGGGACGTGATGCTCAAGGCCGTTCACGTCTTGCAGGGCGACTTTCTTACCCAGACTGCCGCCGAGTTTTTCCCCGTCATCAGCGCCAATTACGACGTCGACGAGGCAAGCTATCTCTCCGAGCTGCTCCAGCTCGCCGACCCCGGTGAGACCGGCATCGAGGCTACCCGCCAGGATGCCCGCACCTTGATCGAACAGGTGCGTAGCCGGGACAACGCCGTCGATACCCTCGACGCACTTCTTCGTCAGTACAGCCTCGATACCCAGGAAGGGCTCATGCTCATGTGCCTGGCCGAGGCTTTGCTGCGCGTGCCCGACGCGGCCACCGCCGACGCGCTGATCCGCGACAAGCTGAACGCCGCCGAATGGGAACGCCACCTCGGCCAGAGCGACAACGTGCTGGTCAACTTCGCCGCCTGGGGCCTGGTGATGACCGGTAAAGTGGTCGACCCGGACAGCGCCGACGGCCGTCCAAAGAACGTCATCGGCCGCCTGATCCAGCGCTCCGGCGAGCCGGTGATCCGCGCCGCGATGAACCAGGCGATGAAGCTGATGGGCAAGCAGTTCGTGCTTGGCCGCACCATCGGCGAGGCACTGAAGAACGGCCGACCGTGCCGTGAACAGGGCTACACCTATTCCTTCGATATGCTCGGCGAAGCGGCGTTGACCGTCGAAGACGCCGAGAAATACATGGCGGACTATCGCCAGGCCATCGCCACCGTCGGCAAGGAGCCGCAGGTCGGCACAGGGCCGAAGCCGTCGATTTCCATCAAGCTTTCCGCGCTGCACCCGCGCTACGAAGTGGCCCAGCGCGAACGCGTGCTCAGCGAACTGTTCGCCAGCGTGCGCGACCTGGCCAGCCAGGCGCGGGCGCTGGACGTCGGCATCACCATCGATGCCGAAGAGGCGGACCGCCTGGAGCTGTCGCTGGAACTGTTCGAGAAACTGCTGCGCGACCCGGCCCTCGCCGGCTGGGGCGAGCTGGGTCTGGTGGTGCAGGCCTATTCCAAGCGTTGCCTGCCGGTGCTGATGTGGCTGACCCTGCTCGGTAAGGAACTCGGCACCCGCATTCCGCTGCGCCTGGTCAAGGGCGCCTACTGGGACAGCGAGATCAAGCAATGCCAGGTCCAGGGCTTGCACGGCTACCCGGTGTTCACCCGCAAGGAAGGCACCGACACGTCTTACCTGGCCTGCGCCCGCTACCTGTTGTCGGAGCCGACCCGCGGGGTCATCTACCCGCAGTTCGCCAGCCACAACGCGCACACCGTCGCCTGCATCCTGGCCATGGCCGGCGAAGCGGCCGAGCCGCGCGAGTTCGAGTTCCAGCGCCTGCACGGCATGGGCGATGCCCTGTACGACACGGTGATCGAGCGCTATCGCAAGAACGTGCGCATCTACGCTCCGGTCGGCGCCCACAAGGACCTGCTGCCCTACCTGGTGCGGCGTCTGCTGGAGAACGGCGCCAACTCGTCGTTCGTGCACCAGTTGGTCGACCCGCGGGTGCCGGTGGCGTCCCTGATCGATCATCCGGTGACGCAACTGCGCAAGTTCAAAAACCTCGCCAATGACAGAATCCCCCTCCCGCCAGCCCTGTACGGCAGCGCGCGGAAAAATTCCCAGGGCCTCAACATGAATATCCAGAACCAGTGGAACGAACTGGCACGCGCCTACGAACCCCATCTGAGCCACCAGTGGCGGGCCGCGCCGGTGATCGGCGGCCAGAAGCTCGCCGGCCAGACCGTGGATGTGCGCTGCCCCTACGACCTGGAGAAGATCGTCGGCCACGCCCAGTTCGCCACCGCCGAGCAGGCCAAGCAGGCGCTGGACGGCCTGGCCGGCGCCTGGCCGCGCTGGAATGCCACCCCGATCGAGCAGCGCGCCGCCATTCTCGAGCGCCTGGCCGACCTGCTCGAAGCCAACCGCGCCGAGCTGATGGCCCTGTGCACCCTGGAAGCCGGCAAGTCCCTGCAGGATGGCATCGATGAAGTTCGCGAAGCCGTCGACTTTTGCCGCTACTACGCCCAGCAGGCGCGCCTGCGCCTGGGCCGTGAAGAATTGAAAGGCCCTACCGGCGAGCGCAACGAACTGTTCCACGAAGGCCGCGGCATCTTCGCCTGCATCAGCCCGTGGAACTTCCCGCTGGCCATCTACCTGGGCCAGATCAGCGCCGCGCTGGTCGCCGGCAACTGCGTGCTGGCCAAGCCGGCCGAGCAGACCAGCCTGATCGCCGCCCGTGCCCTGGAGCTGATGTTCGACGCCGGCCTGCCGCAGGACGTGATCGCCTTCCTGCCGGGCGATGGCGCCACCCTCGGCGGCGTGTTCTGCCGCGACGCCCGCCTCGCCGGAGTGTGCTTCACCGGTTCCACCGAGGTGGCGCGGCTCATCAACCGCCAGTTGGCCGACAAGCCGGGCCCGATTGCCACTCTGATCGCCGAAACCGGTGGCCAGAACGCCATGATCGTCGACTCCACCGCGCTGCCTGAGCAGGTGATCAAGGATGCCGTGGCCTCCGCCTTCACCAGCGCCGGCCAGCGCTGCTCGGCGCTGCGTGTGCTCTATGTGCAGCGCGACATCGCCGAGCGGGTGATCGACCTGCTCAAGGGCGCCATGGCCGAGATCAAGGTCGGCCCGACCCATCTGCGCGAAAGCGACGTCGGCCCGGTCATCGACGCCGAAGCCCGCCAGGGCCTGCTGGCTCATATCGACAAGCTCAAGGGCGACGGCAAGCTGATCGCCGAGGCGCGCCTGCCGGAAGGGCTCAACGGCCATTTCGTCGCGCCGGTGGCCTTCGAGATCGGCGGCATCCACGAACTGGAGAAGGAGCAGTTCGGTCCGATCCTGCACGTGGTGCGCTACGACGCCGCCGATCTGGAAAAGGTGGTCGCGGCGATCAACGCCACCGGCTACGGCCTGACCCTCGGCGTGCATAGCCGCAACGAGGAAACCGCCCAGCGCATCGAGGCTCTGGCGCGGGTCGGCAACCTGTACGTCAACCGCAACCAGGTCGGCGCCGTGGTCGGCGTGCAGCCGTTCGGCGGCTGCGGCCTGTCCGGCACCGGGCCGAAGGCCGGCGGGCCGAGCTACCTGCTGCGCTTCGTCAATGAGCGCACGACATCGGTGAATACCACGGCGGTGGGCGGCAACGCCTCGCTGCTGTCCCTGGGCGAGGAGGTCTGACGCTTCGCACACGGTTTCGAGGCACTGCGGCGGGCCCAAAAGGCCCGCCCGAGCGGCCGCTGCCATCCGAGGGGGTAGCAGCGTACCGGGCGTAGCCGTCCCAACCGACGGCTACGAAAAACCACAATGAGCGGGACGCACCCCGCCAGCACTAAGAAGAGAACAACAAGATGAACGAGCAGAACCTGTACGTAGTCGGGGTGACCTTCGTGGTCTACCTGGTGGTGATGTTGGGGATCGGCATCATCGCCTACCGGCGTACCGTCAATCTCTCCGACTACATTCTCGGCGGCCGCTCCATCGGCCCGACCACTGCCGCGCTGTCCGCCGGCGCTTCGGACATGAGCGGCTGGTTGCTACTGGGCCTGCCGGGGTATGCCCTGCTGGCCGGTTTCGAAGCCACCTGGATTGCCATCGGCCTGCTGGCCGGCACCTGGCTCAACTGGCTGTTCGTCGCCCGGCGCCTACGTGTGTACTCCCACGCGGCGAAAGACTCGGTGACCCTGCCGGCCTACTTCGAGAATCGCTTCAATGACACCTCCCACGCCCTGCGCGTGGTATCGGCGATCTTCATCCTGCTGTTCTTCCTCTTCTATGCCAGCTCCGGCCTGGTGGCCGCGGGCAAGCTGTTCGAAACCGTCTTCCACATCGATTACAAGATCGCGGTCATCGTCGGCACCCTGGCCGTGGTGTCCTACACCCTGTTCGGCGGCTTCCTCGCGGTAGCCTGGACCGACGTGGTGCAGGGCCTGCTGATGGCCGCCGCCCTGGTGCTGGTACCGGTGTTTGCGCTGAACGCCGTCGGCGGCATCGATGCCGCCAGCGTCGCAATGACCACCAAGAACCCGGAGTTGTTGACCTTCTTCAACGATGCCAAGGGCCAGCCGCTGGGCATCATCGCCATTCTTTCGCTGCTCGGCTGGGGCCTCGGCTACTTCGGTCAGCCGCACATCCTGGCGCGCTTCAAGGCGATCAAGGACGACAAGGACATGCCCACCGCTCGCCGCATCGCAGTGAGCTGGACTGCCGTGACCCTGTTCGCCGCCCTGGCCATCGGCTGGATCGCCATCGGCTACCTGGAAACCGACCTGGCCGACGCCGAGACCGTGTTCATGGTGCTGGTCAACAGCCTGTTCCACCCGGTGGTCGCCGGCATCCTGATGGCCGCCGTGCTGGCCGCGATCATGTCCACCGCCGACTCGCAACTGCTGGTCAGCTCCTCCGCCCTGGCCGAGGACTTCTACAAGGCGATCCTGAAGAAGGACGCAGGCGGTCCCGAGCTGGTCTGGATCGGCCGTGGCGCCGTGGTGGTGATCTCCGTCATCGCCCTGATCTTCGCCCTCAACCCGGAAAGCACCGTGCTGGGCCTGGTGTCCTACGCCTGGGCCGGCTTCGGCGCGGCCTTCGGCCCGGCGATCATCCTCTCGCTGTTCTGGAAGCGCATGAATCGCCAGGGCGCGCTGGCCGGGATTCTGGTCGGCGGTATCACCGTCGTCGTCTGGAAACTGCTGGCGGGCCTGACTTCCAAGGGCAGAGACGTGCTGGAGTCCGACTTCGCACGCATGATCTGGGACCTGGCCTCCGGCATGAGCCATGCGTTTTCGCTCTACGAGATCATCCCCGGCTTCATCCTTGCCACCCTGGCCATCGTCGTCGTCAGCCTGCTGACCGCCGAGCCGAACGCCAAGATCCAGGCCACCTTCGACGACGTCGCCCGCAAGCTGGCCTGATAACGCGCACCAACGGCGCGCGGCCGGTCGTCCGCACGCTGCCAGCCCCACGGAGACTCTCCCGTGCGGGCTCCCACGCAACGACCCGATAGTGCTTCGCCGGCCTCCAGGGGCCGGCTTTTTTTGGTCCGCACTTTCTCGTAGGAGACAGCCTTGATGCCGGGCTGGCGCACCCTTGTTGGGCTTCGCTGCGCTCAACCGCAACCTACGGGACGTGCGGGTGTAGGTTGGGTTGAGGCACGAAGCCCAGCAAGCGGCCTGTCGATCAACCTTGAAGCTCCTGACTTGAAGAACCAGCCTCCCTGGCACGCGCCTCCACCCCTGTGCCGGCCGCCAGCTTTGCTCCGCTGCGCTAGAACTCGCTGTGCCCACACCGGTCACCTGAAGGGAATCGAGCAATAAAACGGGGCCAGCCAGCGCCCCGTCGGGACCTGTATTCCGACCCAGCAAAGAGGTGGATTTACCATGCATACACCGAATCAGAGCACTACCGGTCCAGACGGCCAGAGCCACGGCGGCCGAGCGATGGACGAGCTGCAAGACAAGGCGCATCAGGCCACCGAGCAGGCCAGGACTCAAGGCAGAGCCAAGGTGGACGAGTATCGCCAGAGTGGAGCCGGCGAGCTGGAAAACGCCGCCGAGGGTGCCCGTGCCGCTGCCGCCGAACTTGATCGCCGGGGCGATGCCTTGCTTTCCCAGTATGTGACGGATGCCGCCAACGGCCTGTCGCGGCTGGCCGATACGCTGCGCGGCAAGAGCGCCGACGAGTTGCTGCAACAGGCCAGCCGGCTGGCCCGCGACAACCCCACGCTGTTCATCGCCGGTAGCATCGCCGCCGGTTTCGGCCTGGCCCGTTTCGCCCGGGCCACGTCCCACCGCGACAATGACGCGTCCCGCGACGAGGACACCGTGACCCCGGCCAGCCTGCGTCCATCCAGCGGCAGCCGGGACCGACGCCCCGGCGCGTCGGCATACGCGTCGGCCACCGCGGATTTCTCCAATGCCTCCAGCCACCTGTCTGGCCTGGGCGATGCAAGCATCCCGAAAGGAGGGCACCACTGATGAGTCAGCCACACTCGCACACGCTCAATCAGGACTTCCCGCAACAGAACCGCACCGCCGAAACCGACCGGAACTCGGTGCCTTCGCTGCTGCGCCAACTGGGCAGGGAGGTGCCCCTGCTGTTCACCAAGGAACTGGCGTTGGCCAAGACCGAAGTCAGCGAATCCATCCGTGCCACCAAGGCCGGCGTTGCCAGCATCGCCAGCGGCGGTGCCGTGGTGCTGGCCGGCTTCATCATCCTGCTGCAGGCGGCGGTCTATGGCCTGGCCCTGGTGGTGCAGCCGTGGGTCGCTGCGCTGATCGTCGGCGGCATCGTGATGCTGATCGGCGTGGTCATGCTGCAGGCCGGCAAGAAGAAGCTCGAACCCTCGGCGTTCACGCCAGACCGCACCGTGCGTTCGCTGCGCAAGGACCAGCAAGCCATCAGGGTGAAAAGCCAATGAGCACGCAAAGCCGAATCGCCGAAGAGGCGCAAAAAAGCCCGGAAACCCTAGAGCGGGAAATCGACCAGCAGCGCGAGTCCATCAGCAGCATCGTGCATGCCCTGGAGAACAAGCTGTCGCCCGGCGAGCTGCTCGACCGCGCGCTGCATTTCGCCAAGGGCAATGGCGGGGAGTTCTTCGGCAACCTGGGCAACACCGTCAAGGCCAACCCGGTGCCGACCCTGCTGACCGTGGTGGGGCTGACCTGGATGATGTCCGGCCAGCATCGCGCCGTGTCGACGACCAGCCACGGCAGCCTGCGCGACAGCGCGGAAGGGGCCAAGCAGCGCTTGAAGGACAAGGCCGGACACTTGCGCGACGAGCTGGGTTCCACACGCCAGCGCGTGAGCGATTCGACCCATCAGGCGGCCGACCGCCTTCGCCATCAGGGCGAGCGCGCCCGGGAGGCATACGACCACCTGCTGACCGAGCAGCCGCTGGCCCTGGGTGCCATCGGCATCGCCCTCGGGGCGCTGCTCGGCGCCTCGCTGCCGCCGACCACGCAGGAGGACCGGCTGCTGGGCGAAACCAGCGACCGTTTGACCGGCAAGGCCAAGCGCATGGCCGAGGAGGGTTACGACCAGATCAGCCAGGCCAGCGCGGACATCGGCCGCGAGATGAGCGAGCGGCTGCAGCCCAACGGCAGGTCCCAGCAGGCCACCAGGCCGATCTAGTGGCGCGCCGAACCGCCTGGGGCCACCAGGCGGTTCGTCACGTTGCGCCGCTCGTCGCTCTATATCGCTTGCCTGGCGAATGTGCGAGGGCACTGCGCCGTGCCCCGTTGCGGGTGCTGCTTCGCGGCCCGTATTCGCGCGTTCTGTCATTCAAGCGCACGTATGAAAAAAGCTGTGCTTTCGGCCTTGGCCCTGCCTTCTATCTGAATACCTGCCCATACCTGGGCGCTCTCAGGAAGGTGAAATGAAAGGCCGGAACCATCTGCAACTGGTGGCGCAATATCAGCAGCATCGCCCGGTGATCCATGGCTTGATCGAATCGATGATGAGCAGCGTCAGCAGCCAGCGACTGCTCGAAGATCATGCCGCGCAGCAGACCGCCGTCGAACGGCTGAGCGAGGCCTATCCCTTCGTCGAACTGATCTACAGCCTCGACGACAAGGCCATCCAGCGCATGGACTCGGCCTACAGCCCGACCGTCAGCCAGCGTGCCCGCCGCTCCTTCGGCCGTGGCGCCGACCGCAGCCATCGGCCCTATGTGGTGGCCGCCCGCAGCTGCGCCAACCGCATCGTGGTCACCGATCCCTATCTGTCCTGCGCCACACAGCAACTGGCGATTTCCGCGGTGCAGCACTTCGTCGACGAGCAGGGCGAGGACCAGGGCTATCTGGTGATCAACTTCAACCTGCAGCGGCTGGTGGCCTACCTGAACGGCGACCAGATGCGCTCGCGGGTACATCCGTACTTCCAGACCATCTATGGCGTCATTGGCGTGCTGCTGGTGCTGGTATCGGTGCTGCTGCTGTATTCGTCGGTGGAGTCGCTGTTGAAGATCTTCACCCATGCCGAGAACATCGCCACCCACGCCTTCGGCATCGTTATCCTGATCACCCTGGGCATGGCGATCTTCGACCTGGGCAAGACCATCATCGAGGAAGAGGTGTTGCTGGATAAGGACATCCACCACCACGACTCGACCCGCCGCACCATCACCCGCTTCATGTCGGCCATCGTCATCGCAGTATCCATCGAGGCGCTGCTGCTGATGTTCAAGAGCCTGCTCGGCGCGGGTTCGACGCAACTGATCAGCGCCGTGTGGATGCTGATGGCGGCGGTGGCGTTGCTGGGTGGGTTGGGGCTGTATCTGAAGCTGAGCCGGGAGGTGGAAGGCTGAGCGGCGAGTGGCTCACAGAAGCAGGATCGCCGCCTTTGCCGTGACGGCATTTGTCGCTAACCTGCCGCGCCTTCCCACCTGTGCTCTTGCCCATGAATAGACTCGGTTTCCTGCTTTGCGCGGTTGCCCTTGGCGTTGCCGCGCCCGCCGTTGCCCAGCAGGGCGAGGCGGCCTTGTCGTCGCTCGCGGTGGAAAACGTCGGCGTGACGCTGTTCTATCCAGCGCAGTCGAGCGAGGTGTTGCCCGGTGTGCACCCGGATGCCGCGCAAGCCGACGACTCGGGCATTTACCTGGCCCGGCCGCTGCGGGTTCGCTTGCTCGGCGAAGCCGGCCCCTGGTTCACCATCGATTGCAACTCCGGCGGCAGTTGGGACCCGAGCTGTAGCGTTCTGCAGGAGGGCGCGGGCGAGTACCGGACCCTGGCCACCATCCCCGGCCTGCGTTTCACCTTTCCCGGCGATGGCGATATCTACGCCGAGGGCCATAACAACACGATGTTCAACGTGCGCCGGCATTATCGCTGGCGGGATGGGCGCTTCGAGGAAGTGGCGCAGCCCTATCGCTATGTCGGCCTGGAGACGCATACCCGCGCGGCGCTGAAGGTCTATGCCGCGAGGGACATGCGGGAGGTCGTCGCGGTCTTGCCCAAGGGTGCGGCACTGACGGTCCTGCTCAACGAGCAGGACGACTATCTGGTCAAGCTGGCGTACGGCGTGCTGGGCTGGGTGCGCATTTACGTCAGCCCCAACCCGGAGTGGGTCGGCGAAGACTACGAGGGCGAACTGTCGCCGATCGAGGGCCTGTATTACGCCGGCGACTGAGGCTCAGTCGACGGCAATCACCTCGGCGGACCAGCGCCTGGCCGCGCCTCTGGCGATGATCAGGCGATCGCCATCGCCGGGGGCGGCGGCGATCGAGCTGCCATCCGCATCCCATAGCGCACTGCGCCCGGCTGACTGCCAGCCGCCGGTCGGGCCGCCATGGTTGGCCATCAGCACCGTCATGCGATGCTCGGCGGCGTAGCCGGCGAGCAGGGCGCTATCGTTGGCGTAGCCGTTCACCGAAATCAGTACCCCGGCGGCGTAGATGTCGGCGCCGAGGGCGGCGGCTTCCTGGGGGTGGCTCGGCTGGTTGAAATCGGCGCAGATCGCCAGGGCGATCTTCTGCCCGGCGATGTGCAGCAGCGGGCCGCCCTGGCCGGGGCTGAACACCTGTTCCTCGCCGCTGTGCAGGTGTTTCTTGCTGTGCACGCCAAGGCTGCCGTCCGCCCCGAGCACCAGTGCGGCGATCACCAGCTCCCGCGTATCCGCCGGGCGCAGCGGCGCGCCGACCACGGTGGTCATGCCGCAGCGCTGGGCCAGTTCGCGCAGGGGGCGCAGGCGTTCGTCATGGGCCTGGAAGGCCAGATCGCGGGCCAGGGCGGGTTCATAGCCGGTCAATGAAAGTTCTGGGAACACCAGCAGATCGACACCCCGATCGGCGGCCACCTGCATGAAGCGCAGGTGACGTGCGAGGTTGGCGTGTATGTCTCCGGCGATGGCGGTCGATTGCGCGGCGGCGATGGTGAGGTCGGTCATGGTCTGCAGGGTTGTCGAGTCGAAGGAAATTCGCGAGTGTGGCGGGTGATCGGCGCTCAGGCAATCGGCGAAATGGTACGGTGCCAATGGAGTGGTTGATGCGCCGTGCTATGTATGGCCACCGCCGCCGCGCCGATCCAGCCGAAATCGCGAACAAGGATTGCCGATGAACACCGATAAATTGCCGCAGGACTGCGCCGACATGGCGGAGATCCGTACCGAGATCGATCGCCTGGATCGTGCCGTGATCGCCCTGCTGGGCGAGCGCTTTCGCTACGTGCAGGCCGCCGCGAAGTTCAAGGCCAGCGAAGACGCCGTGCGCGCGCCGGAGCGGTTCGACGCCATGCTCAAACAGCGCCGGGTCTGGGCGCAGGAACAGGGCTTGAGCGCGGATGCCATAGAGAAGCTCTACCGCGATCTGGTCGGGCACTTCATCGAGGAAGAGATGAAACGCTGGCGGAATGTGCAGGGGTAGAGGCGCCGGGGCCTGTAACGGGCTCGTTGGGCTTCGCTGCGCTCAACCGCAACCTACGGATGTGCGGGTGTAGGTTGGGTTGAGGCTCGAAGCCCAACGAGCGATCTGTCGGGCGTCGCAGCGGCTTCGCCCCAGGCAACTGCCGCAGCCGGCTTACGGCGCTTCCACCTGGATGATTTTCAGGCTGTTGGTGCCGCCGGGGCTGTGGCGGTCTCCGCGGGTCAGCAGGATCCAGTCGCCCGGTTTGACGGCGCCGATTTCCAGCATGCGATTGATGATGGCCTGGTTGACCTGGGCCGGCGGCAGGTCGTCGTGGTCGAACGCCAGCGGCTGCACGCCCCGGTACAGGGCGGTCCGCGCCAGGCTGCGCGGGTCCGGGGAAACGGCGTAGATCGGCAGTGCGGTGCGGATGCGCGACATGATCAGCGGGGTGGCGCCGCTCTCGGTCAGGCAGACGATGGCGCTGACCCCTTGCAGGTGGTTGGCGGCATAGACCGCGGCGAGGGCGATGGTTTCGTCGCAGCGGGTGAATTGCTCGTGCAGGCGATGCCCCGAGCGCTGGGTGTCCGGATGCTTCTCAGCACCCAGGCAGACGCGCACCATGGCCTGCACCGCTTCGACCGGGTACTCGCCGGCGGCGGATTCGGCGCTGAGCATCACCGCGTCGGTGAGGTCGAGCACGGCGTTGGCGACGTCGGAGACTTCCGCGCGGGTCGGTAGCGGGCTGCTGATCATCGACTCCATCATCTGCGTGGCAGTGATCACCGCGCGATTCAGGCTGCGGGCGCGGCGGATGATGCGCTTCTGGATGCCGATCAGTTCGGCGTCGCCGATCTCCACGCCGAGGTCGCCGCGGGCCACCATCACCGCGTCGCTGGCCAGGATCAGCGCATCCAGGGTTTCGTCGTTGGCTACCGCCTCGGCGCGTTCGATCTTCGCCACCAGTCCGGCCTTGGCGCCGGCGGCCTGCAGCAGGGCGCGGGCCTCTTCCATATCGGCGGCGTCACGGGGGAAGGACACCGCCACGTAGTCGGCCTGCATTGCCGAGGCGGTGAGGATGTCGGCGCGATCCTTGTCGGTCAGCGCCGGTGCGGTCAGGCCGCCGCCGCGGCGGTTGATGCCCTTGCGGTCGGACAGCACGCCGCCATTGAGCACGCGGGTGTGTACGGCGCGGTCGCGGATATCGGTCACTTGCAGGACGATGCGGCCGTCATCCAGTAACAGCTCGTCGCCAACGCGGCAGTCGTCTACCAGTTCCGGATAGTCGATGCCGACTACCTCCTGATTGCCGGCGTCCTTCGGGTGCACGGCGGAGAGGCAGAACGACTGGCCCGGTGCCAGGCGGATCGGGCCGTTGGCGAAGCGCGAGACACGGATCTTCGGGCCTTGCAGGTCGGCCAGGATGGCCACGCAGCGGCCATGCTTGGCGGCCAGGCTGCGCACCAGCTCGGCGCGTTGCAGATGTTCTTCGGCAGAGCCGTGGGAGAAGTTCAGGCGGGCTACGTCGATGCCGGCGAGGATCAGCGCTTCGAGTTGCGACTCGCTGTTGCTGGAAGGGCCAAGGGTGGCGACGATCTTGGTACGGCGCAGGGTCATGGGGGCTTCCTGGGGTGAGGGGCCGAGGCAGCGGATGGGTCGGCCTGTAATTTTTATAAGCAACAAATTTTAAGGGCGAATCATAGGAATCATTAGAGAGCCAGGCAAACAGTTTCGTAATATAACTAAAATTTTTGGACTGGGAGCCTTGCCATGACCCTCACCACACCCCTGGCCATCGGCATGATGCGTCTGTCGGATTATCCCGAGCTGGCGTCGGCGCCGCAGTTGGCGGGCTTTATCGAACGCTGCCTGGAGCGGGGCCTGGATGTCTTCGATCACGCCGACATCTACGGCCTTGGCCAGTGCGAAACGCGCTTCGGCGAGGCTCTGCGCCTGGTGCCGCAGCTGCGTGAGCGGCTTACCCTGATCAGCAAGGCCGACATCGTGCCGGCGGCGCAGGATCGCTCGCGCTGGCGGGTCAAGCATTATCGCAGTTCGGCGGGTTATCTCACCGCTGCGGTGGAGGCCTCGCTGACGCGCCTCGGCGTGGAGCGCCTGGAAGGCTTCCTGCTGCACCGGCCCGACCCGTTGCTGGAGGTGGACGAGGTGTGCCGCGCTTTGCAGAGGCTGGTGCAGGCCGGCAAGGTGGCCTGGCTCGGGGTGTCCAATGCCGAGCCCCTGCACTGGCAGACGTTGGCGCGCGAGTTGCCGTTGAAAGTCAACCAGATCGAGCTGTCGCTGGCCGCCCAGGAGGCGGCCTGGGACGGTCAGCTCCAGGCGCTGCAAACCGCCGGCCTGCGGGTGATGGCCTGGTCGCCGCTGGCCGGCGGCGGGTTCGCACCGGCCTTGCAGAGCGCCCTCGACGAGGTGGCCAAAGCACTCGAGGCGACGCCGACCCAGGTCGCCCTGGCCTGGCTGCGCCGTCTGCCCGGCCGGCCATTGCCGGTATTCGGCAGCTTGCGCTGGGAACGCCTGGAAGAAGCCTTGGCTGGCGCCGAACTGGAGCTGGACGCACCCACCTGGTTCTACCTGGCCGAGGCAGCGCGTGGCCGGCCTGCTCCGTGAGGAGCCTGCGCGCTCCCCGTTGGGCTTCGCTGCGCTCAATTGCAACCCATGACCGTGCGAGCCCGGCGAGTTACAGGCCGGTCGTTTCGCAAGTCCAGAGCTTTTTCGGATTTTCCTTAAGTCTCGATAGGGAAAATATTCTGTTTGATCGGTCAAGAAGCTGACGTGAGCTGCCCGAGTCCAGCCAAAGTGCTGGGCTTTGTTGTGCAAATTACCTAGACATGATTCGCCTCCTACTCTGGCGGGAACTTATTCGACGCTACCGAGGAGAGCATGAACGAGCAGTGCAGGCGCTTGTTGGATGCCGCTTGGGCAAGCGCTGGTGTACGGTATCGCATGAGCCCGTCAGACCAGGAGGACCCAATGGAAGAGATCACCCGACTCGCCGCATTGCTTGGCGAGCGCCTGCTTGCCGGCCGGGCTCAGGTCGCTACCGCAGAGTCCTGCACTGGTGGCGGCATCGCCGAGGCGATCACCCGCATTGCAGGTAGCTCGGCGTGGTTCGAGGCAGGCTACGTCACTTATTCCAACCGACAGAAAACCCGGCAATTGCAGGTCCCGAGCGAGCTCTTCGAGCACGTTGGGGCGGTCAGCCAGCAGGTCGTCGAGGCCATGGCGAGGGGCGCCCAGTTGCACAGCGGCGCGCGTTTCGCCGTGGCCGTGAGCGGCATCGCCGGGCCTGACGGCGGGACGCCGGACAAGCCGGTGGGTACGGTGTGGCTGGCCTGGGCCGACGGCAATCGCCTGTTCAGCCAGCGCCATCTGTTCGAAGGCGACCGTGCGGCCGTTCGCCGACAAACGGTGGAAGTCGCTCTGGCCGGGCTGTTACGGATGAGCGGGGGAGAAATTCCTGAATGAAGGGGTAGGCGAGCGATTTGCCCTGTGCTCTAATACTGGCTACTTATACAGTTGTTATGGCCTTTCGGGCCTCTTGCTTATGTGAGGACTTCAATGGACGAGAACAAGAAGCGCGCGTTGGCGGCCGCCCTGGGCCAGATCGAGAAACAGTTCGGCAAGGGCGCGGTGATGCGCATGGGCGATCACGACCGCCAAGCCATCCCGGCCATTTCCACCGGCTCCCTGGGGCTGGATATCGCCCTGGGTATCGGCGGCCTGCCGAAAGGGCGGATCGTCGAGATCTATGGGCCGGAGTCCTCGGGTAAGACCACCCTCACCCTGTCGGTGATCGCCGAAGCCCAGAAGCAAGGTGCGACCTGTGCTTTCGTCGACGCCGAACACGCCCTCGATCCCGACTATGCCGGCAAGCTCGGCGTGAACGTCGACGACCTGCTGGTTTCCCAGCCGGATACCGGCGAGCAGGCGCTGGAAATCACCGATATGCTGGTACGTTCCAACGCCGTCGACGTGATCATTGTCGACTCCGTGGCCGCGCTGGTGCCCAAGGCTGAAATCGAAGGCGAAATGGGCGATACCCATGTGGGTCTGCAGGCTCGCCTGATGTCCCAGGCGCTGCGCAAGATCACCGGTAACATCAAGAATGCCAACTGCCTGGTGATCTTCATCAACCAGATCCGCATGAAGATCGGCGTGATGTTCGGTAACCCGGAAACCACCACCGGCGGCAACGCCCTGAAGTTCTACGCCTCTGTGCGCCTGGACATCCGCCGCACCGGTGCGGTGAAAGAGGGCGAGGAAGTGGTCGGCAGCGAGACCCGCGTGAAGGTGGTGAAGAACAAGGTTGCGCCGCCGTTCCGCCAGGCAGAGTTCCAGATCCTCTATGGCAAGGGCATCTACCGCAACGGCGAGATCATCGATCTTGGCGTGCAGCTCGGTTTGTTGGAGAAGTCCGGGGCCTGGTACAGCTACCAGGGCAACAAGATCGGTCAAGGCAAGGCCAATGCGGCCAAGTACCTGGCGGACAATCCGGAAGTCGGCAGCACCGTGGAAAAGGCCATTCGCGACAAGCTGCTGGTGGCGCCGGTCAGCGGTAAAGCCGACTCCATGGTGGATGACCTGGCTGATCTCGACGCCTGATCCCCGGCATGCCTAATGTGCTGGACAGCCCCGCCGCCGTGCGGCGGGCCGCGATGGATCTGCTGGCGCGACGCGAGCATGGGCGGGTCGAACTGACCCGCAAGCTACGCCAGCGCGGCGCCCCCTCCGAATTGATCGATGCGGCCCTCGACCGTTTGGCGGAAGAGGGGTTGCTCTGCGAATCCCGCTATCTGGAAAGCTTCGTCGCCAGCCGCGCCCGCGCCGGCTATGGGCCATTGCGCATTCGCGAAGAACTGGCCCAGCGTGGTCTGCCCCGGGAAGCCATCGAACTGGCGTTGCGCGACAGTGGCCTCGACTGGCGCGAATTGCTGGAGGACACCTGGCGGCGCAAGTTCGCCGGGCGCCAGCCGCACGATGCCCGTGAGCGTGCCAAGCAGGGTCGCTTCCTCAGCTACCGGGGCTATCCCCTGGATTTGATCGGTCGACTGTTGCGTGGAGCGGCGGCGGACGACTAGGGCGAGCGCCTACAGGGCAGATGACGAGGTGTCAGGGGCGTAGCTCCAGGCGCTATTCAAAAAAGGTCGCCGAGCGAAGGTCAGGCTGGGCTGGGAGAAGAGGCGGTGTGCGCGGCTGTAGATGAGCATGTCGGGTCCGTATTGACGCAGCGACATCGAGCCCGGCTCCACCTGTTCGTGAAGCACCGGGCAACGTTCTAGCGCTGTACAGGAGTCGGCATGGACCAGGATGTCCGGGACGAGCCCCGCCCGCCCGGCCGGAAGCCATGCTGCGTAGGCATGGCTGGCTGGGAGAGTTCAGGCCTTCTTGGCCCAGTGCTCGGACAGGTTGATGAAGTCCAGCAGCTCCCGCAGGCGTCCGTGGTCGCGGGCGTTGAAGATGAAGGACAGGCGGCTCAGATGGCAGAGCTCCGGCTCATCCTCCTCTGCTTCACAGGAGGTCTGCTGCTCGAAATCGCCGTTCAGGCAAAGGTCGGCGAAATCCGTCTGCAATTGCTGCAAGGCGGCATCGCTCAATGGATGGTGCATGCGGATCACGAAGCGATCCTTGATCCAGCGGCTGGAGTGGAAGTTGCGATAGAACTGGGCAATCTCTGCGGCGGCGTCCTCGGCGCTGTAGACCAGGCGCATCAGGTGCATGTCGCTGGAGAGGATGTAGCGGTTGTTTTCCAGCTGTTTGCGCATGAAGTCGATGGCGTCCTTCCAGAAGCTGCCGCCCGGTTCGTCCAGCAATACCACCGGCACCAACGGGCTCTTGCCGGTCTGAATCAGGGTCAGCACCTCCAATGCTTCGTCCAGGGTGCCGAAGCCGCCGGGGCAGAGTACCAAGGCGTCCGCCTCTTTAACGAAGAACAGCTTGCGCACGAAGAAGAAGTGGAACGACAACAGGTTGCCGGTGCCTTCGACTGTGGGGTTGGCGTGCTGCTCGAAGGGCAGGGTGATGTTGAATCCAAGGCTGTTTTCCAGGCCTGCGCCCTCGTGAGCGGCAGCCATGATGCCGCCTCCTGCGCCGGTGATGACCATCAGGTCGTAGCGTGCCAGGGTTGCGCCAAGCTCCTTCGCCAGCGCGTAGAGCGGGTGCTCGACAGGCGTGCGGGCGGAGCCGAACACCGTTACCTTGCGGCGTCGCTTGAACTGTTCCAGCCGGCTGAAGGCGTGCTCCATCTCGCGCAGGGTCTGTAGCATGATCTTGGCGTCCCAGCGGTTGCGGTCGGCCTGGGCCATGCGGATCACGGTGGTCAGCATTTCCCGGTAGAGCGGCAGGTTGGGGCTGGTGTCCGGAGTGCTGAGAGTGACGAGTTCGTCTATTTCGCTGCCCAGATCGATATCGCTGATCTGGAAGTGGCGGGATAGGTAGTCTTCCGGTTCGTAAGGCATTCAACTTCTCCTTGTGCGGCAGAACCTTGTGCAGCCCCGCAATGGCGAGGCCGCGGTGCGACAGGGTGGTGTCGCGGTGGTCATTTCGAGTAGTCCGTTGTCGATGCCCGGTGTGCGCTTGCCGCAAGTGACCGCGATGTTCCAAGCATCGACCCCACGTTAACCGACCAACCCTATCGACCACCAGCCGCCGGCGGCCCAATTGCCGCATCGGCGGTCCGGCCCGTGCGGGCCAGCGTCGTTCAGAGTGCTATCCGGTCTCCTGGTTCCGGAATGTTGGCGGTCCAGTCGAGGCGCTCGTGCAGCGCCTGTTGCAACACGCGCATCTTTTCGAGTTCCCCGTGTACCAAGTAAAGCTCAGGTTTCGGCTCGAAGCGGCTGGCCCAGTCGATCAGCTGTCCCTGGCCGGCATGGGCGGAGAAGCCTCCCAGCGTATGTACCTGGGCTTTCACCGCGATGCGCTGGTGCAGCACCTTTATCGTGGAGGCGCCGTCGACGATGGCGCGGCCGAGCGTGCCCTGGGCCTGGAAGCCCGGGACGACCAAGTGGCATTCCTTGCGCCACAGGTTGTGTTTGAAGTGATGCACGATGCGCCCGCCGTTGCACATGCCGCTGCCGGCGATGATGATCGCGCCGCGCTGGATGCGGTTGATCGCCATCGATTCCTCGGGCGTCGGCGTGCAGCGCAGGATCGGCAACCAATCCTCGATGCGCTTGACGTGCTTGCTCTGCACCAGGGCAAGGTTCTCGGGGCTGAGCTGCTCCTGGAAGCGCGAGTAGATGGCGTTGGCGCGGATCGCCATGGGGCTGTCGAGGAACACCGCCTGCTGGGGGAGCCGGCCTTCCTGGTAGAAGCGCCCGAGGTAGTAGATCAGGTCCTGGGTGCGGCCCACGGCGAAGGCCGGAATCAGCACGTTGCCGCCGTCGCGGTGGGCGGCCTGGAGAATCTCCGCGAGTTCGTCCAGGGTGTCGTTGCTGCAGCGATGGTCGCGGTCGCCGTAGGTGGATTCCATCAGTAGCACGTCGGCGCGGGTCAACACGCTCGGGTTGGGCAGCAATGGCGAGCAGGTATTGCCGAGGTCGCCGGAGAACACCAGGCGCCGGGTGCGCTGGAAGTCGCTCACCTCGAGTTCGACCACCGCCGAGCCGAGAATGTGCCCGGCATCGTGGAAGGTGAGCTGGATGCCGCGCGCGACTTCCCGCCGCTCGCCGTAGGCCAATGGGTGTCGCAGCTTCAGGGCCTGCTCGGCGTCCTGGGTGGTGTACAGCGGCTTCACCTTCGGCTTATCCAGGCGGGCACGCCATTTGTTTTCCCACTCGGCGTCGTTTTCCTGGATGTGCGCGGAGTCCAGCAGCATCAGTTCCATCAGCTCGCAGGTGGCCGGTGTGGCGAAGATCGGGCCGCGATAGCCGGAGGCGGTCAGGCGTGGCAGCAGACCGCTATGGTCGAGATGGGCATGGGAGATCACCACGGCATCGAGGCTGCGCGGGTCGAAGGCGAAGGGCGCCTGGTTGCCGGCTTCTTCCTCGCGCCGGCCCTGGTGCATGCCGCATTCGAGCAACACGTTCGCGCCATCGTGGGCTTCGATCAGGTAGCAGGAACCTGTGACCTGCCGAATGGCACCAAGGAAAGTCAACAAAGCCATATCGTTTTCCTTACTGGGGGAGATACCGGCAGCCTGCCGGGACCGGCGGCGGACCGTCTTGATGCAGGTCAGCATCGGGTGGCGCCGCGCTGTCTAGACTGCGATATTCCCCGCGTCTTTGGAGCCCTGCCATGAGTCAGATATTGCCCAGCCTTGCCGAGCTGGACGCGCACGCCCAAGTCGAACCTGCCTTCGCCACCTGGCGAAGCGGCTACGGCCCCTTTCAGCATAGTCCCGAGACCCAGGCCGCGGTGTTTCGCCTGGCCCACCAGTTGGTGCAGTCCGGCCGCCAGCCCGATCTGGACAGTGTCTATCGTCTCTTGCTGGCCCTCGACCGGTTGTCCGCGGCCGGCCTCTGGCTGGTGGTGCACATGACCTATGCCCAGCGGGTGCGGCTGGATGGCGCGCCACTGTGCGCGGAGGATTTCAAGGCCCATCCGGAAGGGCACACCGGCGGCGCGTTGAACATGGTTCCGGCTTATGCCGGCTACCTCGGGTTGAATGCCTTGAGTGGCGAAACCCGCGGCTGGTTGATGGGGCAGGGCCACTGCGTGGCGGCGATCGAAGCGCTCAACCTGCTGACCGCCAACCAGCAGCCGGAACAGGCCGAGCGCTACGGTTTCGACCAAGCGGGGCTGAATCGGTTGGTGAGCGATTTCTACAGCTACGCCCAGGCTGCGGATGGCAGCCCTGGTGTGCCGTTGGGCAGCCATGTCAATCCGCATACCGCCGGTGGCATCGCCGAGGGCGGCTACCTGGGCTTCGCCGAACTGCAATATGCCCACCTGCCGCTGCCCGGCGAGACGCTGGTGGCGTTCCTCTCGGATGGCGCGGCGGAAGAACAGCGTGGCAGCGATTGGGTGCCACGCTGGTGGCGGGCCGAGGACTGCGGGATAGCGCTGCCAGTGATGATCGCCAATGGCCGGCGTATCGAACAGCGCACCGAGCTGGGCACCTACGAAGGGCTGCAAGGCTTCCGCCAGCATTTGCGCCGCTGCGGCTTCGATCCCATCGAATTGGACGGCCGCGACCCCGCGGCATTCGTCTGCGTGCTCTGGGAAATGGAGCAGCGTCTGCAGCGGCGCGTGCAGGAGAAGCACAGCGGCATCCTGCAATACCCCTTGCCGATTCCCTATGCGATCGCCGAAACGGTCAAGGGCTTCGGTTTCTATGGCGCCGGCAGCAATGCCGCACACAACCTGCCGTTGCCCGGCAACCCGAGCTGCGACGCCGAGGCCCGGGCGCTGTTCAACGAGCATGTCGCGGCGCTCTGGGTGGCACCGGACGAGTTGGTCGCCGCCCGCGAACTGCTGGTGGCCAGCCGTCGCGATCGACCGCTGGAGCGGGACAACCCCGTGGCGATGCGGCATCCGGTCGAACCGACCCTACCGCCCCTGGCATACCGGGAGGATGCCTGTTCGCCGATGGCGGCGCTGGATACCTTCTTCACCGACCTGGTGGTCGCCAACCCACGGTTGCGGCCCCGGGTCGGCAATCCGGACGAGTTGGCCAGCAACCGTCTCGGCGGCGTGCTGGAGACTCTCAAACACCGTGTCTGCGAGCCGGAAGGCGGCAACGAGGCGGTGGACGGCAAGGTCATCACCGCGCTCAACGAGGAGGCGGTGGTGTCGGCCTGCCTGGCCAACCAGGGCGGCCTGAACCTGGTGGCCAGCTACGAAGCCTTCTGCGTGAAGATGCAGGGCGCGGTACGCCAGGCGTTGATCTTCGCCCGCCAGCAGAAGGAGGCGGGGCGCCCGGCCGGGTGGCTCGGCTGGCCGCTGGTAGCCACTTCCCACACCTGGGAGAACGGCAAGAACCAGCAGTCGCACCAGGACACCAGTTTCTGCGAAGCCATGCTCGGCGAGATGAGCGACATGGTGCGCGTGCTGTTCCCGGCCGACCACAACAGTGCCCTGGCCTTGCTGCCGCAGATCTACCAGGCGCGCGGACAATTGGCATGCATGGTGATTCCCAAGCGCCCGCGCCCGACGGTGTTCGACCGCGAGCAGGCCGAGCAATTGGCCCGCGACGGTGCCTTGATCATGGACGAATGCGCCGGCCCCGAGCCGCTGCTGCTGATCGCCAATGGCAGCTATCAGTTGGCCGAGATGCAGCGCGCCGCCGCTCGTCTGAAGGACGCCGGCTACGCTTACCGTCTGATTTACTTGCAGGAACCGGGGCGTTTCCGTGCGCCCCGGGATCGCTGGGAGCTGGAGGTGGTCGCCGACGAGCAACTGGTGGCTCGACTGTTCCCCGATAGCTTTGAGGATCGCATCCTGCTGACCCACATGCGCCCGGAAGTGGCGCGCGGTCACCTCTGGCCGATTCTGCCGGATGCGGGCAAGAGCGCCGTGCTCGGTTACCGCAATCGCGGCGGTACCTTCGACGAGGCCGGCATGCAGTTTGCCAACCGCGCCTGCTGGGCCAATGTGCTGGCGGCCAGCGCGCGGTTGCTGGATGTACCCCGTACCGCCTTGCTGACTCCGGAGGAGGCAGCGGCGGTGGCGGGCAAGGGTGACCCTGCCGTGCTGCGCTGAGACGCGGCCGGCGCGGTCGGCACGACAGGGCGGCGGGGCCGCCGGGCGTCATGGGAAGGGAGGGGCAGGTATGCCCAGGATCACCTTGGAAGTGGATAGGGAGCTGTACCTCTTGCTCCAGCAAGCGGCACGCAGCAATGGCCTGAGCCTGGAAGACGAGTGCCAGCGGCGGCTGGAGGGCGGTATACGCCGTTCCCGTCACATGGAGGCGTTACTGGCGGACCTGCGGGCCGATGCCGGCCAGCGCCGGGCGAAGGATCTCTGAGGGGACGATCCGTCCGCTCACTGTTGCAGGCCGCAGTCGGCGGCACTGAACCGCTCGGTGGTCACCGGGCGGTTGCTCCTGTGCTCGCTGAACTGGTAGCGCAGCACCGCGCCGCGCGCCAGCAATTGGCGGTAACCGGTATTCTGGCAGACGCTGGCGGCCAGTTGCTTGCGCACGATGTCGGGGTTGCCGCGCATCTTCGCCGCGTGGCTTTCGCGTACGCTGAGGTGATTGATCAACTCGTGGCCTTCGACGGTATAGCCCTGGTCGAGAATGTCTTCGTTGATCGCCCGCGGCGTGCCCTGGCTGCTTTCCTCGGCCACTTTCTCCAGCATCCTGGTCAGCTCGAAATCCTTGAGCGAGGCGGCGTGGGCGGCGAGTGGCAGGGTGCAGAAAAGGGCGAGCACGGTGAGGCGCATGAAGTTCTCCTGAGCGATGAGGCTAGTTGGACCGATCGGGGAATTGTGCGTTCGTTGGCCGCGAATGTCGCCTGCCACGTGGCGAGGTCTTCGCCTCGTGGCAGGCGCCGGACCTCGCGGTCCGGCGCTCGACGCTACCGGGTCATTGCGGCTGTTTGACCACACGCAGGTAGGGCTTGAGGGTCTTGTAGCCTTCCGGGTATTTCTTTCGGGCTTCCTCTTCGGAGACCGTCGGCGGAATGATCACGTCCTCGCCGGGTTTCCAGTTCACCGGTGTGGCCACGCTGTGCCGGGCATTGAGCTGCAAGGCATCGAGCAGGCGCAGCACTTCGTCGAAGTTGCGCCCGGCGCTCATCGGATAGACCAGCATCGCCTTGATCTTCTTGTCCGGCCCGACGATGAACACCGAGCGCACGGTGGCGTTGTCCACTGCGGTGCGCGGGCCGCCGCCAGCGTTGGGGTGGATCATGTCATACAGTTTGGCGATCACCAGGTCGGCGTCGCCGATCAGCGGAAAATTGACCGCATGGCCCTGGGTTTCTTCGATGTCGCCGACCCAGGCCTTGTGATCGCTGACCGGGTCGATGCTCAGGCCGATGACCTTGGTATTGCGCTTGTCGAATTCCGGCTTGAGCCTGGCCACGTAGCCCAGTTCGGTGGTGCACACCGGGGTGAAATCCTTCGGGTGGGAAAACAGGATGGCCCAGCTGTCGCCGATCCACTCGTGAAAGTTGAGGGTGCCTTCGATGGTGTCGGCGGTGAAGTCGGGTGCTTCGTCGCCAATGCGGATAGTCATGTTCAAACTCCCTTGCGAATGACTAAGAGGTTGGAGGGTTAACGGCGGGGCGGTTGTGAACGGACGCCCGCGTCGAGGTTCTGGAGACAGCGAATCGGCAGGGCGAGTTCAGTGCGCGGGCAGGGCGGTCGGCGGCGGCTTCCGCTATCCTTGCCGGCTTGTTCATCCAGTCGGGGTTTTTCTATGCAAAGCCAGCTCGTCGAATTGATCACGCAAATCAGCTCTGGCTGCATGGAGGAGGGCGAAATCCGCCGGGTGGCCGACGAGGCGGCGCAGGCCTATGCCGACCCGCAAGCCTTCCTGGCGGCCAATCCGGACATCAACTACGACGACAGCTTTCCTATTCCACTGGGCGAATGGGTGGTGGTCGGCAGCCTGCCGGATACCGTGCTGTTCGCCGCCGATGGGTACGACGACTTGCTGCAACAGATCATCGAGTCCTTCGGCCCCAGCGTGACCTTCCATATCAAGCCCAAGCAACTGGCCAAGACCGAGCCCCTGACCGCGCTCAAGCGCATCCAGGTGCAACTGGGCAGCCTGTACCCGGAGAAGGGCGGCTATGTGCTGGTGAACTTCAGCGAGCCTCTGGATACCGAGCTGCAGATGGTGCTGGTGTACCGCTGCGACCTGCCGAGCGTCCTGGCGCTGAGCGCGGCGCTGAACATCGCCGCGACCCCGGCCTACGACACCTTGCTGGCGGCTACCCGCGGATCGGAGGGCTGACCGAGCGGGAACTGCTGTCATGGCCCGCGGACCGAATCAGAAATAGCCAGTGGCGGGGAGAGGGCCATGGTCGACGGGCTTTCGTTTTTCATCGTCACCCTGGCGTTGCTCGTGCTGTGCCTGGATTGCTGGGCCATTGGCAGCCTCTGGCGCAGTTGTGGAAACACTGCCAACAAGTTGTGCTGATCCTGCTGGTGCCGATCATCGGGCTGGCCGTTTGGGGTTTCGCTGGTCTGCGCGGGCTGGCTCCGGCGCCGTCTTCGCCGGAGCACAGCGAGTAGCACGACCTGCCGGGCCCGGTCGGCTTCTAGCGCAGGCGGGCCTGTACCGGTTGCGGCGGCACCTGGCAGCCGGTCAGGCCGCCCGGCTCCAGGTAGGGGGTGAGAATCGGCGCCATGCCCTTGAGTACCTGCACTGGCAGCGCGGAGGTGAAGCGGAAGTTTTCCGCCGCCCGGCCGGGCACGAAGGCGGTGAGCGTGCCGAAGTGGCGGGGGCCCAGGTAGAAGACGAAGGTCGCGGTGCGGTTCATCGCCCTCGAGTTGAGTACCCGCCCGCCGGCGCCGACAGTCTCGATGCGGTTGTCGCCGGTGCCGGTCTTGCCGCCGAGGGTCAGTTGCTGGCCGTTGGCCAGGGCGAAGCTGCCCGCCAGGCGCCGCGCGGTGCCGCCTTCGACCACCTGGGACAGGGCTTGGCGCAGTGCCGCAGCCACCTCGGAGGGCAGTACCCGCTGGCCCTGGATGTTGGTGCGGTCAAGCCGGGTCTCGTAGGGCGTGTCGGCGGCGAAGTGCAGGGTATCGATGCGCACCGTCGGCAGGCGCACGCCGTCGTTGAGGATGATGCCCATCAGCTCGGCCAGCGCCGCCGGACGGTCGCCGGAGCTGCCGATGGCGGTGGCCAACGACGGCACCAGGTGGCCGAAGGGGTAACCCAGGCGCTGCCAGCGCTGGTGAATGTCGAGGAAGGCCTCCACTTCCAGCATGATGCGGATGCGGCTGTCGCGCGCGCTCTTGTGCCGGCTTCTGAACAGCCAGCCGTAGACCTCCTGGCGTTCCTTGGTACTGGCGGCCACGGCCTCGCTGAAGGTGGCGTCCGGGCGTTCGAACAGGTAGCCGAGCAGCCACAGCTCCAGCGGGTGCACGCGGGCGATGTAGCCCTGGTCGGGCAGGCTGTAGGCGCCGGGGCCGTACTTGCGATAGAGCTCGTCGATGCGCTTGTCGCTGAGGTTCTCCTCTGGCAGTTGCTTCTTCATGAAGGCGCCGAAGGTGGCCAGGTCGGCCTCCGGCATCAGGTAGCGATGCACGGCGGCGAGCCGCACCGGCGTGGCCCGCAGACTGTCGAGGAAGGTGCTCAGGCGTTCCTGGGTTGGCTGGTCCTGGTATTTGCGCCAGAAGCGCAGGAGAAAGGTGGTGCCCTCGCGATCAGCGAAGCGGCTGAGGTATTCGGCGCGGCGCGGGTCCTTGTCGTCCTTCAGCAGCTCGGCACTGTTGCCGGGGGCCTGGTAGGTGGCGTAGCGCACCAGGTCGCGCATCAGTCGGATGAACGGCAGGTTGATCGATTCCTGCAGCGACTCGCGCATGGTCGGGATGCGTCCGTTGTCCTCGCGGCGGAAGTTGTGAAAGGTGTGCAGGCCGCCACCGGTGAAGAAACGCTCGGCGGGGCTGGCCGAATAGCGGCGCTCCAGCGCGGCATCGAGCATGGTCGGCAGGCTGCGATCTGATTGGCTGGCAAGGTAGTCCACGGCCCAGCGGGTCAGCACGTCCTGGTCGGCCACTTCCACCGCGCGCAACTCGACTGGCGTCATGCCGGCGAAACGGGCGTGCAGCTCGGCGACGATTTCCAGGTAGGTGGTGAGCACGCGCAGCTTGGCGGTGGAGCCGAGTTCCAGCTTGCTGCCTTCGTTGATATCGAACGGCTGGTCGGTGCTGTCGGTCTGCACGCGTACCCGATAGCTGTCGGCGGTGCGCTCGAACAGCGTGAAGCTGTAGCGCACTTCTCTGGTTTTCTCAGGCGAGAGCAGGCGTTCGCCGAACAGCCCCACCTGCTCGGCGAATGCCGGGTCGGCAAGCTGGCGCAGGTACTGGCTGCTCTTCTCCTGCAGGTCGCCCTGCAGGGTGGTGGTAGCGGCCAGGTCGAGACGGTCGAGGTCGTACAGCGGCATGTTCAGCAGGCCGGACAGGCGGCTGCGGGCAACGCTGATGCCCTTGCTGGTTTCGTTGCTGCGCAGCGCCGGTTCCAGTTCGAGATCGCGAAAGGCGACCTGTTGCGCCAGCGCGGCATCGCGCAATTGGCGGTCGATCAGGCCACCCTGGGCCAGGATGCGAATGTGGCTGTCGGTCAGCTCGGCGAGATCATGGCGTCCCTGGGAAGCCAGGTAATACGAAGGGCGGCGCTGGGCGATCATCAGCGAGAGCACTTGGCGCAGCGCCAGGCCGCGCTCGGCGGGTGTCGCTTCCGGCGACTGCGCCGGGTCGAGCAGGCGGTTGACCTTGTGGAAGTCGGCGCCGTACCAGACCCGCAAACCGTCGGCCAGGCCATGCACTTCGCCGTGGCCAGGGGCGGCCGAGAGCGGCACGCTGTTGAGGTAGTCGCGAATGATGTTCTGCCGCGCGGGCAGGGTCAGTGGGCCGCCCTGGTAGGCGCGCACGCTGGCGGACACCATTTGCCGCAGTTTTTCCGGGGCGGAGACGGTCAGGCCGTCCGGCGAGTGGCGGTACTTCTCCAACTGGGTCGCCAGGGTGCTGCCGCCGGCGGATTGGTCCTGCACGTCGAGCACCTTGCCCACCTGGCTGAGCGCGGCCATGGCGAAGCGCGGCCAGTCCACCGCCGGGTTGGCCAGCGGCCGGCTTTCGTCCAGCAGGTCGCGGTTCTCGATGAACAGCAGGCTGTTGGCCACCAGCGGCGGGATCGACTGGTAGTCCGGGTACAGCTGTTGTGGGTATTGGAAGCCGTAGAGCGGCTCGCCACGGCAGTCGCTGATATCCAGGCCGGCCTGGACCTTTTCCGCATAGGGCGGGAAGAAGCCGTGCCGGGTGTAGTCCAGCAGGGCGGGCGAGAAGCGGGTCTGTTGCTGGATCACGTAGCCGCGTTGCTGCAGGCGCTGGAGGAACTGCGGCATGTAGGCATAGCCCAGGCGTTTGTCGAACGGGCCGTTGAGCGGATAGAGGATGTCCGAGCTGGGGCCCGGCAGCAGCGAATAATCCAGGCTCGCGCTGTAGCGGCTCAGCTCGCGGGATTGCAGCCAGGAGGTGCGCATCTCATAGCTGACGGCCACCGCGACGACGGCCAGGACGAGCAACACCAGCAGCCAGAACGCGATGCGCAATGTCGAACGGGTCTTGGGCGGCTTTGGTTGGCACAAAGCGGGGGTTTCGCTCTGCAAGGGTGAGGCGTGGGTATCCGTTTTCCATATCGCGCCCATGATGAATCGACTCGGTTACTCTCGTGGCTGACTCACTTGAAGAGTAGCCGTTGCCCGACAATCGCAATCCCCCAATCAGACGAGCCGGGACAATTCGGACGGAATGCCAGGCAAGCGCTTGCCTGCCCGGCGGGTTGCTGGACCTTCGGACCTCAGGTGGCGGCCAGTACCCTCGGCCGAGGTACCTGGCCAAGCTGCTTGTTCCACTCCAGCCAGGCGCCGAGCAGCGCCATCAGCGCGACACCCAGCAGCGGGGTCGCCAGACGCACCGCCAGCGTGTCGCCGGCCAGGGTGTTGGCGATATCCGCCAGCGGCGCCAGCAGCACGCCGAGGCAGAACACCTCCAGCGAGTAGCGCCCCATGCGGCAGGTTTGCCGGGCCAGCCAGGTGCGTAGCCAGGCGCCGGCCGGCAGCAGCCTCGCCGTGCAGTAGGCCAGGGCAATGAAATGCAACAGGCGCACCGGGTCCAGGTCGGTCTTGCTGATCGGGTACAGCTGCTCGGCAATCGGATCGATCAACGTGGCGTGCAGCCATGGCCAGTGCCAGGCGAGCACCAGCATGCCGCCGAGCAGCAGATAGCCGAACGCGGCGAGGAACAGCGGTTGCTGCCGAAGCGGACGCGGGTCGCGCGGCGCCTGCCCGGCGCGCAAGGCCGCGACGCCGCCGAGCAGGAACAGGAACTGCCAGGCCAGCGGATTGAAGAACCATACGCCGCCGGGGCGCGATTCCAGGTTCAGGCTCGGCGCCAGCAGATAGAGCGCCAGCGACAGCATGAGCGTTGCCGCTGGCCAGCGCAGCAGCAGTGGCAGGATCGCCGGCAATGCCAGCAACAGCATGATGTAGAGCGGCAGTGGGTCCATCAGGTTGGGCTTGAAACGCAGCAGCAGCTCGTCCACCAGCGCCTGCTGCGGTTGGTCGATCACATAGCCCAGGCCCATTTCCGTCACCAGATCGCGATGGTGCAGGTAGTTCTGGGCGACGAAGACGATGCCCATCAGCACCGCCAGCAGGAAGATGTGTGCCACGTAGAGCACCCAGGCCCGGCGCAGGATACGCATGCCGGCGAGCAGAAAGCCGTCGCGCCGGTACAGCTTGCCGTAGGCCAGCACCGAGGCGTAGCCGGCGAGGAAGACGAAAATCTCCGCGGCATCGCTGAGGCCGAAATTGCGCACCGTGACCAGGGCGAACGGGTTGTGCGGGACGTGGTCCCAGAAGATGAACACCAGGGCCAGGCCGCGGAAGAAGTCGATCCGGTGGTCGCGTTCGTCGTGCATGCGCAATTCTCGCTGTTCGTCTTTACAAGGGATGCTGCGCAGGCGGCTGTGGTTCCGTAGCCACGAGGTGAGCCCGATGCATCTGCTGATCAACATCGACGTGCCGGACCTGGAAGTCGCCATCGACTTCTATACCCGCGCGCTGGGCCTGACGTTGCAGCGCCGCTTGTTCGACGACACCGTTGCCGAACTGGCCGGCGCGGCGTCGCCACTCTATCTGCTTTGCAAAGCCGAGGGCAGTGTGCCGGCAGCGTTCGGCAACTCGCGCCGCGAATACCGGCGGCACTGGACGCCGGTGCATCTGGATTTCGTGGTCGCCGATCTGGACAGCGCGTTGATCCGGGCCCTGGAGGCCGGCGCGCGTTGCGAGGAGCCGCCGCAGACCCATGCCTATGGCCGCCTGGCCATGCTCAGCGATCCCTTTGGCCATGGTTTCTGCCTGCTGCAATGGCATGGTCGCGGCTACGCTGAAGGACCTTGAACATCATTCGACCGAAGGAGAACGCCTTATGCCGTTGCTCGCCAAGAACACCCTGGCCAACCTGATCCCCTGCCTGC
This sequence comes from Zestomonas ipomoeae, assembly GCF_057128665.1. Lineage (NCBI taxonomy): Bacteria > Pseudomonadati > Pseudomonadota > Gammaproteobacteria > Pseudomonadales > Pseudomonadaceae > Zestomonas > Zestomonas ipomoeae. The sequence goes on from NZ_JBSKHQ010000011.1 coordinate 81,646, forward strand.
GCTACCGCGATGCGCCGGCCGCCATCGACTGGCTGCAACGCGCCTTCGGCTTCGAGCGGCATCTGGTGGTGCCCGATGAAACCGGCGGCATTGCCCATGCGCAACTGAGCTTCGGCAATGGCATGCTGATGCTCGGCTCGGTGGCCGACACCGAGTTCGGTCGGCTGATGACTCAGCCGGACGAGGCCGGCAATGCCTCTACCCAGAGCCTGTACGTGATCGTCAACAGTGCCGATGCGCTCTATACACGGGCGAAGGCTGCCGGCGCGGAAATCGTCGTCGAGCTGAAGGACGAGGACTACGGCGGGCGTGGTTTCAGTTGTCGCGACCTGGAAGGGCACCTGTGGAGCTTCGGTACCTATGACCCGTGGGAAGAACTATGAGCGATCGAAGGGGGGGACACCTGTGCAGATGATCCGTTTCCGCGATGGCACCGAGGTGCCCGCCATCGGCCAGGGTACCTGGCGCATGGGCGAGCGCTCCGCCGAGCGCCAGCGTGAGGTGGCGGCCCTGCGCCTGGGCATCGAGCTGGGGCTGACGCTGATCGACACGGCGGAAATGTATGGCGAGGGCGGCGCCGAGCAGGTGGTCGGCGAGGCCATCGAGGGCCGCCGCGAGCGAATTTTCCTGGTCAGCAAGGCCTATCCGCACAACGCCGGTCGACAGAGCCTGCCCGCCGCCTGCGAGCGCAGCTTGCGGCGGTTGGGCACCGAGTATCTCGACCTCTATCTGCTGCACTGGCGCGGCTCGCATCCGCTGGAGGAAACCGTCGAAGCCTTCGAACGCCTGCGCGAGGCCGGCAAGATCCGCCGCTGGGGCGTCTCCAACCTCGACCTGGCGGACATGCGTGAGCTGGACAACCCCGCCTGTGCCGTCAACCAGGTGCTGTACAACGTCCAGGAGCGCGGCATCGAGTTTGACCTGCTGCCCTGGTGCCAGGCGCAGGGCATGCCGCTGATGGCCTACTGTCCGCTGGGCCAGGGCGAAGCCGCACTGCTGGAGCAGCCGGCCCTGCGGGAGGTGGCTCGCCGCCATGGCGTGTCGCCGGCCCAGGCGGCGCTGGCCTGGGTGCTGCGACAACCGGGGGTTATCGCCATTCCCAAGGCGGTCGAGCCCCTGCATGTGCGGCAGAACGCCGATGCGGCCGATGTGCGCCTCACCGCCGAGGACCAGGCAATACTCGACGCGGCCTTTCCGCCACCTACCCGCAAACGGCCATTGGGTGTCGTGTAGAAGCATCGCGCCGAGGGGCCGATGGGCGCGCCTTCCCGTTCATGGCCCGCTTCGGGAGCCATGCACCGGAAGCTCGATGGGCGCTTTGCAGGTGCGGGCCGCGCTCGCTAAAGCCCGGTAGTAAGGAGCACTCGGGGCGCCGCCGGTCCATGGCGTCGCGTCGAGGGTCACTGACCGTCCCGGTAGAATTCGTCCCATAGCTGCGCGTAGCGGCCGTTGGCCTTGAGTCGCTGCAGGCCGCGGTCGAACAGCTCCAGGTAGCGGCGATTCTCGGCGATGCGCCGGGAAAACATCAGGTGATAGTCCCAGCGCTGATAGGGCGCGGTGTGCCGCAGGACAGCCCGCTCCTCGGGCGTCAGCCGCTGGAACATCAGGTAGGTGCCGGTGCCCTTGGCGATATCCACCGCGGCAATGCGACCCGCAGCCAGCTTGCGCATGTTGACCAGATCGGTGCTGCCGGTTTCGTAGCGTACCCAGCCGCGTTTCTCCGCTTCCTCCAGCACCGGGGCCTTGGCCGATCCGAGGGCGAGGCCGATGCTCAGACCGTTCAGCTTCTCGGCGCCGGCCAGGGTGCCGTCCCACTGCAGGGGATGGTCGCGGTGATAGAAGAGCACCAGTTCGTCGCTGTAGACCACCTCGGAGGAGAACAGGCAATCCGCCTCCCGCTCCGGTGTGCGCCCCCAGATCGCCGAAGCGTGCCACTGGCCCCGCTTGACCTGCTGGTAGGAGCGCTTCCAGGGGAAGAAACCATATTCCACCGCGATGCCTTCGGCGGCGAAGACTTCGCTGACCAGGCGGGGCACAACGCCGTAGTCGGGCAACTCGGCGCCGATCAGCGGTTGCCACTCGCCGATGGCGATGCGAATGCGTTCCTCGGCCAGGCCGGGCGCGCTTGTCAGGGTCCATAGCAGGAGCATCGGGAGGAGGCGACTGAGCATGCTGGACTCGTGTACAGGGATGGGAAGACCTTCCGCAAGCGTAGACGGCCGCTTCGTCGTTGCCTGCGGTCGGCCTGCCCAGCAGGCCTGCGTCGAGGCCGGCGGCGGCTCTGCTAGACTGCGCGCCCGGTCAGCCACCGCCAGGTTTTCCATGTACCCGATTCCGTGTGCGTCGCGATGAGCCATGCTGTCTTTCGTCTGCGAGCCGAGCGCCTGGCCCGCAGTCTCAAGCCGTTCCAGGCGCGTGGCTCGCGCATGCCGCGCTGCGCGCAATGCCGTGTGCCCCATGCCTATTGCCTGTGTGCCTGGCGTCCACGCATCCCGGCGCAGGCGGGCGTCTGCCTGCTGATGCATGACATCGAGCCGCTCAAGCCCAGCAACACCGGCTGGCTGATCGCCGATGTGCTGGCCGATACCTTCGCCTATTCCTGGAGCCGTACCGAGGTCGATCCCGGCCTGCTGGCGCTGCTGGCCGATCCGCAGTGGCAGCCGTACCTGGTATTTCCGGGGGAGTTCGTCGCACCGCAGCGGGTGGTGACCGAGGTGGCCCAGCCGAGTGGCCGGCGCCCGTTGTTCGTGGTGCTCGACGCCACCTGGACCGAAGCGCGCAAGATGTTCCGCAAGAGCCCTTATCTGGACGGCCTGCCGGTGTTGAGCCTGCAACCCGAACAGCTCTCGCGCTATCGCCTGCGCCGCTCCAAGCGTGACGATCACCTGTGCACCGCGGAAGTCGCCGCGCTATGCCTGGAACTGGCCGGCGATGCGCGCGCGTCGGAGGCGCTGGATGCCTACCTGGATGTGTTCACCGTGCACTACCTCGGCGCCAAGCACCATCGCCCCCTCGACCCGCACGACGACCCGCATCGACGGTTGGCTGCGTTTCTGTAGGCCGGGTGAAACCCGCCAGCGACGGGCACACCGGCGGCTATTTGCCCAGCTGTTCGACCTGCTTCGGCCATAGCTGCGTCAGCAGCATGCCGGCGAACATCAGCGCGCAGCCGAGGTAGCCCTTCAGGGCCAGGCTTTCGCCGAGCATGAGGGCGCCGGCGATGGCGGCGAACACCGCCTCTAGGGACAGAATGACGGCCGCATGGGAGGCAATCGCATCCTTCTGTGCCACCACCTGCAACGTGAAGCCGACCGCCACGCCGAAGATGCCGCCGTAGAGAATCGCCGGGCCGGCCGCGATGATGGCGTCCAGGCGGATTTCCTCGAACAGCGCCGCCAGCAGCAGGCTGATGAGCGCGCAGGTCAGGAATTGCAGCACCGCCAGGCGCAGCGGATCGTGCCGCCGGGCGAAAAAGCCGACCATCAGCACGTGCACGCCCCATACGCAGGCGCCGGCCAACTGCAGCCAGTCGCCGGAGGCGACCTGGAAGTCGTCGCCGATGCTCAGCAAGGCCATGCCGATCACCGCCAGGATGGCGCCCATCCAGGTGCCGAGGCCGGTGCGCTGGCCGACCAGCAGGCCGAACAGCGGCACCATGATCACGTACAGGCCGGTGATGAAGCCCGAGTTGGTCACGCTGGTGAACAACAGGCCCACCTGCTGCAAGTTGATGCCCAGCGCCAGGGCCAGCCCCATCAGGCCGCCGCCCAGCAGCAGGCCTCGGCTCAGCGGTTGTGCCGGCGCGGCATCGCGCGGACGCCAGAACAACAGGGGCAGCAGGATCAGTCCGGCCAGGGCAAAGCGCACGCCGCTGTAGAGAAACGGACCGACGGCATCCATGCCCAGGCGTTGGGCAACGAACGCTGTACCCCAAATCATGGCGGTGAACAACATCAACAGATCGGCGCGCAGGGCAGGGTTTCGCATGATGGCACTCGGCAGGCAAAGCCGCTGACTCTGCCTTAAAGTATTCAGCTTGACCACCCCGTCACGGCTCGGCATGCTGGGCGCCGTGTCAGGCGCGAGGGTGCCTGGGCAGACGGCGCTGTGTGCCGCCTGTCGGCGGGTCGAAGGGTGCTGGGGGGCACGTCGGCCTGGGGCCGCAAAATGCACCGTCGATCGGTGCGATAACAAGAACAGGATCTGCTTACCTATGGCTGCCTACGAAATCCTGATTGCCGACGACCATCCACTCTTCCGTACTGCGCTGCAGCAGGCCCTGACCTTGGGGCTGGGCCCGCAGGTGACGCTGGTGGAAGCGGCCAGCATCGCCGAGCTGGAAGCGCGCCTGGCCGAGAAAACCGACTGGGATCTGGTCCTGCTGGACCTGAACATGCCCGGCGCCTACGGCTTCTCCGGGCTGGTGCTGCTGCGTGGGCAATATCCGCAGGTGCCGGTGGTGATGATCTCGGCGCAGGAAGAGGCGGCGGTGGTGGCGCGCTCGCTGGAGTTCGGCGCCAGCGGTTTCATCCCCAAATCCAGCTCGCTGGAAACCATCCAGAGCGCGGTGCGCGCGGTGCTCGACGGCGACACCTGGTGGCCGCCGCAGGCGCAGGAGGGGGCGGGCGTTTCCGCCGAGGCCAAGGCCGCCAGCGCCGGCTTGGCCAGCCTGACCCCGCAGCAATTCCGCGTGCTGACCATGGTCTGCGACGGTCTGCTGAACAAGCAGATCGCCTACGAGCTGAACGTGTCAGAAGCCACCATCAAAGCCCACGTCACCGCCATCTTCCGCAAGCTCGGGGTGCGCACGCGTACCCAGGCGGCCTTGCTGTTGCAACATCTGGAATCGATACCGAGTTAACCCTGCCATGTCCGAATTCAAGGGCCAGTCCGGCCTGAAACGTATCTATAACGCCGCCGGCTATTCCCGCGATGGGTTGCGTGCGGCCTTCACTGGCGAAGCGGCGTTCCGCCAACTGGTGCTGCTCAACCTGGTGCTGATTCCGCTGAGCTTCTTCGTCTCGGTCAGCCGTGGCGAGCGCGCCCTGCTGATCGCCGTGTGCCTGCTGGCACTGATCGTCGAGTTGTTCAATTCGGCGATGGAAGCGGCCATCGACCGCATCTCCCTCGACCGCCATCCACTATCGAAGAATGCCAAGGACATGGGCAGCGCCGCCCAGTTCATCGCCCTCAGCCTGATTGCCAGCGTCTGGGCGGTGATCATGCTCGGCTAGCACCATCCCGCATCCCTCAGGCAATGGTCGGCAGCACGATCTGGTCGCTGCGGCGCACGCCCTCGGTGAGTTTCCGGCACTGGTCGAGAAACTCGCGCATGGCAGCGGTCTGGTACTTCTGCTTGTGCCAGATGAAATAGAACTGCCGGGTCAGGTCCAGCTCCGGGGTCTCCACCGCCACCAGGCTGCCGCGGCGAAAGGCATCGCGCAGCGCCAGGCGGGAAATGCAGCTGATGCCGAGGCCGGACTCGACGGCGCGCTTGATCGCCTCGGTGTGCTCCAGCTCCAGGCGCACGTTCAGTGCCGCCGGGTGATGACGCATTGCCTGGTCGAAGGTCAGCCGCGTGCCGGAGCCCTGCTCGCGCAGGATCCAGGCTTCCCGTGTCAGTTCCTCCAGGCTGGCCTGGCCACGTTGCGCCAGCGCATGCTGCGGCGCACAGAACACCACCAGTTCGTCCTCTACCCAGGGCCGCACTTCGATGTCCGGGTGCTGGCAATCGCCTTCGATCAGCCCCAGGTCCAGCTCGAAATGCGCCACCTGCTGCACCACATGGGCGGTGTTGTGCACATGCAGGCTGACCCGGCATTCCGGATGCTGCTGCATGAAGCTGCCGATCAGCAGCGTCGCCAGGTAGTTGCCGACCGTGAGGGTCGCGCCCACCTCCAGCGAGCCGAAACCACTCTTGCCGTTGAGCAGGTCTTCGATTTCCCTGGCCTGGTCGAGCAGCGCCACCGCCTGGGGCAGCAACTGCTCGCCGAGGGCATTGAGGCTGAGGCGCTTGCCGACGCGGTCGAACAGTTGGCAATCGGACTGACGCTCCAGTTCGGTGAGCGAGGTGCTGGTTGCCGATTGCGACAGCGCCAGTGATTGCGCGGCGCGGGAAACGCTTTCCTGCTGGGCGACGGCGACGAAAACCTGAAGTTGGCGCAATGTGAATCGCATATCTATATAACCGATAACCTATATCTTGATAATCCATTTCACAGATATCTTGGCCGCTTATAAGATTGCCCGCAATTGTTCCCGCAAAGCATTAGCCCTTCAGAGGAAGACCGCATGAGTAACCTGAACATCGAGCGCGTGCTCAGTGTGCATCACTGGAACGACACCCTGTTCAGCTTCAAGACCACCCGCAATCCGGGTCTGCGTTTTGAAAACGGCCAGTTCGTGATGATCGGCCTAGAGGTCGAAGGCCGTCCGCTGATGCGTGCCTACTCCATTGCCAGCCCCAACTACGAAGAGCACCTGGAGTTCTTCAGCATCAAGGTGCCGGATGGTCCGTTGACCTCGCGCCTGCAGCATTTGAAGGAAGGCGACGAGCTGATGATCAGCCGCAAGCCCACCGGCACCCTGGTGCTCGACGACCTGCTGCCCGGCAAGCATCTGTACCTGCTCAGCACCGGCACCGGCCTGGCGCCGTTCATGAGCGTGATCCAGGACCCGGAAACCTACGAGCGCTTCGAGAAGGTGGTACTGATCCACGGCGTGCGCTACGTGAACGAAGTGGCCTACCGCGAATTCATCACCGAGCATCTGCCGAAGAACGAATTCTTCGGCGAGGCACTACGCGACAAGCTGATCTACTACCCGACCGTCACCCGCGAGCCGTTCGAGAACCAGGGCCGCCTGACCGACCTGATGCGCAGCGGCAAGCTGTTCGCCGACATCGGCCTGCCGCCGATCAACCCGCAGGACGACCGCGCGATGATCTGCGGCAGCCCGAGCATGCTCGACGAAACCAGCGAAGTGCTCGACAGCTTCGGCCTGAAAATATCCCCGCGCATGGGCGAGCCGGGCGACTACCTGATCGAGCGTGCGTTCGTCGAGAAGTAAGCGCCCGCCAAATGAAGACAGAGCCCGCCTATTCGGCGGGCTTTGTATTTGCGCATGGTGGATTGGTGCAGCCCACTGGACCCCGGCCTTCGCCGGGGAGACGAGTCTGAGGGAGTTCTTCCAAGCGCATGCCTTGCACTGCCTGGACCGACCAACACACAGCCTGGTTTACCTCGTCATATCGGCGCAGGCCGGTAGCCAGGGCGGCAGACGCCGACGCATTGATGGACTCAGTGGGCCGCGGCCTTCGCCGGGGACTTGGGGGTAAGCCTAGCGCATGCCTTGCACCGCCTGGACCGATCGACACACCGCCTGACCTTTACCTCGTCATGCCGGCGCTGGCCGGTAGCCAGGGTGGCAGACGCCGAAGCGTTGATGGACTCAGTGAGACGCGGCCTTCGCCGGGGGATGTGGGGGTGAGCCTAGTGCATGCCTTGCACCGCCTGGACTGATCGACACACCGCCCGACCTTTACCTCGTCATGCCGGCGCAGGCCGGTAGCCAGGGTGGCAGACGCCGAAGCATTGATGGACTCAGTGGGCCGCGGCCTTCGCCGGGGATGTGGGGGTGAGCCTAGCGCATGACTTGCACCGCCCGGACTGATCGACACACCGTCCGACATTTACCTCGTCATGCCGGCGCACGCCGGTATCCAGCGTTGGCAAAGCCGAAGTCTCGATGCGGCGCGGTGGGCCGGTCTTCGCCTCGGGAGGCGCTTTGGCTTGGTCAACTGAAGCGCTGCCCCGACACCGCCGGATGATAGAGCGGCTGGATCTTGTTCCCCGCCGGGTCCAGCAGGTGAAAGCTGCGGGCACCGTCGCCATGGTCGAAGGGGCGGTCGAGCAGGGTCACGCCTTTGCCTTTGAGGTACTGGTACCAGGCCTCCAGCTCTTCCACGCTGTCGACGATGAAGCCGTAGTGATCCACCGCCTGCACGCCGCTGCTCGGTGCGTAGGCGCGGCCGAGGGACAGGTTGTCGTTGCCGCAGGTGAGGTAGACCAGGTCCTCGTTGGCGCGATGCAGCACCTGCATGCCCAGTACCTCGACATAGAAGCGCTCGCATTCCTCCAGATTCGGTACCAGCAAGGCCAGATGGCGCAGGCCGTTGAGCCGGCTCGGGCGTTCGTGCATTCACTTGCCTCCTGTTTTGTATACAATTTGCCGGACTATAGGACAAAAGGAGACCGCTGTGTACAGCATCCTGCTCAAGACTCGCCTCAAACCCGGCAGCCGCGAGGCCTTCCTGCAGGCCATGGCGGCCAACGCCGCCGCCTCAGTGGCCGAGGAGCCCGGCTGCCTGACCTTCGACGTGCTCTGCGACCGCAGCGATGCGGATCTGGTCTGGCTTTACGAGGTGTACAGCGACGAGGCCGCATTGGATGCCCACATCCAGACCGCGCATTTCCTCGCCAGCCGGCCGCTGGTGGAACCGCTGATCGTCGAGCAGGAGGTGATCGAGGCAGATGTGGCGCTGCTCAACCCGCGGCGCTGATGATTGTTCCCAGCAGGACCTAGTTGCGCGGGGCTGTCGCTTGCCCTTTCTCCCCCAGCTCTCTCTCGCAAGGGAGAGATCAACTCCGAGGTCCGGATTGTTCGTCGCACGTTCGTTGGGCTTCGCTGCGCTCAACCGCAACCTACGGCGCGTGCGGGTAGGTTGGGTTGAGGTACGAAGCCCAACGAGCAGGCCGTCACCAGCCGCGCGCCGGCTCAGCCCTTCACCACCTCCAGCACCCGGATCAGCCCCGGCTGCGGGTAGTGCCAACGCACGTCCACGTCCCACAATCGCGCACCATAGCGGCGCTCGGGTTCGGGCACTTGGTAGGCCGGGCGTGGGTCCTGGGCCAGGCATTGCTCGATCAGTTGCACCAGCGGTTCCCCCAGGCGCAGGCCATGCTCGCGGGCCTGCTCCAGGGCAGCGGGTGCCCACTCGACCGGGATCGGCGCGGGCGGGGCCTCGGCAATGGCGTTGCGGACCTCGGCAAGGCTGTCGGCGTAGGGCACGTAGGGTTTGATGTCGAGCACCGGCGTGCCGTCCAGCAGGTCGATGCCGGACAGCCACAGCTTGCCCGGCTCGACCTTTTCCAGTTTCACCACCGACTGGCCGATGCCGTTCGGCCGGTGGGTGGCGCGGCTGGCGAACACGCCAATGCTGCGGTTGCCGCCCAGCCGCGGCGGGCGCACCTTGAGCCGCGGCTTGTCTTCCAGCGCCTGGTGGAAGAGGAACAGCAGCCAGACATGGCTGACTTGTTCCAGCCCCTGCACCGCCTCCGCCTGGTCGAACGGCGCGACCAGCTCCAACACGCCACGCGCCGCCGGCGCCAGTTGCGGTTGGCGGGGAATGGCGAACTTCTCCTTGAAGCAGGAGCGGACGTAGCCGACGGGCGAGATGCTGTAGGACATGGCGGCGAGAGGGCTGTAAACGGGCGCCTATCTTACCCACATACCGCCAGATGAGGCGTGGACCCGATGCGGCGAGGGCGCATGGGCTCAGGGAGTCGGCCCTGCGACCAGCAGGGCCAGCCCCCAGCCGGCCAGCAGCAGACCTGCCGCGCGGCCCAGCCAGGGACTGGGGGGCAGGATCTTTTCCAGCAGCACATAGATGCCGATCAGCGCCACCCACAACAGGTTCATCACCCCGACCACGAACAGCACGCCCATCAGCGCCCAGCAGCAGCCCAGGCAATAGGTACCGTGGGCCAAACCCATGCGCCAACCCCCGGCCAGGCCGGGACGCCAGTGGCCGAGGAAGAAGGGCAGCGGTCCCCGGCAATGCTCGAGGCAGGCCGTTTTGCCCGGCAGCCATTGGTAGATGCCGGCCGCCAGCAGCAGGCTGCCAGCCAGGACGGCGCTGTTGCTGCGCATGTCCGGGTTGAGCAGCGCGAGTCGGTCCAGCCCCCATTGCAACAGGGTGGCGAGCAGGGCGAAGCCGGACCAGACGGTCAAATAAGCCGTGGCGAACAGCGCAAGGGCCAGGTGCCGCCGGGGCGCCGGCAGCCGCTGGCGCAGCAGGGCCTGGTAGAGCAGCAACATCGGCAGGGCGCTGGGCAGCATCATGGCGACCATCATCACTGCCCACATGGCGAACATCAGCAGCGCATCAGCCGCGCTCCAGGGCATCGGCATCCCGGCCATCGCCATGTCGGCCATGCCGCCGGGCGCCGCCATGCTCTCGCCCATCCGCTGCAACGACAGCCAGGCGAGGCTGCACAATGCCAGCACGCACAGCACAAACAGTACCTGCTCCTTCGACGGCGCTCGCCTCGGAACCGCCGCCAACGACCAGGCCATGTTCAGCGCACCAGGCCGTGACCGGTGAAGTGCACCTGGGCGAAGTGGCTATGGCTACCTTGCGACTGCATCTGCAGTGCCGACTGGGTGCGGTAGCTGCCGCTGGCCATTTCTGCCTCGATGAACTCGAAGCCATCGGGCAGCACCAGGCGCGCCCGCTGCGGTTCGCCGGTCACCGGGCTGCGGATCGGCTCGCCGCTGGCCTCCAGCACGCCGGGAATGCGCAGTTGCGCCAGGCGACCGGGCACGTCGATGGACAGCTCGATGGGCACGAACTGCGGTTCGAACATCTGGCTGATGGTGCTACTGAAGATCTGGAACACATTGGCGCCCGGTTCGCTCTCCTGGCCGGACAGGATGGTCAGCAGCGCTTCGCGCTGTGCCTCGTCGGCGCGCTCGTCGATGAATGCCTGGCAACTGCCGTTGCCTTCATGAATGGCGCCCGGCCAGGCGAAGGTGCCTGCCCAGAGGAGCCCATCGAGCCGGGTTTCGCGAAAATGACCGGAGTCGACGCGCATGGCGACGACCGCCTGGCAGTTACCCTGGGTAGGGCGAGCGCTGAATTGACAGGGACAGCCCCAGGCGCAATTGCAGGAAGCGAATTCGACACCCTGCATGCGCCAGTCCGCGATGTTCATGGCTAACCTCCTCGCCGGTTGGCGAACGGTGTTTTAGCCCCCATCCATAACGCTAGCAGGGCGTCGGTCGCCGGAAGGCCGGGCCGACCAGCGACACGCGGGAGCGGCCTCAGAGGTGAAAGCCGCCGTCGATGGGAATGATCGCGCCAGTCATGTAGGCCCCTGCAGTGCCGGCCAGGCTGATGGCCAGGGCGGCCATCTCTTCCTCGCGGCCCCAGCGCTTCATCGGGATCATCGCCGTGTCCTCGGCCAGGGCTTCGGCATCATTGGCGATATGCTTGGTCATCTTGCTCGGGAAGCGGCCGGGGGCGATGACGTTGACGTTGATGTGCTCGCCCACCAGTTCGCGGGCCAGCATGCGCGACAGTTGGTGCAGCGCCGCCTTGCTCGGGCCGTAGGCGTAGGCTTGCTCGCCGTGGGAGGTGATGCCGGCCACCGAGCCGATGTTGATCACCCGCGCCGGGTTCGCTTCGCTGCCGGCCTTGCGCAGCAGCGGCAGCAGTTGCTGGATGCAGCTGAACACCGAGGTCACGTTGAGCTGCATGACCTTTTCCCAGCCCTTGACCGGATAGCTCTCCAGCGGCGCGCCCCAGGATGTACCGGCGTTGTTCACCAGGATGTCCAGTCGTTCGATGCGGGTCGCCAGTTCAATCGCCAGTGCCTTGGCGCCTTCTTCGCTGGAAAGGTCGGCGGGCACGCCGATGCATTCGCCAAGGGCGGACAGCTCGGTCGCCGTCTCGGCGCAGGCTTCGGTGCTGCGCGCGCAGATGATCACCCGCGCGCCGGCGCGCAGAAAACCTTCGGCGATCATCTTGCCGATGCCGCGGGTGCCGCCGGTGACCAGGGCGGTGCGGCCGGAGAGGTTGAAGTAGTCGAGCATGGCGGACCTCATGAGCAGGAAAGGGAAGCGCCAACCCTAACCGCAGTCGCCGTGCCCGGCGCCGATCATTGGGCGGCGGAATGCCAGGGCATCAGGGTCGTGCTCATGGGTTGGCCTCGGCTCTGGGCGAATCGTTCTTGCGCACCCCGCGAATGTTCAGCGTGGCCAGGCCGACCTGCAGCACGATCAGCGCGTAGGCATTGGCGTGCCAGCCCCAGGCGATCCACAGCACATTGCTGAGCAGGAAGCACCAGAAGCCCAGCATGCGCCGCCGTGGATTCAGCGAGGCGATCTGCCAGGCGGCGGTGAGGGTGGCGACCATGGCCGGCCATTGCAAAAGATCGATCCAGTTCACGACATACCCCGAGCATCAAAGTAGCAGTAGGGCGGGGGGAACCCCGCCAGTCAGATACGGCGCCCGGCAGACCGGCCCAGGCCATCATCCCGGCGCCCCCTGCGTAGCCACAGCCGGCGGAGCCAGCGCTGGCCGCACCAGCAGGCAGCGGCAAGGTAGGCGAAACCGCCCGGCACCCACATCAGCAGGCCGGCCAGTTGTTGGTCGCCGAGGTCGCTGGCGTCCCGGTACAGCGGCACGCGGGCAAATGTCAGCAGGGCGCCGAGCAGGCCGGTATGCATCGAGGTCAGCAGCAGGGCGAGCAGCGCTTCGCCTTGCCGCCGACCGCCTGCGTGCAGCACCGACCACCAGAACAGCCAGGCGCTGAACAGGAAACAGGCATGCTCGAACAGGTGCCACCAGGGATGGTCCAGCGCCAGCCGGTAGGGCCGTGGCGCATGCCAGATCCAGATCAGCGCGCCATGGATCAAGGTGGCCGCCATCGGCCGCTGCGCCACCCGCAGCGGCAGGCGCCAGAGCCTGGCGGCCACTTTGCCGAACAGCACCCGCCACTGCACCAGCGGTCGCGCCAGCACCCACAGGGGCGCGATGGCCAGCATCAGCAGCATGTGCTGGAGCATGTGCAGGGCGGCGCTGTCTTCGGCCCAATCGTCCAGCGGGCCGAACAACGCCAGCCAGGCCACCGCCATGCCGCCCTGGAACAGCCAGAACTCCGCGCGCTGCGGGGGCTGGCGACGGCAGCCGAGCAGATGCAGCAGCCAGGCTGCCGCCAGCAACGCCGCGCCAAACAGGATCGGCAGCCGCTGCGACGACAAGCCGCCGGCGAACAGGCCATGGGCCATGGCCGGTGTGCTCAGCCCCATCGACACGGCGAAGAGCAGCGCTACAGGCATGGCGGTAGCCTCAGCAAGGGCAGGCCGATGAATAGCGTGGCCAGTGCTGCCACCAGGTGCTGCGCGGCACCGACGCGGGCGACGAAGCGCTCGGGGCGCGTCGGCAGGCGATGGCGCGCCTGCCAGCAATGCCGGGACAGATACAGCAGCAGGCCGCCGACCAGCAGGCTGCCGATGCCGAGTGTGAGGTTCAGCGGGTTGCCCGCGCCCAGCCCGGTGGCGGGCGGAAAGTAGGCGCAGCCGATCGACAGCCCGGCATACAGGCAGACGAACCACAGGCTCCAGAGCGTCAGCCCCAGCGCCAGTTGCAGCGGATGTCCGGCCAGCGGCGTCATGGCAAGCCCCCCCAGCTGCTGGGAAACAGCACCATGGCGAAGTAGCTGAGCCAGAAGGCCACCAGGCTGTAGTTCCACCACTGCTCCGCCACTGCCGGCTCGTAGGGCGCCAGTTGGCCGACATAGCCGCGTCGCACCCGCAAGGCCTGCAGCGCGGTAATGATCCAGGCCAGCGTGCAGTGCAGCAGCAGGTAGACGAGCGTCACCAGGATCACCGCGTCATGGGCGGTGGCGCGTGGGTGCAGTGGCGCTTCCAGGAGAATCCAGAGCAGGCCGGCGGATTGCAGCAGGCCGAGCCCGGCGATCGCCCAGAGCTGCTCTTGCAGGATGGTCGCGCTGCTCTTGCGCAGGCTGCCCACCACCTTGCGGAACCACAGAGCGGCGAGGCTCAGCAGCAGGCCATCGAGCAGCAAGGGCAGCCAGGCCAGCGGCGTCTGCTCCGGCATCAGCCAGGCCGGGGAAACCGTCCACAGGAAGAACCAGCCGAACAGCAGCGAGAGGAATAGCGAGCCGTTGGCTAGCAGCGTCATGCCCATGCCCCACAGGCCGGGGCCGTCGAAGGTCCGCGAATGCAACGGCGGGTCGCCCGGCTGGGTCTGCGCATCGGGGGCCGCCAGTGGGTGGGCGCCGTTCTCCCAGGACCAGCGCAGCAGGATGGCCAGGGCAACCAGTGCGGCCACCGCCGCCAGCGGGTACAGGCGCAGCAGCAGGGACACGCAGACCACCGCCAGCGCCAGCGCGACGAAGAACGGCAGCCAGGTATTGCCCGGCAGATGGATGATTTCGCGGACTTTGCCGCTCAGCGGGTCGCTGCCCCAGGTTTCGCGGCGGCCGTGGTCGATGGTGCGCAGGGCATGCCGGCCTTCGGCGATGGTGCGTGGCAGGTCCGGGTCGTCCCACAGCGGGTGACGGCTGCGCACCGACGGCAGGCTGACGAAGTTGTACGGGGTCGGCGGCGTGCCGGTGGCCCATTCGAGGGTATCGGCCTGCCAGGGATTGGTCCCGGCGCGCCGGCCGAAGCGCCAGTGCAGGCCCAGGTCCAGCAGCACCATGGCAATGCCCAGGGCCATGACGAAGCCACCGATGGACGAGACCAGGTTTGGGAGGTCCCAGCCGAGCCCGGCCTGGTAGGTATAGATGCGTCGCGGCATGCCCAGGAGGCCGGTCCAGTGCATGATCAGAAAGGTCAGGTTGAAGCCGCCGAAGGTCAGCCAGAAGCCCCAGCGGCCGAGGGTTTCCGAAGGCAGGCGACCGGAGAAGTGCGGTAGCCAGTAATAGAGTCCGGCCATCAGCGGGAACAGCATGCCGCCGACCAGCACGTAGTGCATGTGGGCTACCACGAAATGGGTGTCGTGCACCTGCCAGTCGAACGGCACCAGCGCCAGCATCACCCCGGTCAGCCCACCGGCGACGAAGATGATCAGGAAGCCCAGTATCCATAGCATTGGCAGCTCCAGGCGCGGGCGACCGGTCCACAGGGTCGCCAGCCAGGAAAACACCTGGATCGCGGTGGGAATCGCCACCAGCATGCTTGCCGCCGAAAAGAACGCCTGGGCCAGCAGCGGAATACCGACGGTGAACATGTGGTGCACCCACAGGCCGAAGCTGATGAAGCCGGTGGCCAGCACCGCCAGCACCACCCAGCGGTAGCCCACCAGCGGGCGCCCGCAGAACACCGGCAGCAGGGTACTGACGATGCCCGCCGCGGGCAGGAAGATGATGTACACCTCGGGATGGCCGAACAGCCAGAACAGGTGCTGCCACAGCAGCGGGTCGCCGCCGCGGGCGACATCGAAGAACGGCAGTCCGGCGGCGCGCTCCAGCTCCAGCAGGATGCTGCCGAGGATCAATGGCGGGAAGCCGACCACGATCATCAGCGCCATTACCAGGATGTACCAAGCGTAGATCGGCATGCGGTCCAGCGCCATGTCGCGGGCGCGGGTACGCAGGATCGATACCACCAGCTCGACCCCGGCGGCCACCGCGGAAATCTCCACGAAGGTGATGCCGAGCAGCCAGAAGTCGGAGTGCTTTCCGGGCATGTGCCCGGCGCTGGACAGCGGCGTGTACATGAACCAGCCGGCCTTCGGCGCCATGTCCAGCAACAGGCTGGACACCAGGATCAGCCCGCCGAACAGGTAGCACCAGTAGCCGAGCGCGCTGAGGCGAGGGAACACCAGGTCCCGTGCGCCGATCATCTTCGGCACCAGGTAGACCGCCAGGCCCTCCATCATCGGCACGGCGAAGAGGAACATCATCACCGTGCCGTGCATGGTGAACAGCTGGTTGTAGCGGTCGGGGCCGATCAGGTCCTGGCCGGGCAGTGCCAGCTGGGCACGCAGCAGCATTGCTAGCAATCCGCCGAGCAGGAAGAACGCCAGGCCGGTGACCATGAAACGCACGCCGATGGTGCTGTGGTTGACGATGGTCAGGCTGCGCCAGCCGCGCGGGTTGCCCCAGACTTCGTTGAAGTCGTCGTGCAGGCGGGCGGGGTCGCGGGCCGGCGTGTCGCTCATGGCGCGAGGCTCTCCAGCCAGGTGGCGAGCGCGTCGACCGTGCGCTCGTCGAGGTGGTCGTGGCGTGGCATGGCGTTGTAGGGCTTGAGCTGCTGGTGCTCGCGCAGCCAGCGGCCGATGGCGCCATCCTCATTGACCAGGGCGCCGGCGCCGAAGCTCGGCCGCGAGCCGACGTCAGTCAGGTCCGGCCCGCGCTTGCCCTCGCTGATGCCGGCGACGCGATGGCACTGGCCGCAGTAGGGGGTGAACGCTTCGATGGCCGCGGCGTGCTCGGCCGCCGGTTCCGGCGCGCGTTGGCGAGCGTCCAGCCAGTCGGTGAATTCGCTTTCTTCGAGGGCGCGCACCGCCAGCACCATATGGGCATGCTGGGCGCCGCAGAACTCGGAACACTGGCCGCGGAAGTCGCCGGGCCAGTCGGCTTCCAGGCGCACGACCTGGCGGCGGCCGGGCAGCATATCCAGCTTGCCGCCGAGGCGCGGCACCCAGAACGAATGGATCACATCGGCGCTGCCCACCTCGACATCCACCGGTCGCCCCACCGGCAGGATCAACTGGTTGGCGGTGACCACGTCGCGGTCCGGATAGCGCACCTCCCACCACCACTGGTGCCCCGTGACCTGGACGCGCAGCGGCGGGTTGGCCAACGGCAACGGCAGCATACGGTGGCCCAGCGGAATGCCGAAGCCCAGCAGCACCAGCACGCAAAGCCCCGGCAGCAGCAGGCCGCCGCCGATCAGCCAGCGCCGGGTCATGGCGCGTGCTTGCGCTTCGTCGTAGTCGCGCGGTCGGCGGTAGAGGGCGTAGAGCCACAGGCCGACGACCGCCAGCAGCACCAGGCCGAAGACGGCGAACATGCCCCACCAGAGCCCGGCGGCGGCCCGCGCCGAGGGGCCGGCCGGGTCCAGCATCGATTGCGGGCCGCTGCAGCCGGGCAGGCAGGGAATTGTCAGCGCCAGCGCAGTCCAACCCTTGTAGCCGCCACTCTTGCCCAGGATGCCGATATGCCTACGCGCCCGCTGGAGACCATTCGCAGCCGCGCCGCCCTGCGCAGCCACCCGCTGCACCCGATGATGATTCACTTCCCGGTGGCGGCGCTGCTCGGGCTGGTGGCCAGCGACCTGGGCTACCTGATCAGCGAGGATCCGTTCTGGGCGCGGGCCGGAATCTGGCTGTCGGGCATCGGTGCCTTCGGCGGTTGGATCGCCAGCACCGCCGGCGTGGTGGACCTGTTCAGCGTCGGCCGCATCCGCCAACTGGTCACTGGCTGGTGCCACTCGATCCTGGCGGTGATGACCCTGTCCCTCGCTTCGCTCAACTGGCTGCAGCGCTATGTCGAAGCCGAGAACATCTTTCCCTGGGGCTTGTACCTTTCGCTGCTCACCGCATTGCTGATCGCCGCCACCAGCATGCTCGGCGGCATGCTGGTCTATGAGCACGCGGTGGGCGTGGAAGTCGAGAAATGAGGGCGCCGGGCGTTCAGCCATGGGTTCTCCTAGAGCGGCTTGGCCAGCACCAGCCAGAGGACCAGCAGGATCGACAGGCCGGAGACCCCGGCCAGTGCCAGGCAGGGCCAGGCGATGCGGCTGTGGGGATCGCGCTCCAGGCGCAACAGCAGCGCACCGCAGAGCGCATGGCAGACCACCATGGCAACCACCGCCGTGAGCTTGAGCACCAGCCAGGCGCCCACGATGCCCTGCAGCAGGAACAGCGCCGTGCCGGTGAAAATGGTGAACAGCGCTGCGGGCGTGGCAACCAGGGTGAACAGCCGGCGGCTCAGCGGCAGGCTGTCCACGGCGAAGTGGGAAGCGCCGACCTGCCCGGCGGTGGCCACCAGCAGTGCCGGCATGTACAGCAGCATGCCGCACCAGCTGACCAGCCCGGCGATATGGAGTAGCAGCAGCCAAAGCATGTCCAGGTCCGTTCGAGGCGATGCGACCTTGCCCGTCCGTCCGCCCGCGTCTACCGGGCGGCAGGGGACCAAGGGCACGTGTTTTTCATAGAGTGCGCAGCGCAGCGGACGTTCAGTGGCGCGTGGCGAAGCCCAGCGGCGAACTCGAAGACAACCCAGGCCCCGCCGATGGCTGGCAAGCCGCTCGTTGGGCTTCGTACCTCAGCTCAACCTCCCGGCCCCGCAAATCCGCAGATTGCGATTGAGCGCAGCCCCACGGGGGCGCGAAGACAAAATCCGAACCTCGGCAATGAAGTGCTTCGTCTACTCAGCACTTCATTGCGAGGCCGGTCTCACTTTCAGCAGTGGATTGCCCAAGCGCAAGTCCACAGCACTTAGGATCGCTCTATTTTTGGAAACTAGGGGTGCGCAGTGGTCAGACTTTTCGCCTGCTCTATATTGACGTTTACCCTATCCGGGTGCGAAGCGGTCTTTATCGGCACCACGCTGTTTAACTGTGCCTTGCGGCCAACACCCGAGTTCATGCCTCAGGCTCTACCGGCTGCACAGGTGGGGCGGTTCTATAGCGTTCCCTTTGAAGTTATTCAAACGAGCTCACCGGTTCATAGCATCTATGTAAGTAACAAAGAGCCATTGCCGGATGGTTTGCACATTGAGCATGAGGAGCGTAGCTCGCATGGGTTAATTACCGGAGTCCCCATCATGGCGGGGGTCTATGAGGTGCGTATATCTGCTGGAACCTATGGCACTCAGTGTGTCGGGTTAAAGGCGGAACGAAGCTATCGGTTGGTAGTAGCCGAGTAACAAGAATCCCGATTCCGTCTGGAACCGGTTTTTTGTTTTTCGGGGGGCAGCGGGTGCCTGCTACGCTTTGCGCCAGACGCTGGCGAGCCAGGGCTGTTGTGCGCGGGGAAGGCCGGTGGGGCGGTAGTAGTGTTCCAGCTCGGTGAACCCGGTATCGGTCAGGAAACGCCGCCAGGTTGGTAGGTCATGATAGGCGCCGTAGCGATCGCCGCTCCAGCCCTCCTGGTTGTCGCCTCGTGGGTTGGAGCTGAATAGCACGCCCGATGGTTTCAGGGCCGTGTGCAGTTGACGCAATACCCGCGGCAGTTCCTGCGTTGGGATATGGAAGAGCGCGGCGTTGGCAAAGATGCCGTCGAAGTACTGGGCCGGTAGCTGCAGGTCAAGGAAGTTCTGCTGCCAGACTTCGCAGCCGCTGGAGGCGCGAGCCATCTCCACGAAGCTCACCGAACCGTCGAGGCCAATGGCGTGGTGGCCGCGTGCGCTGAATACCTTAAGGTCGCGGCCGGGGCCGCAGCCGAAATCGAGCAAGGTGAAAGGCGGCGTGGCCTGGATGTGGCGCAGCAACGCGTCGATGTTCTGGCTGACATCATGCTCGCGAGTGCCTTCGCGAAAGGCTTCGGCATGGTTGTCGTAGTGCTGCAAGGTCTGCACTGACGCATGGGTCAGCTCGCTGGGATTGAGTTTCACCGGTCGCTCCGATGTCGGCGGAAGGTTGGGCCAGCTACCAAGAGCTCGGCGGAGAAGAATCCTGTTGCTTGGCAGGCAGTTCGAGCAGTGTGCCATTCGGGTAACAGGATTAATGTGCAATTCGCTACAGCGTTACTCTTTTACCCGGCTTAAATTCATGTGCTCAAAGTTATCTCGCGTCATGTGATGGTGCACTAAAAGTGAGCGCCTGCTATGTTGCTCATAAGCTTATAACGAAGCGATGAATATTTGTTTTGACAGGGTGGCAATTTCCAAAGGCGTTGACCGTTACTTGGCTCCTTGTTGATGTAGGAAAAAAGCCATTGGTAATCACCTAGCTTAACTTCTTGTAAGATATTATCCATATGGCTTGTTGACACTATTTCTCTATACGACTGAATTTTAAAAAAAATTTAAGTGGCACTAAAGTACCTGACGAACGGCTATTTCCCTCTTCTGTTTTTCGCCTACCGTTCCGAGGCCGTTGATAAAACGGACCACAAGTCCAAGAAGAGGGAATAAGATGAACAACCAGAAGTTGTCGTTCTTAGCCATTGCGTTACTTGCCATCAGCACCACCGCTGGGGCGATCATCAAAGATGAGGTGGGTCGGGCTCAGACACTCGAGGCCGAGCAAGCCGACAATCGCTATATCATCAAATTCAAAGTACCGGATGGACCGGAACCAAGCCTGATGGCGCAGAGCCAGTTCAGCACCCAGGCTGCCCAGGCGGTACTGTCGAAAGCCAATGTGCGGGCCCTGATGCACTTACAAAGTGCGGGGGCCAGTGTGGCTCGGCTCGATGCCCAGCAGCTCGCTCAATTGCGCAATGACCCGGCAGTGGCCTATATCGAGAGGGACCCCCGGCGTTATCTGATGGCCGAGCAGGTTCCCTACGGCATTACCATGGTGCAGGCGCCACAAGTGTCCGATGCCAACATTGCGAGCCGTAAGGTCTGCATCGTCGATACCGGCTACTCGCTGGGTCATGAAGACTTGCCTTCCAGCGGCATTACCGGCAACGACGGTTACGGCAGCTACGACACCGGCAACTGGTACGAGGACGGCGACGGCCACGGTAGCCATGTGGCGGGCACCATCGCCGCGTTGGGCGGCAATGACAAGGGCGTAGTGGGCGTGAGCCCTTCCGGCAATATCGGGCTGCACATCGTCAAGGTATTCAATAACAGTGGCAACTGGGCCTATGGCTCCGATCTGGTCATGGCCATCCAGCAATGCCGCGACGCCGGGTCCAACGTGATCAGCATGAGCCTGGGGGGTGGCGGTGCGTCCACCACGGAGCGCAACGCGATGGACAGCGCCTTCAACAATGGCGTGCTGGTGGTGGCGGCGGCGGGTAACAGTGGCAACAGCTCCTTGTCCTATCCGGCTTCCTACGACTCGGTGATGTCGGTGGCGGCGGTGGACAGCTCCGGTAACCGCGCGTCGTTCTCGCAGTACAACAACCAGGTGGAAATTGCCGCGCCCGGCGTGAACGTCCGCTCGACCACGCCTGGTAACACCTATGCCAATTATTCCGGCACCTCCATGGCCACGCCTCACGTTTCCGGGGTTGCCGCGCTGGTCTGGAGCAATCACACCCAGTGCACCGCCAAGCAGATTCGCAATGCGCTGAATGCCACGGCCGAAGACCGCGGCAGCGCAGGGCGCGATGTCTACTACGGCTACGGGATCATCAAGGCCAAGGCGGCCAGCGACTATATCGCCGCCAACGGCTGCGACGGCGATGGCGGCACTCCTCCCGGCGGTGGCGAAACCCATGAAAACCTGGCGGCTTCGACCGGGAGCTGGCTGCGCTACTCCTTCGACCTGCCGGCCGGCGTCAGCACGCTAACCGTGCGTATCACTGGCGGTAGCGGCGATGCGGATCTCTACACCCGTCTGGGCAGCCCGCCGACCACCTCGTCGTGGAATTGCCGTCCCTATAAGTACGGCAATGAAGAGGTTTGCACCTTCAACAATCCGACCGCGGGTACCTGGCATGTGGGGCTGCGTGCCTACAATCGCTTCAGCGGCGTGAAGCTGACCTGGAGTTACTGACAGGTTCGTGAGCGAAACAGAGGGCCGGCGATTCGCCGGCCCTTTTTCGTGGTGTCTGCGATACCGAAGACCGAACCGTGCTGCATGCGCATCGGCATGACGGGTGTCCGGGCATCAGCCGGGTGCCTTCACTTCCTCAGCCATTGGCCGTTCAGCTGGATGTACTGGCCGGATGGGGTCTTTTCGATGGCCTTCTGCCCGGCGATCGCTTCTACGTCACTGAGCTTGATGCCGTTCTCCTGGGCCAGGCGCTGGTATTCGCTGCGGCGGGCCTGATTGATCAGGCGGGCGATTTCATCGACATCGCCGCCGGGCTTGACCACGCCCAGGTAGCCGTTGGGCTGTTCGCCGAGCTGCCCGGCGGCCTTGGCGGCGCCCAGGGCGGACATGGCTTCGTTCAGGTTCATGGCCCAGGCCGGCAGGCTCAGGCAGAGCGCCAGCACCAGGCTTCCCAATCGTTTATGCAGACTCATCGGGCTCTCCTTCAGAACAGGCCGCTGTTTTCGTTGAAGATGTTGTCCAGCGCCTTGTCCACCTTGATGTAGATCTCGTGCTGAATCTTCACGTTGAGGTTGATATTGATCGGCTCGTTGGGCATGGCCAATTCGACCCGCGGGGTGCACGCCGTGCCCAGTAGCCCCAACAGCAGGACGGCGAAGAGTGGGCGCAACCGCATAGGCTGTCTCTCCTGTGGCGGATGGGCCGCCGCCGATCAGGGCGACGGTATGGATGGCTGCCAGTATGCATGGACTGCCCATGGGAACAACCGACCGCTACTACCAAGCTAGCCGTTGCCGGCGCTCAAGGCGACTGGGCGGGCTTGCTCCTCAGGTAGTCCTGCACGCGTCGCTGAATGGTTTCGTTGACTCGATCGCTCAGTTGCAGGCTGGTGAGCAGCGCGGGGATGTCTTCTTCCAGGTTGATCGTGAAGTTGATCGGCCGGCCGCCCTCCACGTCCGGATTGCGGCCTTCGAGGCGCAGGTTGAGCAGCAGCTTGCCCTGCTCGTCGTAGGTCACCTGACTGCTGAGCACCGAGTAGTGGAAGTTTTCCAGCGCCTCGGCCACCAGCTGCATGGCCGGATTGCTGCGGCCGAGGGCTTCGATGCGCTCGGAGTGGAATTGCAGCTGGCCGGGCTCGCGGGCCTGCAGGTGACCTTGCTCGATGCTCAGGCCGTCCGGGCCGACCCGTAGCGGCAATTCGCCGTCGAGGGTGCCGCTGCCATCGAGCCCCTCCGCCGGGTAGGCGAGCAGCAACCGCTCGACCTTCACCCCCTTTATATGCAGCGGCAGGCGGCCGCTGGGTTGGGCCAGGTCCCAGTTGCCGGGCTCTACCCACACGCGGCCGCCAAGGAATGTGGATTCCGCCCGCTGCCAGGTCAGGCGGCCACCCAGCGGTTGGCCCGCGGGCGCGTCGTAGTGGGCCTGCAGATGCGCGGGGCCGATGACCACGCCGGGGTTGGCTTGCTCCAGACGCAGGTCCGGCAGTGCCAGGTGCAGGCGGTTGTCCCGCAGGCGAAACTCGACGCGGCCATCCAGGCCGCTCAGCTCGCTGCGGTCGTAGATGCCGGATAAACCTTTCGCGGTCAGCTGGAGTTGCGCTTCCGGAGCTGCTCCGTTGCTGGGCAGGCTGAGCCGTGCCTCACCCTGCATGCGGCCGTTGCTCAGCTCCAGTACGGTGGGCCAGGTGCTGATGGTCTTGGCCAGCGGATTGCCGGCGCGGAAGAACAGCTCCGGCAGGTGGGCTTCGAGGGCAAGGGGGCCGTCGAACGGCCTCTCCAGCGTCAGGTTCAGGTTCAGTCCGGCATCGTTGGCCAGCGAGCCGCTCAGGCCCAGCCGGCGCAAATCCCCGTCCAGCTTTCCTTGCCAGCGCCAGCCCTGCGGGTGCAGCTGCGCTTGTTCCAGGCGCCCTATATGCAATCGAACCGGACCCTGAACGACCAGGCTGTGCAGGGCACCCTGGGCATGCTGGCCTTGCAGGTGCACACCTTTAAGAGCGATGTCCATCTGCTGCAGGCGAATACCGGGGGCTGCGCCGGCATCGTTGACGCTGACATGGGAGCCCTCCGTCAGCGCGAGGCTCAGCTGCTGCTCGTCCAGGTGCCCCTGCAGGCGCAGGTCGAGGCGGGGTTTGCGCAGGGTCAGTGCATCCAACTGCAGAAGCGGGGCGTTTCCCACGAGGCGAGCGTTGGTCAACTGCAGTGCCCAGGGCGGGCGGCGGGTGATGCCAAGATTGGCGTGCAGCTCCAGCTCGGCCTGTCCCTGGCTATCCAGGCGCAGCAGCAGCGGCAACAGCGTCGGGTCCGTCGAGGTGGCATCCGGCTGCAGGGTCACGTGCAGCGTATGAGGGCGCAGGGCCTCGGGAATCGTCGTCAGCCAGTCCCCCTGCACGTGGGTCAGTTGCAGGTCGCTGTCGACGCGGCTGGGAAACCATTGCCCCTGATCGATCGCCAAGTCCATCGACAGGTCGCCCTGCAACCGGCCCAGGCTGGGAACCGGCCAGGCGACAGGCAGGTGGGCGACGAGACGAACGCTGCCGTCGGCGCGCCCCAGGCTGCTCAGGTCCGGCGGAGCAGGGAGCCGCAGCTGCCATTCAGCATCGAGGCTCAGGCTGTTCGGCGGGGCTGGCTGCCGTTGCCCGGGGGCGTGCCATTCGCTCAGCCACTCCAGCAGCCAGGGGGCCTCCGGTAGTTCGGGCAGCTTCAACCGGCCGCTCCACAGCCAGTCGCCCGCGCGGCGTTCGAGGTGGCTGTTGAGGGCCAGGCGCGGCTGGTCGTCCAGCGCCAGGCTCAGGTCGAGCCGGGCGTCCTCGGGACGGCCCTGCCACTGCGCCAACACCTCCAGGCGCCTATCGTCGCGAAGCAACGAGAATTCCAGCAGGGCGGGGAACAGCGTGCCGGCGTGGCGCAGGCGAACGGAGCCGTCGAGCGGGCAGCGGCCGCTGGCACAGGGTAGCTCGGCATGCAGGTGGTCGACGCGCAGGTCCAGCGGCAGCCGCCGGGCCCATTCGTATAGTCGGTATGGATCGACTGGCGAGCCGCCGGGTACGCGCTGGCCGGACGCATGTCGTACAAGATTCAGTCGCTGGATGTGCAATGACTGCAGGCGAGGGGGAACGTAGTCCCAGCGCAGTTGCAACTGCTCTGCCTGCATGTGCGGTGCGCCGTCCTGCCCGATCGCTGGCCGTATTGCCAGCTGCTGCAGGCTGAGCCCGTCGAGGCCTATGCCCAGGCCCTGCCAGTCTACCTGCAGGCCCTGCTGGTGCAGCCAGCGTTGAGCGGCGTACCACCCTGCGCAGGCCGCCGCCAGCAGGGTCAGGATCAACAGCAATGCCAGCCAGATGCCGGCCCGCAGCCAGATGCGCCGGCCTGCCATTGGGGTACCTCACAGCCCTTGGGTAGCGGCCAGAGTGGCGGCTCCAAGGGCCAAGATCAAGTCGCGTTCAGCCAACCATTTTCGGTACGTCGGTCAGCACGATCTCGGTGACCAGCGCGGTGCGCACGGGCGGTGTGCGTGCGAGCAGCGGACAGAAGGTTTCCAGCGATTGGATGAGATCCCACTGCATTTCCAGGTCGGAGCCGAGGGCGGTGATCTGGTCGAGCATGCCTTGGGACGTGTTCTGCAGCGCCCTGTCCGTGCTCTTGGAGAGCGTGGCGGTCAGTTGCGCGAGCAGGGTGGAGATGGTCGTCATGTTACGCGTAGAGAGCGACAGAATATGCGAGAGAAGCGCGATATCGCTGGGTACGAGTTGTTGTTTGGCGTCCATGCTGGATTCCGCATTAGAAGGGTTTTGGGCCAATTGCCATTATTCGCGATTCGATGTTTAAAACGTCGACCACGTCACATTGAAGTGTTGAGTGTAGTCGGCAGAAAAAGTTGCGAAGCGGCGTGGTCTTCCGCTGACCAGCCTCATGACCAATCGAGCGATCGGCTTGTGACGGCCGGGACTGGCTGTTGCAATGCCCGCATGCTCGAACGCCCTTCTGCTTGCATCCCAGCCGGCGAGCGCCTGCTGGAATTGATCGGCTCGCCAGCTTCCATCGCCGGCAGCTACGTCGAGTCCCTGCTGCCAGCCGCCACCGGGTTGGGGCTGGATACCCGCGCCTTGCTGGAGCAGGCTGGCCTGTGCGACGAGCGGTTGGCCTCTGCCGACTATCGCGTGCCGCTCTACAAGGCCTTTCGCCTGCTGTTGCAAGCCGAGGCACAGAGCGGCGACCCCTTGATCGCCCTGCGCCTGGGCCTGTCGGCGCGAGCGCGCTCGTTTCGCGTGCTGGGCTACGCGGCCATGAGCTGCGCCACGCTGCGCGAAGCCGTACAGCGCCTGCAGCGCTTCGAGACACTGGTCTGGGACATCGGTGACATCAGCCTGAGCGAAGAGGGGGATTGGGCGGTGCTCGCCTGGCAGCCGCGGCACCTGCCCTGGGTACCGCGCCAGGC
Organism: Zestomonas ipomoeae; assembly: GCF_057128665.1. Lineage (NCBI taxonomy): Bacteria > Pseudomonadati > Pseudomonadota > Gammaproteobacteria > Pseudomonadales > Pseudomonadaceae > Zestomonas > Zestomonas ipomoeae. The sequence goes on from NZ_JBSKHQ010000011.1 coordinate 107,515, forward strand.
GGTGGAGATGGCGCTCGCGGGTTGGCTGGCGGTGGGGCGCTGGCTTTGCGAAGGGCGCGCCGAGCCGAGCGGGGTCGAATTCCGCCATCGACTGGCAGGAATGGCAGCCGACTATGAGCAGATCCTCGGCTGCCCGGTGCAGGGCGGATGTGCGCGCAACGCGATGAGGTTTCCCCGTGAGCTACTGCAAACCCCGCTGCGCGAGGCCGACCCCCATCTGCGTGCGCTGATGGATGCCGAAGGCGAGGCTTGCCTGGCCGCCGGTCGGTTGTCGGGCAACCTGGCCAATGAAGTGCGTGCGGCGCTCTGCGCGGGTTTGGTGCAGGGGGACATCGGCCTCGACGCGGTAGCCGCTCGGCTCGAGGTGGCGCCTCGGGCCTTGCGGCGGCGCCTGGCGCAAGCGGAACTGAGTCTGCCGGGCTTGCTCGACGATCTGCGCCTGGAACTAGCCAAGTGCTATCTGGCGCGGGGCCAGCTGTCTCTGCTGGAGATCGCCTACCTGCTGGGCTTCGCCGAGCAGAGTTCGTTCTGCCGGGCGTTTCGCCGTTGGACGGGACGCGCGGCTGGCGACTATCGCCGGGAAAACGTATCTCCGATGCCCTAAAAAAATGCAGCCGTCGGGCTTGTCGGGATTGACTTGTGCACATTTGTGAGGCGGCTTGTCAAGCTACTGTCATATCCCGTCGTAACCATTTGATTTTCCCTAGAGAATTTTTAAGTCAATGAAAAATATAGATTTTTTCATCTGGCGAAAAAATCGTCAGTTTGACCGCAGCCCCCAGTTCATCGGCGCTTGGGCGGGTTACCAAGGACTTGTCCACCAAGTTATCCACAGGTTCTGTGGATTGTCTGACGCCGCCGCTCTAGCCTGCGGCACCGCGAATCGACAAGGCTTTACGGCCGACGAAAAAAGAGTAAAGTGGCGCGCCTCGCCGGCCAATGAATCCGTCACCCCATGAAGTTCCGCCCTGTGCCTGCTTCCCAACAACGCCCGTTGCCCGTACGCGTCGCCCTGTGGCTGCTCGACACCTCTCCGCTGGGCCAGACTTCCAGCTGCAAGCGTCTCGCTGGACACCTGTTGAAGCAGCCGGCCATGCAGGGTGTGGTGTTGGCGCAGTGCCGTCTTGGCCAGTTGCTTTGCGGCGAGGCAGCCGATCTTCGCGACCGGCGCATGGGCCAGGAATTGCTGCGCCAGGCCGCCCGTGCCGGCGACCAGCGTGCCCAGCAAGCCCTCGGCGGTCTCAACGAGCAACTACGCCTGAAGCAACGCCCCTTGCCGCGCTGAGCGGCCGTGCCCGGTATACTCCCGACGACTTTGTCGTGGAGCCGCTGCCCATGCCCTTCGATCCCCTGTCTCTGCTGCTCGGCCTGTGTGCCGCGGCCGTGCCCCTGGCGGCCTTGCTCTGGCGACAGCAGCGACGGCTGGCGACTGGCGAAGCCGAACGCCTGCTGCTCGACGAGCGGCTGAGCAGCGCACTGCTGGCCCAGGATGGCCTGACCGCCCAACTCGATGCCAGCCGCGACGAGATCGCCTTTCTCAACCAGACCAAAGCCAATCAACAGGCCGAGTTGGCGGCCCTGCGCCGTGAGGCCGAGCTGTTCGCCAGCGAACGCCAGGTCGCCCGCGATGCTCTACGGGCCTGGCAGGCCGAGCGCGAGCAAAAGGAAGCCGAGCTGCGCAGTCTTGGTGCCGAGCGCGCGGCTCTGCTTGCCGAGCAGCAGGCCCATCAGCAGCGCCTGGTCGATTTGCAAAGCGCCCGCGACGAGTTGCGGGCGCAATTTGCCGAACTGGCCGGCAAGATTTTCGACGAGCGCGAACAGCGCTTCGCCGAAACCAGCCAGCAGCGCCTCGGCCAACTGCTCGACCCACTGAAAGAGCGCATCCAGTCTTTCGAAAAACGGGTCGAGGAGAGTTATCGTCAGGAGGCGCGCGAGCGTTTCTCCCTGGGCAAGGAGCTGGAGCGCCTGCAGCAACTCAACCAGCGCCTCGGCGACGAGGCCACCAGCCTGAGCCGCGCGCTCAAGGGCCAGAAGACCCAGGGCAACTGGGGCGAACTGGTGCTGGAGCGGGTGCTGGAACATGCCGGCCTGGAAAAGGGCCGCGAATATCACACCCAGGTCAGCCTGAAGAACGCCGAAGGCGTGCGCTTCCAGCCGGACGTGCTGATCCGCCTGCCGGGCGACCGCCAGGTGGTGGTGGATGCCAAGGTCAGCCTGACCGCCTATCAGCAGGTGGTCGGTGCCGACGACGAGGCGCAGCGCCAGCAGGCGCTCAAGCAGCACGTGCTGTCCCTGCGCGCGCACCTCAAGGGTCTTTCGTTGAAGGACTACCAGCGCCTGGAGGGGCTGCAAAGCCTGGATTTCGTGTTGCTCTTCGTGCCCATCGAGGCGGCCTTCGCCGCTGCCCTGCAGGCCGACCCAGGATTATTCCAGGACGCCTACGAGCAGCACATCGTCATCGTCAGCCCGACCACCCTGCTGGCTACCTTGCGGGTGATCGACAGCCTCTGGCGCCAGGAACGGCAAAGCCAGAACGCGCGGGAGATCGCCGAGCGTGCCGGTGCGCTGTACGACAAGTTCGTGGCTTTCGTCGACGACCTCGACGAGGTCGGCTCGCGCCTGCAACAGCTCGACAAGGCCTACGCCGCCGCGCGCAACAAACTGGTGGATGGGCGCGGCAATCTCGTGGGGCGGGTGGAGAACCTCAAGCTGCTCGGTGCGCGGGCCAGCAAGAGCCTGGCCGGCGATTTGCTCGAACGGGCGGCCGGCATGCCACTGCTGGACGAGGCGGAAGAAACCGACCCGATTCGCTAGCGCACCCGGCTGGCCTGGACGATGCGCTCGATATCCCCGTTCTTGCGCATCTCGCGGATCACCTCGTCGAAGCGCGGCAAGATCGCGATGTAGGGCGAATTCTTGTTGATCATCAGGGTGAAGTTCATCGCATCGAACACCTCGGGCAGCATCGTCAGGCGCCCCTCCCAATGGCGCTCCCGGACAATCTGCAGGCCCACCTCGGCGGCCCCCATGGTCAGGTCGCAATGGCCGTGGATGACCTGCTCCATGGCGATTTCGTTGGTGCGGAACAGGGTGGCGTAGACCTGGTTGGCATCGTAGAGCCGCTTCGACCAGCCGTTGCCGTAGATGTCGCAGATCTTGAACTGGGTGAACTGCGCCACCGTTTTCACCTTCTGCAGCGAGGGGTACTGCGCGGAAGTCGGGCTGACGAAAGCCCGCATCTCCACCACGAAGGCGACCTCCGCGGAAGACTGCGAATAGATCAGCCGCTCGGCGGTAGGCACGGTAATGAAGGCATCCTGCACGCCTTGCTCGATATGCAGCTGCACGCGGTTCCAGGGATAGCTGTGGTGCTCGACCCGCAAGCCCATGCGCTTGACCAGCGCTTCCTCCAGCACCTCCACCAGTATGCCGTGGGCCTTGTGGTCGGCGCCCTTGTAGCTGTAGGGGCTCCAGGCATCGTTGTAGGCGATGCGCAGCGGGCGGTCATAGGCATCGGCCGCGCTGGCATGCAGCGTTGCCAGTAGCAGCAATCCTGCTGCAAATCGAAGGGAGGCCATACGTCGGCTGATCATCTTTCTACGTCCTGATGCCCGGTAACAGACGTGGCAACACGAATATGCCCACCGGAGCGCTTGCGAATGACCGGAAGGTTGACGCGAAGCCGGCCCCGCATCAACGAGAATCGCGCGCCTTGAAGTCAGTATGGAAGAGCGGAGCGGAAAGCAAAGCGAAAAGCCCGTTGAGATGGGCGCAGATGGTCGGAAAGGGCTGGTAGAAATTTCAAGGGCTATTTTGTGGCTTATATATAAGCGGTTAGCTCAAGTGTGTTCCCCGCGCGAGCGGGGATGAACTGCTCTCGCCGATCGAATACACCTCCAGCCGCGAGTGTTCCCCGCGCCAGCGGGGATGAGCCTGACTACGGCATAGCCCCGGAATTCCCGGCGGAGTGTTCCCCGCGTCAGCGGGGATGGATGGGAGTCGAACCGGCAACTGGTGGTTAATGTTGGTGGGAGTGATTTCAAGGGGAGGCAGCACGGTATTTGGACTTCCGCTTTCGTTGGAGTGACGGAGATGTGGGGCGATGGTCGCTTTCACCCATATCGTTCCGTCAGTTGGATCGATGCGATGGTCACCCGCTGCACTCATTGCGCAGCGTTGGGCATGCCTGTGATACACCCGTTCTCCTATCGATCCCCTTCACCGGGCAAGTCGGTTTCGAAGATCAGTTCGCGCATCAGCTCGCTGGCTCCGGCGGCGAGGGTGCCGGCCATGGCGTCGCGGTAGAGGCGGGCGGGGATGGCGTCGCGTTGGTAGCCGCGGGCGCCGTGGTATTGCAGGCAGGCTTGTGCGGCGGCCTGGGCGAGTTCGGTGGCCTTTAGTTTGAGCACCGAGGCGGTGCGGGTGTCGAGGTGGTTGCGGCTGTGGCGCCAGGCGGCGTGGTAGGCGTAGTGGTGGATCAGTTCCAGTTCGCCGGACAGATCGGCGAGGCGGTGGCGTACGGCCTGGTTGGCGCTGAGCGGGGCGTCCTTGACCTGGTGTTCGCGGACGAAGCGGTTGGCCACGTCCAGGCAGTGCCGGGCGCCGCCGAGGGCGAGCAGGCCGGCGACCAGCCGTTCGAAATCCAGCCCTTGCATGAGGTAGAGCAGCGCCTTGTCGCGTCGACCGATCAGGTGGTCGGCGGGCACCCAGGCTTCCTCCAGGTCGATATGGCAGACATCGGCGCTGTGCCAGCCGAGCATGGGCACCGGTGTGCGGCGCACGCCGGGGGTGTCGGCGTCGATGATCAGCAGGCTGGCACCGGTCAGGCCTTTGCCGGGCGCTTCGTCGCGGGTCTTCACCAGGGTGATGAAGAAGTCCGCTTGGGAGCCGTTGGCCACGTGGCATTTCCGGCCGCTGACGCGGTAGCCGCCGTCGACCGGTTCGGCGCGGGTGGCCAGGTGGCGCAGGTCGGAGCCGGCCTGGGCTTCGCTGATGGCGAGTGCGGCGATGCGTCGGCCGGCGCGAGCGTCGGCCAGGTAGCGTTCGCGGTGTTCCGGCGTGCCGAACAGTTCCAGGTAGGAGAGCGCCATGTAGGCATGCACGCCGACGGCGGCGCGAATGCCGGCGTAACCGGTGCGGCCCAGTTCGTCGAGCAGGATGGCGCTATGGAGGAAGCCCTCGCCGCGGTGGGCGAAGCCCAGCAGACCGTGTTGCGCCAGCGCTCGCCAGCCGTCGCGCGGTATGTGGCCCTGGGCTTCCCACTGGTCGGCGTGGGGCAGCACGAGCTGCCGCAACAGGCCGCGCACCCGTTCGCGCATCGCCTGGTGCTGTTCGGTGAGAAAGGCGGCCGGCATCGGCATTCTCCAGCGGCTATTTGACGGACACGACGCGGTGCTCGGGCAGGATGTCGGTGAGCGTGCCGGGAATCTTGAATACCGCATTGGGGGTTCCGGCCGCTGCCCAGATTTCCGGGAAGGTGAGCAGGTCTTCGTCGACCAGCACGGTCAGCGGCTGCTTGTGGCCGAGGGGCGGTACGCCGCCAATGGCGAACCCGGTCACCTCCCTGACGAAGTCGGCGTCGGCCTTGCTGATCTGACCGCCGACGAATTCGGCGATGGCCTTTTCGTTGACCCGGTTGGGGCCGCTGGCGAGTACCAGCACGGGTTCGTTGGTGGCAGCGTTGCGGAACACCAGGGATTTGACGATCTGCGCCTTCTGGCAGCCGAGCGCCTGTGCGGCGTCGTCCGCGGTGCGGGTGGAGTCGGGCAGCTCCATCACGGTCAGGTCCAGGCCGCGTTGGTGGAGAATGTCCTGGAACTGCTGGGCGCGTTTGCTAATGCTCATGAACGAGTGACTCCTGGTGGCGGGGTAGTGAAAGAAGCGCGCGGCGGTCTACTTTGCCGGTCGCCGAAAGGGGCAGGGCGTCGCACGCCTGGAGGCGCGCCGGGATCATGTAGCCCGGCAGGCTACCTTGCAGGTGGCGCCGCAGGGCGGCGGGGTTGTAGTCGTTCGCGGGCACGATGAAGGCCGCCAGGGATTTTTCCCCGGCGGGGCTGAGTTCGACGGCGACATAGGCCTGGCGCACGGCCGGATGCTGCTGCAGGTGATGGACGATCTCGCCCAGTTCGATGCGGTAGCCGCTGATCTTCACCTGGTCGTCCTGCCGGCCCTCGAACACCAGGTTGCCGTCGGGACGAACGTGGCCGAGGTCGCCGGTCCGGTAGAGGCGTTCGCGCAGGCCGGCGATTTCGCAGTCGATGAAGCGCTCTCTGTTCAGCTCCGGCAGGCCCAGGTAGCCCGGCGAGAGGCCGGGACCCGCGAGGCAGATTTCGCCGCTCTCGCCGGGGCCGCAGAGGGTATCGCCGGCGAGCAGGTAGACGCGGGTGTTTTGGATCGGTCGGCCGATGGGCAGGGCGGTTTCGCCGGGTCGCAGCTGGCGGATGGGGTAGTGGGTGGCGAAGGTGGTGCTTTCGGTCGGCCCATAGACGCTGACCAGGCGTTCCGGGCCGTAGCGCTCGAGGGCGCGGGCGATGTGCTTGAGCGAGTGGGCCTCGCCGCCGGTGAGAATCGTGCCGACGTTGTCCAGGGTCTGCGGCGCTTCATCGATCACGCTGTTGAACAGCGCGGTGGTGAGGAACAGCACGCTGATGGCCTGGCTGTCGAGCACCTGCTTGAGTTGCGACAGGCGGACGAAGGTCGCCGGGTAGAGCACGCAGACGCCACCGTGCAGCAGCGCGCCCCAGATTTCGAAGGTCGCCGCATCGAAGCTCACCGGCGCCAGTTGCAGCAGGCGGGTGCCCTGGTTGAGCGGTGCGTAGCAACTGCCGAAGACCAGGCGGACGATGCTGCGATGCTGGATCGGCACGCCCTTGGGTCGGCCGGTGGAGCCTGAGGTGAAATTGATGTAGGCGATGGCCTGCGGGGTCACGGTGATTCCCGGATTCGGCGCCGGCTGCGGCAGCTCGGTGGGGCTCAGTTGCACGGCGGTGCAGCGGCTGAATCGTTGGCCCAGGGCTGCGGCGTCGTCGCTGATCAGCCAGCGGCAGTCGCTGTCCTCGAACAGGCCGTTCAAACGCTCCTCGGGCCAGGCGGCCTCGAAGGGCAGGTAGGCGGCGCCGCATTTCACGACCGCCAGCAGGGCGATGATCAGTTCGGGCGAGCGGGGCAGGCAGACGCCAACCGTGTGGCCGGGTCTCACGCCTCGTTGCAACAACGTGGTCGCCAGGCCGTTGGCCAGGCGGTTGAGCTCGCGGTAGGTGAGGGTGCGCTCGCCATGGATCAGCGCCGGCGCATTGGGGTAGCGTTCGGCCTTCTGCTCGAACAGCATCGGCACGCTGCCTTCGGGGTAGGGTGCGGCAGTACGGTTGAGCTGGCGATGCATGGCCAACGCGGCCTCGGTGAAGTTCAGTTGTCTATCCATTGCCACCTCCCAGGCGTGTGGCGATGACTTCCAGCAGGTCGTGGCGGTGGGTTTCCAGGAAGAAGTGCCCACCCGGGATTTCCAACAGCTCGAAGCGGTTGCGGGCGAAGCGCTGCCAGCCGCGCATGCTGTTGTAGTCATCGAGGGCATCGTCGCGCCCGCATAGCGCGGTCAGGGGGGCGGCAACGCCTCGACCATGACGGTCGCTCCACAATTCGGAGAGCCGCATGTCGTTGCGCAGCGCCGGCAGCACCAGGCGCATCAGGGCTTCGCTCTGCAGTACCTCGGCAGGGGTGCCGCCCATGGTGTGCAGTGCGGCGCGGAAATCCGGCTCCGGCAGTTCATGTAGATAAGGGCGTGTCTGTGGGTGATCCGGGCTGCGGCAGGCGGAGACGAACAGGTGCCGCGTTCGTCCTGGAAAGGCCGCTTCGGCCAGATGGGTCAGCTCGTAGGCCAGGCGACCGCCGAAGCTGTGGCCATAGAAGGCGTGGGGCTCGGCCAGGTACGGCGACAACGCGTCGAAGGTATCCCGCAACAGCGGTTCCCACTCGCCGTAGGGCGCTTCTTTGATGCGGTTGCCCCGTCCGGGCAACCTCACGGCGATCAGCTGGATCTCTGCGCCCATCCCGCCCTGCCAGACGCGGAAAAGGTCGGCGCTGCCGCCCGCATAGGGGAAGCAGAACAGCCTGAGCGCCGGGCGCGCAGGGCAGGGTGTGAGCGGCAGCAGCCAGCGGTCGTCGTGAGGGTGCACGGGCCTGCCTCAGGCTTCGTCGAGGGCGTCTTGCCGCTGGCTGTTGCGCTGGATGCTCGAGGCGATCTCGCACAGGGTGCTATGGGCGAAGAGGTCGTCGGGTGGCAGGGCGTCCTCGCCGAAGCGATCTTCGACCTTGGCCAGCAGCTTGATCGCCGTCAGCGAGGTACCGCCAGCGGCGAAGAAATCGCAGTCGGCGTCCTTCACCGGCAGCCCCAGTTCGCGGCAGGCCTCGATCAGCCAGTGCTCGAGTTTCGCTTTATCGCTCATGGTCGGGCTCCTCTGTCGATCAGCGCACGGGAAAGCGCATGCCGCTGGCGGTGTGCTCGGCAAAACGGTTGTGGTGATAGTCGTCCCTGCCGGACACCAGCACGCAGCCGAATTTGTCCAGGCTGGCTTCGCCGCCGAACTCCTGCAGGGTGTTGGAGTACGGGTAGACCTTGACGGAGGTGGGCAGGTAGCGGGCGGCGAAGCCCAGGCGCATCTTGTCGGTCAGGCCGCTGTGGGGGTGGGAGGCGTGCATCAGCGTCGACCAGAAGATGATGAACTGGCCCTGGCGCATGACCATGGACTTGGCCTGGGACTCGTCGGGGCTCCAGTTCGGGTCCTTCTGCAATTGCCGGTAGTCATAGCCGAAGAAGCCGCGCCGCACGCCGCCCTTTTCCATCCGGTTGATGGCCTCGGCGTTGTATTCCATGGTCTTGGTTTCGTCGTAGTTCATCGTCTTGTGCGAACCAGGAATGAACTGCAGGCAGCCGTTCTCGACGGTGGCATCGGTGAACGCGGCCCAGACGGTGATGGTGCCGCCGAACTGCGCATCCTCCGGCCAGACGATCTGCGGATGCTTGGAGCCGGCTACGTTGGAAAAGTTATCCGCCTGGTGCCAGTCGGTGCCCTCGTCGCCGGGGTACTTGGGGAAGAACTCGCTGCGCCAGCAGAGCACGTCCGGGCCGAGGATGCTGGCCACCCGGTCGACGATCTCCGGGCTGGTGATGTGGCGGGCGAGGAAGTCGACATCCAGGTGGCGGTCGTAGTTGGACAGGTTGGTGACACCCGAGAGCGCCTTATCCTGCCGGTAGACCGCATGCTTGGTATTGATCAGCTTGGGACGCAGGGCCTGCAGATGGCGCTCCATCTCGTCCTGGTCGTAGAGATCGAACGGGCCGATGTACCCGTCGCGGTGGAATTGCTCGATTTCCTCGGGGCTGAGGGAGAAGTCGAGGGTTTGGGCGCACGCAAGTTCTTCCATAGATCACCTCTTGGGTTGTTGACGACAACGACTACATCCATAAGCCAGGTGGCAGGACACTCGCTCGAGCGGGGGCTGGCACGCCTCGCCCGGCGCGGCGACAGCGAGCCGGCGGCGCCAGGGGCGCGTTGCGCACGGCGAGTACTGGGAGTTGTGCAGGTGAATGTCCGGCGCCTGCGTGCGGCAGGCTTGGTGCAGGCGTCGTTCGCTGTCTGGCGACAGACCGCCGGGTAGCGTGGCCGACGGGGGGATTCCGCGTGCGGCCTAGGGAGTCCAACGTTCCTCATTGGGGCCTTCCTGAGCGAAAGCGGAGGGTCTCTCCGCCTGCAACCAATGCCTTGTGAGCGTTTCGTCGGCAGCCGATTTCTGGTTCTTGTTCGGCCACCGTGGCCCTGATGCGCGTGATCCGGCAACGTCCAGGGACTTGGGGATAGCAGTCAGTCTGCGCAAACGTGAATAAGTTCCCGCAGACGGCGAAATGCGCATCGGGTATGTTTGCCGGCCCGAGCGGGACGGCTGCCAAGCCAGACCCGACCACTCATCAGTTCTGCAAAAGAAAACTTTGCGAATTAATGGGTTGTGTCCAGAATTTAAGCTTGTACATGAGATCAGGCCGCCAGTACTGGGGGCGCGGCCTGTTCCTGTTCCAATCTGTCTGCCACGGAGCCCCATTCATGAAGCTGCTCAAGTTCAAGATCGTCACCCTGGTCGTCTGCATGACCATTTCCGGCTGCGGCACGCGCGAAGCCGAGCCGCCGCAGGCCGCCGCGAAGCCGGTGGCTGCCGAGGCGGCGCAGCTGAACCAGGCCTGGTTCGACGAGCACGAGCGGGCGCTGCGCGAAGCGGTGGCGGGCAGCGCGTTCGAGGTGGAGCGGCGCAAGGACGGCCTGGCGCTGATCGCGCCGGCCAGCAGCTCGTTCAATCCGGACCGCGAGACGATGCTGTTGCCGGTCACGCTGATGCCGTTCTCGCGGGTCGCGCAACTGGCCAAGGCGGACCCGCAGAGCAGCGTGATGATCCTCGGGCACACCGATGACAGCGGCGACGCCCAGCGCAACTTGCAACTGAGCCTTGAGCGGGCGCGCTCGGTGGCGGCGATCTTCCGCTTGTCCGGCCTCGGGCGCGACCGCCTGCAGCTCAAGGGCATCGGCTCGGCGCAGCCGCGGGTGACCAATGACAGCCAGGAAGCCCGCGCCCGCAACCAGCGGGTCGAGGTGCTGATCATGCCGCGGGCCATCATGCTGGCCGAGGACAGCAAGGGCTCCTGAGCGGTCGCGCTTCCCTTGTCGCAGGTCAAGCACGCCAGGGGATGACTGGGTAAGCTAAGGGGCATCGACTTGCAGGAGATGCACCATGACCCAGACCCTGGCGGATATGCGCCGCGACTACACCCGTGATGGCCTCGACGAGTCCCAGGCGCCGGACGAGCCACTGGCGCTGTTCCAGCAGTGGTTCGCCGACGCGGTCAAGACCGAGCAGTTGCCGGTCGAACCGAACACCATGACCCTGGCCACGGTCGATGCCGATGGCCGTCCGCATTGCCGGGTGCTGCTGCTCAAGGGGCTCGATACCCGCGGATTTACCTTCTTCAGCAACTACGACAGTGCCAAGGGCGACCAGCTCAAGGCCCGTCCGTTTGCTGCCATGACCTTTTTCTGGCCGAGCCTGGAGCGCCAGGTGCGCATCGAAGGCAAGGTCGAGCGGGTGTCCCCCGAGGAGTCCGATGCCTACTTCCAGGTGCGCCCGCTGGGCAGCCGCCTGGGCGCCTGGGCCTCGCCGCAGAGCAGGGTGATCTCGGGGCGTGCCGAGCTGGAGCGGTTGCTGGCGGAAACCGAACAGCGTTTTCTCAACCAGGCCCCGCATTGCCCCGCGCACTGGGGCGGCTATCGCCTGCTGCCGGAGCGCATCGAGTTCTGGCAAGGGCGCCCGAGTCGCTTGCACGACCGCTTGAACTATCGTTTGGTGAACGGCGTCTGGATTCGAGAACGTTTGGCCCCCTAGCGGGCACCTCTAAAAACGTAGGCGAGGCAGTCAGCGCAAGGCAAAAACAGGCGAAAAAGCGGAGTTTACGCGCTGTAAATGAGCATTTTGAGCCTGTTTTTAACGCAGCGATGACAACGCAGGTAGTTTTTAGAGGTGCCCTAGCCAAGCGGATGCCCACGTGACAGTGGCCTGGTGCGGGGTATAAAGGGACGTCATTTCGTGAGTGGAGGAATTGCTATGCGTAAGTCCGCAATGCTGACGACGGCACTGATGGCCGTGCTGGCGATCGGGGGGTGCGCCTCCAGCCTGACCGGCGATACCTATTCCCGTGACGAGGCCCGCCGAGTGCAAACCGTGCGCATGGGCACCATCGATTCGCTGCGCCCGGTGCGCATCGAAGGTACCAAGACACCTATCGGCGCCGGTGCCGGCGCAGTAGTCGGCGGCGTGGCCGGCAGTGGCGTCGGCGGCGGGCGTGGCAGTGCCGTGGCGGCGGTGATCGGTGCGGTCGCCGGCGGCCTGCTGGGCGCTGCCGCAGAGGAGGGACTCACCCGCACCCAGGGCGTCGAGATCACCGTGCGTGAAGATGACGGCACCCTGCGCGCCTATGTGCAGGAAGTGCAACCGAACGAGATCTTCCGTGTCGGCGAGCGCGTGCGCATCCTCACCGTCAATGGGGTCAGCCGCGTCGCCCATTGAGCCTGCAGCCGGGGCGGGCACGCCGCTTCGGCTATATTTTTCAGCGAGTGCCGGGGACACCGAGCGGCCGGCATTGTCTTACCCGAGCCGCGTTCGCCGTGGCCGTCCGTAGCTTTCGCACGCTTTTGGAAATACTTCCGGCCATGACGCCGGTTTGCCCGTTATGGATAATCGGCCTCCAATTATCCTGTGGCGACAAAGGCTTAGGTGAGGCGCGCGGGCAGCGCGCGCTGTGCGAATCCCCCGGCCGTTGCGCAGCAGAGGTTACCAAGGAGCCGCGTCCCGTTCGCACGGCGGGGCGCCACTGGCCTGGCAAGGCGCTGTTCGGGGCTTGCCGGGCTTGCATAAGGGGTTGTTCATGGCGCTTGCGCTTATCGTCGCCTTGCCGTTTCTCTGCGTCTGCCTGCCGCTGCTCGCCCAGCGGTTCGGCCGTTCCGCCTGCGCCCTGGCCGCGGCGGTGGCGCCGGTTGCGGGGCTGGCGCTGCTGTTCTGGCACCAGCCGGAGGTGTTTGCCGGGCAGGTGCTGACCGTTCGCTACGAGTGGCTGCCGCAGCTCGGCCTCAACCTCAGCCTGCGCCTGGACGGGCTGGGCTTTCTCTTCGCCTTGCTGATCCTCGGCATTGGCCTGCTGATCGTGCTCTACGCACGCTATTACCTGGCGAAGAAGGAGCCGATGGGGCGTTTCTTCGCCTTCCTGCTGTTGTTCATGGGCGCCATGCTCGGCGTGGTGCTGTCGGAAAACCTGCTGTTGATGCTGATGTTCTGGGAGCTGACCAGCCTGTCGTCGTTCCTGCTGATCGGCTTCTGGGGCGAGCGCTCGGATGCGCGCAAGGGCGCGCGCATGGCGTTGGCGGTGACCGGCGGTGGCGGCCTGGCCCTGCTCGCCGGAGTGCTGCTGCTCGGCCACATCGCCGGCAGCTTCGAGCTGTCGCGGGTGCTGGCCAGCGGCTACGCGATCCGTGCCCATGACCTGTATCCGGTGGCACTGGTGCTGGTGCTGCTCGGCGCGTTCACCAAGTCGGCGCAGTTTCCCTTCCATTTCTGGCTGCCCCATGCCATGGCGGCGCCGACCCCGGTGTCCGCCTACCTGCACTCGGCGACCATGGTCAAGGCCGGGGTGTTCCTACTGGCGCGGCTCTATCCTGCACTGGCCGAATCGGAGTGGTGGTTCTACCTGGTCAGCATGGCGGGACTGGCGACGCTGCTGGTCGGCGCCTGCATGGCGCTGTTCCAGCACGACCTGAAGGGCCTGCTGGCCTATTCGACCATCAGCCACCTGGGCCTGATTACCCTGCTGTTCGGCCTGGGCACGCGGGTGGCGGCGGTGGCGGCGGTGTTCCATATCATCAACCACGCGATCTTCAAGGCCTCGCTGTTCATGGCCGCCGGCATCATCGATCACGAGACCGGCAGCCGCGACATGCGGCGCATCAACGGGTTGTGGAAGTACATGCCGCATACTGCGGTGCTGGCGATGGTGGCGTCCCTGGCGATGGCCGGGGTGCCGCTGCTCAATGGCTTTCTCAGCAAGGAAATGTTCTTCAGCGAGACTCTCAACCAGCAATTGCTGGGCGCCTTCAACTGGGTGATCCCGGCGACCGCGACCCTGGCCGGGGTGTTCTCGGTGGCCTATTCGCTGCGCTTCATCCATGACGTGTTCTTCAACGGCGAGCCGATCAACCTGCCCAAGCATCCGCCCCACGAGCCGCCGCGCTACATGAAGGTGCCGGTGGAAATTCTGGTGTTCCTCTGCCTGCTGGTGGGCATGCTGCCGGGCTACACGGTGGCGCCGCTGCTGGCCACGGCGGCTTCGGCGAGCCTGGGCGGGGAGTTGCCGGAATACAGCCTGGAGATCTGGCATGGCCTGAACATGCCGCTGGCCATGAGCGTGGTCGCGCTGATCGGCGGCGTGTTGGTGTATGCCTGCCGCCAGCCGCTGTTCCGCTGGTATTCCGGCTTGCCGGAAGTCGATGCCAAACTGGTGTTCGAGCGCGCCGTGCAACTGGTGGTGGCGCTGTGTGCGCGCGTCACCCATGGCCTGGAGAACGGTTCCCTGCAACGCTATGTGGCGCTGCTGCTGGGCGCCGCACTGGTGGTGGTGACCCTCGGCCTGGCGGACTTGCCGCTGCTGCGCGGTCCCTTGGCGCTGACGCCGGTCGACGGGGTGACCGCGCTCGGCCTGGTCATGCTGGCGCTGTCGGCGGTGCTCACGGTGGCCCTGCACCGCCAGCGCCTGGTGGCGCTGGTGATGCTCAGCGTTGTCGGCCTGCTGGTGGCGCTGGTGTTCGCCCGTTATTCCGCGCCGGACCTGGCGCTGACCCAGCTGTCGGTCGAGGTGGTGACCATCGTGCTGCTGATGCTGGCGCTGTTCTTCCTGCCCTCGCGCACGCCGGGCGAGTCGAGCAGCATGCGTGGCCTGCGCGATTTCATCCTGGCCCTGGCCAGCGGGCTGATGGTGGCGCTGCTGGTATTCGCCGTGCTGACCCGGCCGTACGACAGCATTTCCGCGTTCTTCCTGGAGAACAGCGTGCCCGGCGGTGGCGGCGCCAACGTGGTCAACGTGATTCTGGTGGACTTCCGTGGCTTCGATACCCTGGGCGAGATCAGCGTGCTGGCCATTGCCGGCATCGGCATCTACGCCATGCTCGACGGCCTGCGCCTGTTCCAGCCGCGCGAGGACGAGCAGGGGCGCAGCTGGGCGCGGGACCGCCATCCGCTGATCCTCGCCACCCTGTCCCGCGTATTGCTGCCGATGGCACTGCTGATCTCGGTCTTCATCTTCCTGCGCGGGCACAATCTGCCGGGCGGCGGCTTCATCGCCGGGCTGGTCACCGCGGTGGCGCTGATCCTGCAGTACGTGGCCAGTGGCGTGCAGTGGACGCAGTCGCGGTTGCCGCTCAATTACCACTACATGGCCGGTGGCGGCGTGTTGCTGGCCGGCCTGACCGGGCTCGGCAGCTGGGTCTTCGGCCGCCCGTTCCTGACCTCCGCGTTCGGCCACTTCCATTGGCCGCTGGTGGGCGATTTCGAGTTGGCCACGGCCATGCTGTTCGATCTGGGCGTGTACCTGACCGTGGTCGGGGCGACCCTGCTGATTCTCGCCAACCTGGGCAAGCTGACCCAGGAGAAGGAAGGACAAGAGGTACTCTGATGGAAGCGATATACGCGGCCGCCCTCGGCGTGCTCACCGCCAGCGGCGTCTACCTGTTGCTACGCGGGCGCACCTTCCCGGTGGTGATGGGGCTGACCCTGATTTCCTATGCGGTGAACCTGTTCCTGTTCGCCATGGGCCGCCTGCAGACCAACGCCGCCGCGGTGATCGGCAAGAGCGAACTGTACGGCGATCCGCTGCCCCAGGCGCTGGTGCTGACCGCCATCGTCATCGGTTTTGCGATGACCGCCTTCCTGGTGGTGCTGGCGCTGCGCAGCCTGGGCGAGCTGAAGTCCGATCACGTCGACGGCGGGGAGTCGCGATGAACCACGGCTTGATCCTGCCGATCCTGCTGCCGATGTTCGCCGGCTGCCTGATGCTGCTGGGCGCGCGCTGGGGCCTGCCGGCCAAGCGCGCGTTGTCCCTGCTGGTCACCCTGGCCCTGGTGCCGATCAGCGGCTGGCTGATGGTGCAGGCGGATGCCGGACCGATCCGCACCTACGCCCTGGGCGACTGGCGCGCGCCGTTCGGCATCGTGCTGCTGCTCGACCGGCTGAGCGCCCTGATGCTGCTGGTCACCTCGCTGCTGGCGCTGTTCTCGCTGATCTACGCGGTGCGCGGCGACGACCAGCGCGGGCGCAATTTCCATGCGCTGTTTCAGTTCCAGCTGGTGGGCATCAACGGTGCTTTTCTCACCGGCGACCTGTTCAACCTGTTCGTCTTCTTCGAAATCCTGCTGATCGCCTCCTACTCGCTGCTGCTGCACGGCGGCGGGCCGGAGCGGGTGCGCGCCGGCCTGCACTACGTGGTGCTCAACCTGGTGGGCTCGGCGTTCTTCCTGATCGCCGTCGGTGTGCTGTATGGCATTACCGGCACCCTGAACATGGCCGACCTGTCGATCCGGGTCGCCGCCGCGGACGGCAACCAGGCGCCGTTGCTGGGCGCGGCCGGCTTGCTGCTGCTGGTGGTATTCGGCCTCAAGGCGGCGATCCTGCCGTTGTATTTCTGGCTGCCCAAGGCGTATGCCGCCGCCAGCGCACCGGTGGCGGCGCTGTTCGCGATCATGACCAAGGTCGGTGCCTACTCGATTCTGCGGGTCTATGTGCTGATCTTCGGCGAGCGCGCCGGCGACCTGGCCGGCCTGGCGGAGGAGTGGCTGTGGCCGCTGGCCCTGCTGACCCTGGCGCTGGGCGCGATCGGCGCCCTGGCGGCGACCCGCCTGCAGGGCTTGCTGGCCTACCTGGCAGTGCTGTCGATGGGCACCCTGCTCGCCGGGATCGCCATGGGGTCGGCCGAGGCGCTGACCGCCGTGCTCTTCTACCTGCCGCACAGCACCTGGGCGATGGGGGCGATGTTCCTGCTCGCCGACATGATTACCCGCCAGCGCGGGGTCAAGGGCGGCGAGCTGGTGCAGGGCCCGGCGTTGCTGCAGCCGCACCTGCTGGGCGGGCTGTTCTTCATAGGCGCCATCGCGGTGACCGGGTTGCCGCCGCTTTCCGGCTTCTTCGGTAAATTGCTGCTGCTGCGCGCGGCGGAGGGCAGCCAGGCGCTGTTCCTCTGGCCGGTGGTGCTGCTCGGCGGCCTGGCGACGCTGGTGGCCTTGAGCCGGGCCGGCAGCACGCTGTTCTGGCGCACCGGTATCAGCGTGCTCGGCAGTGCCGAGCGCGACGCGGTGCGCATGAGCGCTTGTGCCGGCCTGCTGCTGCTTGGTCCCCTGCTGGTGGCGCTGGCTCAGCCGATGCTGGTGTACCTGGATGCGACCGTCGCGCAGCTCAACTCCCTCGATCTGTATTGGCAGCTCATCGAGCACAGCGGAGGTGGTTTATGAGGGCTCGCCGCTGGTTGCCCCACCCGCTGCTCAGCCTGTGCCTGCTGCTGGTCTGGCTGTTGCTGGTCAACAGCCTGAGCCTCGGCCACTGGCTGTTGGGCGCGGTGCTTGGCTGGTTGATTCCGCTGCTGACCCAGGTGTTCTGGATCCATCCGCCACGGGTGCTGTATCCGGGCAAGCTGTGCCTGTTCTTCCTGCGCGTGCTGCTGGATATCCTCGTGGCCAACCTGCAGGTCGCCAAGCTGATCCTCGGCCCGGTCGGCAAGCTGCGCCCGGCCTTCGTCGAGATTCCCCTGGTGCTGCAGGACGAGTTGGCGCTGACCATGCTCGCCAGCGTCGTCTCGCTGACGCCAGGCACGGTGTCCGCCGACCTCAGCGACGATCGCCGCAGCCTGCTGGTGCACGCCCTCGACGTGGCCGACGAGGCCGAGCTGATCCACAGCATCAAGACCCGTTACGAAGCGCCGCTGCTGGAGGTGTTCGCATGCTCGCCTACGTGATCCCCCTGTGCCTGGCGATCATGAGCCTGGCCTTCGCGCTGACCCTGGCCCGCCTGATCAAGGGCCCGGACCTGCCGGACCGAATCCTCGCCCTGGATACCCTGTATATCAACGCCATCGCCTTGCTGGTGCTGTTCGGTATCTGGCTGGGCTCTAACCTGTATTTCGAGGCGGCGCTGCTGATCGCGGTGATGGGCTTCGTCGGCACCGTGGCTGTGGCCAAGTACCTGCTGCGTGGCGACATCATCGAATGAGGGCCTGCCTGTGAACCTGTTCATCGAAACCCTGGTGGCGCTGTTCCTATTGATCGGCAGTCTGTTCGCCCTGGTCGGCGCC
Organism: Zestomonas ipomoeae; assembly: GCF_057128665.1. Taxonomy (NCBI): domain Bacteria; kingdom Pseudomonadati; phylum Pseudomonadota; class Gammaproteobacteria; order Pseudomonadales; family Pseudomonadaceae; genus Zestomonas; species Zestomonas ipomoeae. The sequence continues at coordinate 125,432 of NZ_JBSKHQ010000011.1, forward strand.
ATCGGCCTGTACCGCCTGCCGGACTTCTTCATGCGCCTGCACGGCCCGACCAAATCCACCACCCTCGGGGTGGGCGGCATGGTCATCGCCTCGCTGATCTACTTCGGCTACCGGGAAGGCGTCAGCCTGCACGAGCTGCTGATCACCCTGTTCCTGTTCATCACCGCGCCGGTCAGCGCCCACATGCTGGCCAAGGCCGCCTTGCAGCAGAAGGTACGGCTCGACGAGCAGACCCGCGGCAAGCCCTGGGATCAGTAGCCGAGCGCGCTTTTTCGGGTAGGGCATGACCTGGCGAAACTCCGCCGCGTTGGGCTTCGCTGCGTTCAACCGCAACCCGCGGGATGAGGCAGGGTGCACCTGGATGGGTTGAGAATCTAAGCGGCGAAGCCCAGCAGCGGTGCATCGCTAGCTCAACCCAACCTACCGGCCCGGCGCTTGTCTTACACCTGCCAGCACTGCGCCTGCTCGCGGGCCTGGCGAAGTTCTTCGTGCAGGCGTTCGGCGGTGTGCCGCTCGAGCACGCCTAGCCGGCCGAGGTTCTGGCTGTGTTCGTTCAGGCTGGTGTTGAGCCAGTCGATGCGCGCCAGGGTCATGGGAGTGCAGGTCTGTCCGCGCAGGTCGTCGTCCAGATCGCTCCAGTGCGAGCGCCAGGCTTCGCGCAGGTAGAGGCCCTCCAGTCCGCCGCGCAGGGCCTGGCGCCATTCGCCGATGATGCCGTTCAGCCAGTCCAGCACCTCCGCGCTCGCGCCGCGCTTGTCCAGAGCGTGGCGCAGGCGCTGGTACATCTGCAATGCGATGCGCTTTTCCCGCTCCAGCGCGGCGAGGGCGGCGGCTTGGCCCTGCTGCTTTTCCAGGTGCAACAGGTGGGCGTAGTAGCAGCGCGTTTCGAAGCGCTCGGCGCCATGGTGTTGCGGGGTCAGCCGGCCGTTGCTGTTGAAGCTTTGCAGCGGATTGAAGCGGTACATGTAGCCGAAGTCGAACAGGCGGATATGGCCGTCGTCGAGGATGTTGCCGGTGCATAGGTCCCAGTCGAACAGGCCGTTTTCCAGCAGCGCGCCGAGCAGTTCGAACAGCTCCAGTAGCTGCCGCTCGTTCCACTCCTGCACTGTGGTACCGGCGATCCAGGGCGAGAGGATCACGCCGTTGCGGTAGCTGGCGTACCGGGTATCGACGATGCCCGCCAGGGCCTCGCACCACTGCGGGTCAGCCTTGAGTTTCTGCAGGTCGGCGCGGCGCTGCACTTCGTTGAGGAACGAGGTCTTGCCGTCGATGTTCTGTACCTTGCATTGCTCGCGGGCGCGCTTGAGGGTCCACTGCCGGCCCTCGGCGGCGATGCGGTAGACCGTGGCGGTCAGGCCGTTGTCGATCACCTGGCGCACATGGGCCTGGCCTGGCGCGGTGGCGAGCAACTGCTGGAGCGGCAGCGGGCTGTCTTCGATCTTGCCAACCTGCATCTCGGCGCCGCTGCTGACGATGGCCAGTTGCATGAGGTGGCGTCGTTCTTCCGGGGTCATGGAAAGCTCCTGATCGTGAATGACGGGGCGGGCGAATGAAGCATTGGGTTTCCGAGCGGCCTGCCGCTGGATACCGGTCTGCGCCGGTATGACGGGGTAAACGGAGGTGTCCCCACTCGGAGCGTCGTCCCGGCGAAGGCCGGGACCCAGGCTGGGCGGTGCGGGAGGTTCCTGCGTTGTCGGTATCTCTGGATACCGGCCCGCGCCAGTATGACCGGGTAAACGGAGGTGTCCCCACTCGGACCGTCGTCCCGGCGAAGGCCGGGACCCAGGCTGGGCGGCGCGGGAGGTTCCTGCGTTGCCGCTCTCTGGATACCCACCTGCGCTGCTATGACGAGGCGTGAGTTCAATCATCGTCCCTGCACCACGATGATTTTGTCCTCGCCACGCACGCGGGCGAAGGCGTAGGGCTGGGTGGACAGGCGCCGATGGGTGCCGGCGCCGACGGCCGGATGGCGCGCGCGGAACTGGCCGAGGCGGCGCCAGTGCTCGATCAGCGCGGCGATCTGCGGTTTGTCGTGCTCGCTCCAGTTCATGTCCGAGCGAGTGCCCTGGAACGGGTCGGAACCACTGGGCCCGAGTGGGCGGGCGCTTTCGTCGCCGTAGTAGATCTGCACCGCGCCGGGGGCGAGCAGCAGGGCGTTGGCCAGGCCCCGCTGGCGACCGAGGTCGTTGCCGTGCTGGGCGAAGAACAGCGAGGTGTCGTGGGACGAGGCGTAGCTCATGAAGTTGTGTCCCGCGTGCTTGGCCAGCAGCTCGGCGTAGTGGCGATAGCCATCTTCGGCGCGAGCCAGGCAGTCGCTGCCTGCTCCGGCGATCTCGCTCTGGAAGTCGAAATTGATCAGCGCGTCGAAGCCATTGTCCTGGTAAAGGCTGGTCTGCGGACCATGGCCGAAGACTTCGCCGACCATCCAGAACGGGCTGCCGCTGAAGGGATCGTCCGGGTTGGCGGACGACCACTGCGCCCGAGCCTGGTCGGCGTCACGGCGCAGCTGCGCCCAGGTGCTCGGCTCGACATGCTTGACGGTATCGGCGCGAAAGCCGTCGACACCGAACTCGCGCACCCACCGGGTCAGCCATTCCACCAGATAGTCGCGCACCCGGTAGCCGTCCCGTGGTACGGCATGGGTCGGCTGCTTGTGCTGGAGAAACGCCGGCAATCCGACCGGCTGGTCGCTGTCGGTCTTGAAGTCAGGCAGGAACGCCAGCGAACCCTTGAGCGGATCGATCAGCGCGCTGGGTGGCACGTCGTAATCGCCGATACCGGCGCGCACCCAGTCCTTGCCCCACCAGGCGGCCCAGCCGGGGTGCTGGTAGTCGATCAGGTTGTGGTAGGCGTGCAGGTTCTCGTAATCCTCCGGTTGCCACTCGCTCCAGCGCTGCGGCAGGTACTCATCCATGCCGTCGCGCAGCCCGCCGAAGCCGAACTGCTGCATATCCGCCAGGGTGGAGTAACCGGGGTGGTTGAGCACTACGTCGAACAGCACGCGAATGCCGCGGGCGTGGGCCTGGCGGATCAGCTCTCGCAGGTCGTCCTCGCTGCCCAGGTTGGCGTCCAGTTGGGTGAAGTCCAGCGCGTAGTAGCCGTGGTAGGCGTAGTGGCGGAAGTCGCCTTTGTCGCCGCCGCCGACCCAGCCGTGGATCTGCTCGTAGGGCGCGCTGATCCACAGCGCGCTGATGCCCAGGCCGGCCAGGTAGTCGAGCTTGGCGGTCAGGCCCTTGAGATCGCCGCCGTGGAAAGTGCCGATCTCCTGGTCACCATCCGGCTGGCGGCCGTAGGCACGGTCGTTGTTCGGGTCGCCATTGTGGAAGCGGTCGGTGAGCACGAAGTAGACGCTGGCGGTGCGCCAATCCCGCTCCTGGGAAGCCGTCGCCTCGGCCGCCTCCAGCAACAACAGGCCGTCGCTGGCCGGCGCCGGGGTCAGGTGGATGCGACCGTTCTTCACTCGCGCCTGTTGGCCGCTGTAGGCATCGCGCAACAACTGGCCTTCGCTGAACACATCGCCCACTGCCACGTTCAGCGGCTCGCCATCCCAGGGTTTGCAACGGACGGCCTGCGGGCCGGCGTGGATGTCCCGCTGCGGCAGCAGGCGCAGGCCCGGCTTGTCGCCAAGGTCTGCCAGCAGGCGATAGCGGCCGGCTTCGGCCAGTTCCAGGCGGAAACGGTCGTCGTCCCGCCAGGCATGGCGGCGATAGAGTGCCAGCGGCTTGGCCTCGCCTGGTTCGTTTCCCAGCAGCAGTTGCCCGCGCGGCAGGATCAGTTCGGCGGCGAAGCGTTCGTCGCCGAGGCTCTGCCAGTGCAGTGGCACGGCCTGGTCGTCCAGCCAGGCCTGCAAACGGGGTTCGCCCGTGGCGCTGCCGACGAGCAGCGCGAGGCAGAGCGCAACGAGGCGCCGATCAAGAGGTCGCATGGAGGTCTCCCAGTTCGGTGTCGCTGCATTAAAGCGGGATCGCCCGCAGCGCGGCAGGCGGAGAAGGGGGCGCAGATTGGCTTTTCCGGCCAGCCGGCTGGCAGACTACGCCCCGGTTCTACGCCCCATCCCGTTGTGGCGAGGAGGATGCGGGGGCCGCGTGGCCTGGATGAACATGCCTGGGCTGCGGCACCGGCACGCGGCACGCTGTGGATCAACAATAAGAAGCCACGAGGACAAGACGAATGAACAAGAAGCTGTGGGGCGCAGTCGCCCTGGGCCTGGCCGCCTTGAGCCAGCCGCTGTCGGCCCTGGCCGCCATCGAAGAAGGCAAGCTGGTCATCTGGATCAACGGCGACAAGGGCTATAAGGGCCTGGCCGAAGTCGGCAGGAAGTTCACCGCCGACACCGGCATCCCGGTGGAAGTGGCCCACCCGGACAGCGCCACCGACAAGTTCCAGCAGGCCGCTGCCACCGGCAACGGGCCGGACGTGTTCATCTGGGCCCATGACCGCTTTGGCGAGTGGGCGCAGAGCGGGCTGATCTCGCCGATCGACCCGAGCGCCAAGAGCAAGGAGGCCATCGCCGACTTCGCCTGGGAGGCGGTGACCTACGACGGCAAGCTGTGGGGCTATCCGATCGCTGTGGAAGCCGTCGGCCTGATCTACAACAAGGCCTTGGTGCCGACCCCGCCGTCGACCTTCGACGACGTCTTCGCCCTCAACGACAAGCTGGCCAAAGACGGCAAGCGCGCGATCCTCTGGGACTACAACAACACCTACTTCACCTGGCCGCTGCTGGCGGCCAACGGCGGCTACGTATTCGGCCAGGGCGACAAGGGTTACGACGTCAAGCAGACCGGCGTGAACACGCCCGGCGCCAAGCAGGGTGCCGCGGTGCTCAAGGCGCTGATCGACCAGGGCGTGATGCCCAAGGGCGCCGACTACAGCGTTACCGAGGCGGCCTTCAACAAGGGCGAGGCGGCGATGATGATCAGCGGCCCCTGGGCCTGGTCGAACATCCAGAAGAGCGGCATCGACTTCGGCGTGGCACCGATTCCGGCGGTGGGCGATGCGGTCAGCCGACCGTTCACCGGGGTGATGGCTGCCACCCTCAATGCCGCCAGCCCGAACCAGGCGCTGGCGGTGGAGTTCCTGGAAAACTACCTGCTGCAGATCGATGGGTTGAAGACCGTCAATGCCGACGTGCCGCTCGGTGCGGTGGCGAACAAGGCCTATATGGCCGAACTGGCCAGCGATCCCTATATCAAGGCTACTTTCGAGAACGCCCAGCTTGGCCGGCCGATGCCCAATGTGCCGGAAATGGGCGCCTTCTGGTCGGCCATGGGGCCCGCGCTGACCAACATCACCTCCGGACGCCAGACGGTCGACGCCGCTCTCGACGACGCCGCCAAGCGTATCGCCAAGTGAACCCCCGCCGCCGGTAGCATTCGCCGCCGGCGGCGCGCCTTGAGGCTATAACCAAGATGTCCGCCGTGAATGCGCCAGCCGAGCTGCCCAGCCCCACCATGCTCAACTCTCCGTCGTTCCCCTTGTTGCGCAACCTCGTGCGCTGGTCGGTCTGGGGGCTGTGCAACGCCCTGGCGCTGTACCTGGTGCTGGCGCTGTACGCGCAGAAGCAGATCGCCTTCGCCCTGCTCGGGCTGGTGGTGACCGGCCTTGCGAGCTATGTATTTATCAGCCGCAGGGCCTACGCGCACCGCTATATCTACCCGGCCGTGGCCGGCATGCTGACCTTCGTCATCTTTCCGCTGCTGTACACGGTGGGCATCGGTTTCACCAACTACAGCGGCACCAACCTGCTGAGCCTGGAGCAGGTGCAGCGCTATCACCTGCAGCAGACCTACGTCAGCGGCGAGCGCTATCCGTTCAGCCTGCATGAGAGTGCCGAGGGCCTGCGCCTGAAGGTGAACAAGGGCGAACAGGGCACTTTCGTCTCCGCGCCGCTTGCCGGCGAACCGGCGGCCAGCGAACCGCTGGCCCTGCAACCACGGGAAGCGGTGGAGCTGAGCGAGGCGCTGCCGTTGCGCGAGGTGATCAAGCGCCGCGCCGAACTGGAGCAGTGGACGCTGCGCGACCGCGAGGGCGAGCTGCTGCGCCTCTACGGGCTGCGCGAGGTGGCGGCGGTCAAGCCGCTGTACCGCCTGCTGGACAATGGCAACCTGCAAAACACCCGCAGCGGCGAGGTGCTGGTGGCCAATCACGAAATCGGTTTCTACGTCGACCCGCAGGGCAACAAGGTGGCCCCTGGCTTCACCGTCTACGCCGGCTGGAGCAACTTCGCCAAGGTGCTCACCGACCCGAGCATTCGCGAGCCGTTCCTGCAGATCTTCGTCTGGACAGTGGCCTTCGCCGGGCTCACCGTGCTCTTCACCCTGGCCGTCGGCCTGGTATTGGCCAGCCTGCTGCAGTGGGAGCTGATCCGTGGCAAGGCGGTGTACCGCATGCTGCTGATCCTGCCCTATGCGGTGCCGGCGTTCATTTCCATCCTGGTGTTCAAGGGCCTGTTCAACCAGAACTTCGGCGAGATCAACCTGCTGTTAGGCGGCCTGTTCGGCGTGCGGCCGGACTGGTTCAGCGATCCGACCCTGGCCCGCGGCATGCTGCTGATCGTCAATACCTGGCTCGGTTACCCGTACATGCTGCTGTTGTGCATGGGCCTGCTGCAGGCCATCCCTAGGGACCTCTACGAGGCCTCGGCGATGGATGGCGCGACGCCGCTGGACAACCTGCTGAAGATCACCCTGCCGCTGCTGATCAAGCCGCTGGCGCCGCTGTTGATCGCCAGCTTCGCCTTTAACTTCAACAACTTCGTGTTGATCACCCTGCTTACCAGCGGTGCTCCGGACATCATCGGCGCGACCACGCCGGCGGGTACCACCGACCTGCTGGTCAGCTACACCTACCGCATCGCCTTCCAGGACTCCGGGCAGAACTTCGCCCTTGCCGCCGCCATCGCCACGCTGATTTTCCTGCTGGTGGGTGCCATGGCCTGGCTGAACCTGAAGCTGTCGAAGGTCAAGGTCTGAGGAGATACCAAGATGGCTATGGTGCAACGCAAATCCGTCAAGTATCGCGTCTGGCTCACCCACCTGGGGCTGCTCGGCTTCATCGCGCTGATCGTCTTCCCGCTGCTGATGGTGGTGTCGATCTCCTTTCGCGAGGGCAACTTCGCCACCGGCAGCTTGCTACCGGACAACCCGACCCTGGAGCATTGGTCGCTGGCCCTGGGCATTCCCTATACCCAGGCCGATGGCAGCGTGGTGCAGCCGCCGTTCCCGGTGCTCACCTGGCTGTGGAACTCGATGAAGATCGCTGTGATCAGCTCGCTGTTGATCCTGATGCTGTCGACCACCAGCGCCTACGCCTTCGCGCGCATGCGCTTCCTCGGCAAGGGGCCGATCCTCAAGGGCATGCTGATCTTCCAGATGTTCCCGCCGGTGCTGTCGCTGGTGGCCATCTATGCACTGTTCGACCAGCTCGGCCAATACGTCAGCTGGCTCGGCGTCAACAGCCACGGGGCGGTGATCGTCGCTTCCCTCGGCGGCATGGCGCTGCACATCTGGACCATCAAGGGCTACTTCGAGAGCATCGACGCCTCGCTGGAAGAGGCCGCCATCGTCGACGGTGCCACCACCTGGCAGGCGTTCCTGCACATCCTGCTGCCGATGAGCGTGCCGATCCTCGCCGTGGTGTTCATCCTCGCCTTCATCACCAGCATCACCGAGTACCCGATGGCCTCGGTGCTGCTGATGGACCTGGACAAGCTGACCCTGGCGGTGGGCGCCCAGCAGTACCTCTACGAGCAGAACTACCTGTGGGGCGACTTCGCCGCGGCGGCGGTGCTCTCCGGGCTGCCGATCACCGCGGTGTTCCTCTATTGCCAGAAGTGGATCGTCGGCGGCCTGACCGCCGGCGGGGTGAAGGGTTGAGCAGTGAGTGGAGCAAACGGCGGGTTGCACCCGCCCTTGGGGATTCGCCGGCGTATAGGGCGGTTGAATCCCACTGCCGTGGCGGAGTGAGTCGCTTGGCTGTAGGGGCGCATTTATTCGCCTGACTCGGCTTCGTTGGGCGAATGAGTTCGCCCATACAGTAAGGCGGCGGGTTGCACACGCCATGAAACCATGCCTACCAAGAGGCCACCGCGCTCGCGTTTTTACCGCTTCGCTTGACGTATGATCCGACGCTACCCGAACAACCAGAACTAACGGGAGACGTTCCATGAGTGCCGCGACCCCCGCGCCGTTGCCTTTGATTCCGGCCAAGCTGATGGTGCCGGCGCTGCCCAAGGGGTTGGTCGAGCGGCCGCGTTTCGACGAGTGGCTGCAGCGCTTGCCGCAGGTGCGCCTGGCCGTGCTGCAGGCTGCCAGCGGCTTCGGCAAGACCACCCTGGCCTGTCAGTGGACGCAGGCATTTCCCGGCAAGGTCGCCTGGTTGCAACTGCACGCCAGCGACAACGACGCGGCCCAGCTCGGCCGCTATCTGGTACATGCGCTCGACCGCCAGTTGGATAACGGCTGCCCGCTGAGCCTGCTGCTGGCGGAGCAGGGCGGCGAGGGCTTCGAAGCGCTGCTGACCCGCCTGCTCGCCGAGCTGCCGACCGAACACGAACCGCTGCTGCTGGTGCTCGACGAGTTCGAGGCGCTGCACAACCGCGCGGCGATTCGCGCGCTGCGCTTCTTCCTGCGCCACATGCCCGACTGGCTGACGCTGTTGGTATGCAGCCGCGGCCTGCCGGAGCTGGGCGTAGCCGAGCTGCGGGTGAAGAACCAGTTGCTGGCGCTGGACGCCAGCCACCTGGCCTTCGAGCACGACGAAGTGCAATCGGTCCTGGCCCTCGGGCTGCCGGTAAACATCAATCGCGAGCAGATCGAGCGGCTCAACCGGCGCATCGGCGGCTGGCCCTGCGCCCTGCAACTGGCGGTGCAGGAAGTGCAGACCGGACGCGGCATGGACCTGTTCCTGGAGAGCCTGCAACTCGGCCATCCGTACATTCGCGACTACCTGCGCGAACAGGTGCTCGACAACCTCGACGCGCAGACCCTCGATTTCCTGCAGTCGACCTGCCTGCTGGAGCGCTTCAGCGCCGCCCTGGCCGATCGCCTGACTGAAACCTGCAATGGCCGCGAAATGCTCGAGCGATTGGAGCGCGAGGGCCTGTTCCTGCAGCCGCTCGACGGCCTGCGCCAATGGTTCGCCTACCATCCGCTGTTCGCCTGTTTCCTCCAGGGCGAGCTGCGCACCCACCAGCCGCACCGCATCGCCGCGTTGCACCTGCGCGCCGCCGAGGCATTGATCGAAGAGCAGATGCCGGAGGAGGCCGCCCGCCATGCGGTGCTGGCGCGCAACCCGCAGCGGGTCGCCCAGGTGCTGCAGAGCCATGGCCGGCAGTTCTATCGCCAGGGTCGCCTGAGCCTGCTGCAACAGTGCCTGGAGGCTTTGCCGGAAGGCACCATCGCCGGCTCGCCACTGTTCACCCTGCTGCAAGCCTGGGTGTCGCAGAATCAGTACCAGTTCGACCAGGTCGAACGCTGGTTCAAGGCTGGCGAGCAGGCCTTGCAGGAGAGTTGCTCGCCCCAGGAATGGACACGTATCGAAGGCGAGTTCAAGGCCGTGCGCGCCCAGGTCGCGATGAACCAGGGCGACGAGCAGAAGGCCATCGCCCTGGCCCGCGAGGCGCTGGCCGGCGAGCCGATGATCATGCGCACCTCCAAGGTGGCGGCGCTGTCGGCGCTGGCCGAGGCGCACTTCGTCCAGGGCGCGCTGGTGCAGGCACAGAAGCAGTACGAAGAAGCCGAGCGCCGCGCCCGCGATATCCATGCGTCGCACCAGGTGCTCTGGAGCCTCGGCCAGCTATCGGAAATCGCCATCGCCCAGGGCTTCCTGCAAAAGGCCTACAACCTGCAGGAGCGGGCCATGCAGTACATCGAGCAGGAGCAGTTGCAGGCCACGCCGATCATGGAGTTCATCTACCGCATCCGCGGCCAGGTGCTCTGGGAATGGCACCACCTGGACGCCGCCGAGCAGACCGCACTGCAGGGCATCGAGATTCTCGACGCGGTGGGTGACCACTGGTTCCTGCAGTGCTATGTGCTGCTGGCCCGCATCGCCCACGCCCGCGGCCAGCAGAATGTCTGCGCCGACTACATCGCCAAGCTGCAGAGCATGCTGGCCGACGACAGCTACCACATTGACTGGCGCGCCAATGCCCACTCGGTGATGCTCGGCTACTGGGAGTCGACCCAGGACAAGGAAGCCATCCAGCAATGGCTCGGCACCGCGCCGCCGCTGGCGCCGGCAGTCAACCATTTCACCCAGTGCAACGCGCGCAACCACGTGCGTGCGTACCTGTCGCTGAATCAGAGCGAACGCGCCCTGCCGATCCTGCGCCAGTTGCAGGCCGAGGCCGAGCGCCATCACCTGGTGATGGACCAGAACCGCAACCAGATCCTCCAGGCGCAACTGCACTGGCAGCGGGAAGAGCGCCAGGCCGCGCTCGACCACCTGCACAAGGCGTTGACCCTGGCCAATGCCACCGGCGCCATCGGTAGCTTCCTGCGTGCCGGCAAAGTGCTGATCGCCATGCTCAAGGCGCTGCAGCACGAGCGCAGGTTGGACGAGCTGGAACAGCAGCGGGCTAACCGCCTGATCCAGCTGGCCCAGCAGCAGCGCGACTTCAGCCGGGCCATCCGCATCACCCTGGACGAGGCAGTGATCCAGGACATCATCAACCGCCCCGATGTGCCCGAACTGATCCGCCACTCGCCGCTGACCCGCCGCGAATGGCAGGTGCTCAGCCTGATCCATGCCGGCCAGTCCAACGAGCAGATCGCCGAACACCTCAACGTTGCGCCCACTACCATCAAGACGCACATCCGCAGCCTCTACCAGAAGCTCAACATCACCCACCGCAGCGAGGCGGTGCAGCTGGCCAGGAGTCTATTGAGCAAGATTCAGGGGGAGTAGCGGGCGGGGATTGCTCGTCGGGTGTCTGCAAGGACGAGGTGGGCGTCGTTGGTGAAGTCCGGGCTACGCGCTGATCCACGGCGCGTAGCCCCTCTCCCCGCGTGGAAGAGGGCTGGGTGGACGTCTAGTGGAGAAGTGGCGTGAACCACCACAGCGGGCGGCCCGCAAGAAGCCCCGCCACCCTCACCCCCGGCCCCTCTCCCGGAGGGAGAGGGGAGCAGAGCGCTCCTTGCGTGGTCGATGGTCGCGCAATGGCGCGAAGCCTCACACCCGACCCGAGGTAGGCACCAGCCACCCCCTCTCCCACCGGGAGAGGGTTGGGGAGAGGGGCGCTCCCCTCGGAGTGTCAGACCCGATCAGCCAGGTGACACTCTCAAACCAGCGAGTCTCATCGTGGAAGGACTGCCGAAGCGTAGGCGCAGGAGCCACTCGCACCGCCCATCCTGGGTCCCGGCCTTCGCCGGGACGACGGCCCTGACGTACCACGCCATCCCCATACCCCGTCATACCGGCGAAGGCCGGCAACGCAGGAGCCTGTCGCGCCACCGGTGCAGGGTCCCGACCATCGCCAGGACAGCGGCCTGACGTACCACGCCATGCCCATACCCCGTCATACCGGCGAAGGCCGGTAACCAGGGGCCGGCAACGCAGGAGCCTGTCGCGCCACCGACGCAGGGTCCCGGCACCGCCGGAGGGCCTCATCCCCCGAGTCTCCTCCCCCTACGCCCAACCCATCAGCCCGATAAATATCCTCACGGGATGATGTGGCGATACCGGGCGCACCCTACAGTGGCCTGGAGTAATCACTGACATCCAAGGGTTCGCTGTATGACTGTCCTCCGTAAGGATTGGTGGCGCGGTGGCGTCATTTATCAGGTTTATCCGCGCAGCTTCTTCGACAGCAACGGCGACGGCGTCGGCGACCTGCCTGGCGTGCTGGAAAAGCTCGACTACATTGCCAGCCTCAAGGTGGATGCGATCTGGCTGTCGCCGTTCTTCACCTCGCCGATGGATGATTTCGGCTACGACGTGGCCGACTATCGGGGCGTCGACCCGCTGTTCGGCACCTTGGAGGATTTCGACCGGTTGATCGCGGCGGCCCACGAGCGTGGTCTGCGGGTGTTCATCGACCAGGTGCTCAACCACTCGTCCGACCAGCATCCCTGGTTCGCCGAGAGCCGCTCCAGCCGCGATAACCCCAAGGCCGACTGGTACGTCTGGGCCGACCCGAAGCCGGACGGCACGGTGCCAAACAACTGGCTGTCGGTATTCGGCGGCCCGGCCTGGAGCTGGGACAGCCGGCGCAAGCAGTACTACCTGCACAATTTCCTCTCCAGCCAGCCGGACCTCAACTTCCACTGCGAGGCGGTACAGCGGCAGCTGCTCGACGATATGGAGTTCTGGCTGCAGCGCGGTGTGGACGGCTTCCGCCTGGATGCGGCGAACTTCTACTTCCATGATCGCCTGCTACGGGACAACCCACCGAACCTGGAAATCCGCGAGGGCAGCATCGGTGTGCGCGCCGACAATCCCTACGCCTACCAGCAGCACCTCTACGACAAGACCCAGCCGGAGAACCTCGGCTTCCTGCGTCGCCTGCGCGCGCTGCTGGAGCGCTACCCCGGCAGCTCGAGCGTGGCCGAGGTCGGTTGCGACAACTCGCTGCGCACCATGGCGGCCTACACCGGCGGCGGCGATACGCTGCACATGGCCTATTCCTTCGACCTGCTCACCGAGCAGTGCAGCCCGGCGTTCATCCGCCACACCCTGGAGAGCATCGAGAAGGAACTGGGCGACGGCTGGCCCTGCTGGTCCACCGGTAACCACGACGTGGTGCGGGTGATCAGCCGCTGGGCGCTGAATGGCCAGCCCGACCCGCAGCGCGCGCGGCTGATGATGGCCCTGCTGTTGTCCCTGCGGGGCAGCGTCTGCCTCTACCAGGGCGAGGAACTGGGCCTGCCGGAAGCCGAGTTGCGCTACGAGGAACTGGTCGATCCCTATGGCCTGCGCTTCTGGCCGGAATTCAAGGGTCGCGACGGCTGCCGCACGCCTATGCCTTGGGAAGAAGGCGACGTGCATGGCGGTTTCACCCTGGACAGGCCCTGGCTGCCACTGCCCGATTCGCACCGGCCCCTGGCGGTGTCCGTCCAGGAACGGGACCCGAACTCCATGCTCAACTGCTACCGGAACTTCCTCGCCTGGCGCCAGGACCAGCCGGTGTTGATCGAGGGCGACATCCGCATGGTGCACCACGACGACGCGTTGCTGGTGTTCGAGCGGCGGCTGGGCGAGCAGGTCTGGCTGTGCCTGTTCAATCTCGGCGACGAACAGCGCCGCTACCCGCTGAAATCCATGGTCGAACCGCTGCTCGAAGTGCCGGCCAGCACCGCGCAGTTCCTCGGCCGCTGGGTAGAGCTGCCGGCCCATGGCTTCGGCTTCGCCCGCCTGCTTGGTTGAGCCGGTCGCCGGTTCGCGGTGCTTCGCCTTGAACCGGCTTCGGCATTCTGCAATGGTCGGCACGGGCCCGCGCCCTGTCTGAGGAGTCAAAGATGGCCAGCGTCACCCTGCGCAATATCTGCAAGAGTTACGGCGACATCCGCATTACCCGCAATATCGATCTGGAGATCCAGGACGGCGAATTCGTCGTCTTCGTTGGGCCGTCCGGCTGCGGCAAATCGACCCTGCTGCGGCTGATCGCCGGACTTGAGGACATCACCGACGGCGACCTGCTGATCGGCTCGCAGCGGGTCAACGACCTGCCGCCGATGGATCGCTCGGTGGGCATGGTGTTCCAGTCCTACGCGCTCTATCCACACATGACGGTGGCAGAAAACATGGCCTTCGGCCTCAAGCTGGCCAAGGTCAACAAGGGTGAGATCCAGCGCAAGGTGGAGGAGGTCGCGCGCATCCTGCAGCTGGACAAGCTGCTCGAACGCAAGCCCAAGGACCTTTCCGGCGGCCAGCGCCAGCGCGTGGCCATCGGCCGTACGCTGGTGCGCGAACCCAAGGTGTTCCTGTTCGACGAGCCGCTGTCGAACCTCGATGCCTTCCTGCGGGTGCAGATGCGCATCGAGATTTCGCGCCTGCACCAGCGGCTGAAGTCCACCATGATCTACGTCACCCATGATCAGGTGGAGGCCATGACCATGGCCGACAAGATCGTCGTGCTCAATGCCGGCGAGATCGCCCAGGTCGGGCCGCCGCTGGAGCTGTACCACTACCCGCAGAACCAGTTCGTCGCCGGCTTCCTCGGCTCGCCGCAGATGAATTTCCTCGAGGTCAGGGCCACCCAGGCCAGCGCCGAGACGGTGGAAGTTGAACTGCCCGGCGGCTATCGCCTGCGCCTGCCGGTGGACGGCAGCCTGGTCAACCCCGGCGACAGCCTCACGCTGGGGGTACGCCCGGAGCATTTCGTCGAGCCGGACCAGGCCGACATCGCTTTCCACGGGCAGATCGGCGTCGCCGAGCGCCTGGGCGACCACAATCTGCTCTACCTCGATCTGGAAGGGGTGGATCACATGGTCACCCTGCGCTGCGACGGCAACCGCCGTGTCGCCGCCGGCCAGCCCTACGTCGCCGGCCTGCGAGCCGACAAATGCCACCTGTTCCGCGCCGACGGCCAGGCATGCAAACGGCATTACCGCGAGCCGGCGATTCACGGGTAGAAAAGCGCGTAGGGTGGTTAGGCGCGCCGAGCGCGTGGTGGCCGAGACAATCCGAACCCCGTCGATGGCAGGCAATCCGCTCGTTGGGCTTCGTACCTCAACCCAACCTACAGCCCGTACGTCCATCGGTTGCGGTTGAGCGCAGCGAAGCCCAACGAATGGCACGTGACCTCGTTGTGGTGGGTTATGCAGCGCGCCAGCGGTGTCGCGGCGATTCGATTCCGTGGCCTGCGCTGCTGGCCCACCTCACGGCGCACGAGGGTGTTATTCCCCCATCACCACGCCTTCGCGGCGCGGGTCGGCGCCGCCGAACCAGCCTGTCACCGTGCGCTGGATGGCTTGCAGGCCGCTGGTCATTTCCATCTCGTTCACTTCCTGGCCGCGTTGCTTGAGCGCTGCCACTGTGGCGGCCGGGAAGCGCCCGGCCTCCAGCACGGTCGGGCCGTTGAAGTTGCCGAAGTTGGGCAGGTCGATGGCCTTCTGCGCGTTCAACTGCCAGCCGTACAGGCCCAGCAGGGTCTTGCCGGTGAAGTGGATAATCGCCGCACCGCCCGGTGAGCCGACGCTGGCCAGCAATTGGCCGTTGTTGGCATCGAACACCAGGGTCGGCGTCATGCTCGAGCGCGGCCGTTTGCCCGGCTCGACGCGGTTGGCCACCGGGCGGCCCTGGGCGTCGCGGGGCACGAAGGCGAAGTCGGTCAGCTCGTTGTTCAGCAGGAAACCGCCCGGCAGGCCGGTGCCGCCGTCGTTCAGCAGCCGCGAGCCGAATGCCGATTCGATGGTGGTGGTCATCGCCAGGGCGTTGCCGTCCGCGTCGACGATGCTGATGTGGCTGGTGCCGTGTTCCGGCTGGTCGGCCTGGGGCGCATAGGCCAGCGGCATAGGTGCCGGCACGCCGGGTTGGGCCGTGCCCATGCTGCGCGAGCCGATCAGCGCGGCGCGCTGCTTGAGATAGTCCGGCGCCAGCATGCTGTTCCAGTTGCCGCCGGGGGCCAGGGTGTAGTCCGGGTCGCCGATGTATTGGGCGCGATCGGCATAGGCCAGCTTCGACGCTTCGCTGTACTGGTGCAGGAAGGTCGGCGTCGGCAGCTCGTTTTCCAGCGGCTCCAGGGGCGGCACCTGCTCCAGCAGCCCGAGGATCTGCATCATCGTCAGGTGGCCGGAGGAGGGGGGCGGGAAGCCGCAGACCCGGTATTGGCGCTGCCAGAGCGTGCACAGCGGCAGGCGCTTCTTCGCCTCGTAGCCGGCCAGGTCCTCCAGGCTTAGGCGGCCGGGGTTGGCGCTCCGGTTGACCTGCCTGACCATCGCCTCGGCCGCCGCGCCCTCATAGAAGGCACTGCTGCCGTGCTCGGCGATATCCCGCAGCAACTGCGCCAGCGCCGGGTTGCGCAATTGCGTGCCGACCGGCAGCGGCGAGCCGTCCGCCTGGTAATAGAAGGCGGCCGCCGCCGGGTTCTGCCGCAGGTAGGTATCCGCCGCCAACAGGCTGTTCAGCCGCGGACTGACCGCGAAGCCCTGTTCGGCCAGGCGAATCGCCGGGGTGAACAGCGTCGCCCAGGGCAGCTTGCCGTGTTCGCGGTGGGCGGTTTCGAGCATCTTCAGCACGCCGGGCACGCCGACCGAACGGCCGCCGACCACTGCGGCCATGAAGTCCATGGGTGTGCCGTCGGGATTCAGGAACAGCTCTTCGCTGGCCGCCGCCGGTGCCGTTTCGCGCCCGTCGAAGGCTTCCAGCTGCTGGCCGTCCCAGTACATCAGGAAGGCGCCGCCACCGAGCCCGCTGGATTGCGGCTCCACCAGCGCCAGCACCATCTGTACGGCGATGGCTGCGTCCAGGGCGTTGCCGCCGGCCTTGAGCACCTGGTAGCCGGCATCGGTGGCCAGCGGATTGGCGGCCGCGACGGCGTATTTTTCCATGGCCCAGCCGGGCTTGGCCTGATAGCCGCTGGCGGCCTCCGGCATCTGCGGAATCTGGTAGTCGAGTGCCCTGTCTCGGGTCTGGCAGGCGGCGAGGGCAAGCAGGGTAAAACTGACGGCGAGGGTTGCGCGTCCGCTGGGCATGGCAAGCTCCTGTTGGATGGATTGTTGTGCACCCTAGCAGACAAGCGATGCGGAACCGTGTTGCACCTTGGGTGGCGAGACTGCCAACGGCTGCTCGGTTGCCGCTCGCCGGTCCGGGAAATGAGGGCCTGATCGGTGAGGGGCGTTGGCTGTCAATGCGCCGGCTCAGCGGCTCTTCGGCGCCACGCTGACGCCTTCGAGGGTGGCGAAGGAGGTGTCCTTGGCGGTCAGCAGGAAGTCGCGCATGAATGGGGCATCGAGCATGTCCGCGCGAATGGCGGCATAGAGGGTGGCGACCAGGCCTTTATCGCCAAGGCGCTTGGCAGTGACATAGCCGCGGGAGCTGTACTCGTGGATCGCCCAGTTCGGCAGGCAGCAGACCCCGCGCCCGGACGCCACCAGTTGCAGCATCATCACCGTCAGCTCGGCGGTACGGACCCCGGCCGGCTCGATGTCAGCCGGATCGAGGAAACGGGTGAAGATATCCAGCCGGTCGCGCTCCACCGGGTAGCTGATCAGCGTCTCCGTGGCCAGATCCTCCGGCACGATGTAGGGCTTGCTGGCCAGCGCGTGCTGGTTGGCAACCGCCAGCAGCGCCTCGTAGGTAAACAGCGGCACGTAGCTGATGCCGGCCATCTCCACCGGGTCGGCGGTCACCACCAGGTCCAGGTCGCCGCGGGCCAACGCCGGCAGCGGAGCGAAGGAGAAGCCCGAGGCCAGGTCCAGCTCCACCTCCGGCCAGGCATCGCGGAACTGGTCGATGGTCGGCATCAGCCACTGGAAGCAGCTGTGGCACTCGATGGCCATATGCAGGCGGCCCGCCGTGCCGCCGGCCAGCCGCGCCAGGTCGCGCTCGGCGCCACGCAGTTGCGGCAGCACCGCATCGGCCAGTTGCAGCAGGCGCAGCCCGGCGCTGGTGAAGCGCAGCGGCTTGGTCTTGCGCACGAATAGCTGCATGCCGAGGCGCTCCTCCAGTTCCTTGAACTGGTGGGACAGCGCCGATTGGGTCAGGTGCAGGCGCTCGGCGGCGTCCACCAGGCTGTCAGCTTCGCGAAGTGCATGAAGGGTCTTCAGGTGGCGGATTTCCAGCATGGTGGCGGATCACTCGGACTGCTTGGGGTGAGATGCCGGCAGAAGGCTCGCTATGGCTACGGCGGCCAGCCGGGTGCGAGGCAGTCTGCATGAACGTCGTTCATCGAACGATGCAAGTGTCCCCCAAGCCCGATTGGCTGTCGAGCCGGCTAGGAGAGCAGGGGCTGGCCGAACAGCAGGAGGCTGCCGATGCAATATGCGAACGCCAGGATCTCCGGCACGCCATCGTGGGTGAACAGCGCCAGCCCCAAGGCGGTCAATGCGGTGCCGTTGAGGGAATTGGCGAAGGCAGCCTGGTCCTATCCCGCACTCGACTGCTCGACCCGTTGCAGCAGTTCCTGCAGATTGCTCGGTGCGTCGTCGTTCGTCATGGGTGCCTCGCTGCCAGCGGCCTGCATGCATTTTGCGGTCACGGTCGGTCACGGGTTTGGGCGTCTGGATACGGATGCAACATGAGAATATCTTTAGATGAAGTGTAGTAACTTGAGTTTGTCTCATTCTTTCATCGCACCGACAATCGCCTCCATCAACCGTATGGAGACGCTCCCATGGCACTGGCCCACACCCTTGGATTCCCCCGTATCGGCCGCGACCGCGAGCTGAAGAAAGCCCTCGAAGCCCACTGGCGCGGCGAGCTGGACGAAGCCGGCCTGCGCGCCGTCGGCCGCGACTTGCGCGCCGCCCACTGGCAGGCGCAGAAGGACGCCGGCATCGAACTGCTGCCGGTAGGCGATTTCGCCTGGTACGACCAGGTGCTGACCCAGTCGCTGACCTTTGGCGTGATCCCCGAACGCTTCCGTGCCGCCGACGGCAAGGTTGGCCTGGAGACCCTGTTCGCCATGGCCCGTGGCGCCACCCACAGCTGCTGCGGCAGCGCACAGGCGCAGACGCTCCAGGCCCAGGAGCTGACCAAGTGGTTCGATAGCAACTACCACTATCTGGTGCCGGAATTCACCGCTGACCAGTCGTTCCGCCTGAGCTGGCAGCAATTGTTCGAGGAGGTCGACGAAGCCCGTGCCCTCGGGCACAGGGTCAAGCCGGTGCTGCTCGGCCCGCTGACCTACCTGTGGCTGGGCAAGGCCAAGGGCGAGTCGTTCGACCGACTGGATCTGCTCGATCGCCTGCTGCCGCTCTATGGCGAAGTGTTCGGTCGGTTGGCGGCGCAGGGGGTGGAGTGGGTGCAGATCGACGAGCCGATCCTGGTGCTGGACCTGCCGCAGGACTGGAAGAACGCCTTCGAGCGCGCCTATCACCTGCTCCAGCACGCACCGCTGAAGAAACTGGTGGCCACCTATTTCGGTGGCCTGGAAGACAACCTCGGGCTGGCGGTCGGCCTGCCGGTGGACGGCCTGCATATCGATCTGGTGCGGGCGCCGCAACAACTGGCGGGCGTGCTGGATCGCCTGCCGCCCTACAAGGTGCTGTCCCTCGGCGTGGTGGACGGCCGCAACATCTGGCGCTGCGACCTGCAACAGGCCCTGGGCTTGCTGCAGCAGGCCGGCGAGCGGTTTGCCGAGCGCCTGTGGGTCGCGCCCTCCTGCTCGCTGTTGCACAGTCCGGTGGACCTAGAGCGGGAGGACCGGTTGGACGAAGAGTTGAAGAGCTGGCTGGCGTTCGCCGTGCAGAAGTGCGCCGAGGTGGCCTTGCTCGCCCGTGCCGTGGATCAGCCAGAGGCCCACGAGGTGAAGGCGGCGCTGGCCCACAACCAGCAGGTGCAGGAAAGCCGCAAGCGCTCGCCGCGCATCCACAAGGCCGAGGTGCAGGCGCGCTTGCAGGCGGTGACCGCCGATGACTGCCGCCGCGCCACCCCGTTTGCCGAGCGCATCGCTCAACAGCGTGCGCACCTGCGGCTGCCGGCGTTCCCCACCACCAGCATCGGCTCCTTCCCGCAGACGACGGCGATCCGCCAGGCGCGTCGGGATTTCAAGCAGGGCAACCTCGACGAGGCCGGCTACATCGCTGCCATGCGTGCGGAAATCGCCGAGGCGGTGCGCATCCAGGAACACCTGGGGCTGGACGTGCTGGTGCACGGCGAAGCTGAGCGCAACGACATGGTCGAATACTTCGCCGAGCAGTTGGACGGCTACGCCTTCACCCGCTTCGGCTGGGTGCAGAGCTACGGTTCGCGCTGCGTCAAACCGGCCGTCATCTATGGCGACCTGAGCCGCCCGCGCCCGATGACCGTGGAGTGGATCCGCTTCGCCCAGAGCCTCACCGACAAACCGCTCAAGGGCATGCTGACCGGCCCGGTGACCATGCTGATGTGGTCCTTCGCCCGCGACGACCTGCCTCGCGAGACCCAGGCGCGGCAACTGGCGCTGGCCATTCGCGATGAGGTCCGGGACCTGGAGGCCGCCGGCATCGGCATCATCCAGATCGACGAGGCGGCGTTTCGCGAGGGCCTGCCGCTGCGTCAGGCCGAGCGCGGCGCCTACCTGGACTGGGCAGTCGAGGCGTTCCGCCTGTGCAGCTCGGGAGTGGCCGATGGCACGCAGATCCATACCCACATGTGCTACAGCGAATTCAACGACGTGATCGAAGCCATCGCGGCGATGGACGCCGATGTGATCACCATCGAGACCTCGCGCTCGCAGATGGAACTGCTGGACGCCTTCGAGCACTTCGCCTACCCCAACGAGATCGGCCCCGGCGTCTACGACATCCACTCGCCGCGGGTGCCGCAGGTGGGCGAAATGGTCGAGCTGCTGCAACGGGCCGCCAGGCGCATCCCGGTGGAGCGGCTGTGGGTCAACCCCGACTGCGGGCTGAAGACCCGCGCCTGGGCGGAAACCGAGGCGGCGCTGAAGAACATGGTGGAAGCCGCGCGGCAACTGCGCGAGGCGCTGCCGGCCTGATCCTGCCGGGCGCTCGCGAGCGCCCGGTCCCGCCCTGCCGCGCCGAAGAATCACAGCCGTCGGTGACCGCTCGGCGGCCTTCATCAAATTGTCATGCTTTTGTGGCAGTGCGCACGAACGAACATCCGCAGAATTCCGATCTACTGGAAGTTGCATTCGTTGGTGTTTCGAACATGCGTGTTGTCCTGTTTCTGGCCGCGCTACTCTGCGGCCTGCCGTCTTTCGCGGCCTCCCCTTGCGATCCCCGGGTGCCCACCGAGCATGCCGACGTGGGCGACCTGACCCTGGCCTATCAGAGCATCGGCCGCGAGCGCGACCCGGTGCTGCTGATGGTCATGGGGCTTGGCGGGCAGCTTATCCACTGGCCCGACGAAGTGGTGGTGCGCCTCTGCCAGCAGGGCTTTCGCGTGGTCCGCTTCGACAATCGCGACGTGGGTCTGTCGCGCTGGAAGCACGCCGCGCCGCCGGCCAACCTCGCCTATGAGGCGCTGCGCTATCGGCTCGGCCTGGCGGTGACGGCACCGTATCGCTTGCGCGACATGGCCCGTGACGGCCTGGGCCTGATGAACACGCTGGGCGTGGGGCGCTTCCACCTGCTGGGCGCCAGCATGGGCGGCATGATCGCCCAGCACATGGCCGACCTGGCACCGCAGCGGGTGATGAGCCTGACCCTGATCATGACCAGTTCCAGCGCCCAGGGCCTGCCCGCCCCCGATGGCGCCTTGCTGGAACTGCTGGCTCGCCGGGAAGCGCCGAGCCGCGAAGTGGCCATCGAGCAGCAAGCCGACCTGCTCGCCGCCCTCGGCAGCCCGCGGGTCGCCGACGACCGCGAGCTGCTGCTGCAACAGGCCGCCGAAGCCTACGACCGCGCCTTCAATCCCGAAGGCGTGCAGCGCCAGTTACTGGCGATTCTTGCCGAGCCCAGCCGGGTCGGGCTGCTCAACCGCCTGCGCGTGCCGACCCTGGTGGTTCATGGCACCGCCGATCCACTGCTGCCGGTAATGCACGGCGTGCACGTAGCCGCCCATATCAAAGGCAGCGAGCTGAAGCTCATCCCCGGCCTGGCCCATCGCTTCCAAGAAGCCTTCAAGGAGCCGCTGCTGGCGGCGGTGCTGCCGTATTTGAGCGCGCACCGGGTGGGCGAGGCGCAATTGGCTGGGACCTACATTCGATAGGCCGATCACGCCAAGCCGGCCACCGCGTCGACCAGCCGCTCCAGTGGTCGGCATCGAGCACCACCTTTTCCATGCAGTCACTGGGACCCAGTTGTCTAGCGAAGTCGTCCTGTAAGGCAAGGGGAATGATGGTGTCTCGCTCGCCCGCGAGATGCCGTTGCGGCAGATGCCTGAGGACGGCGGCGTAATCCAGCGGGTCCAGCGAGCCTAGGAGAGGCGTTAGGCGCTGATACCGTGCCCACAAGCGCGGGCTGAGATTGCCTGCCAAGGTTTGTACCTGGGCGATGTCGTTGCGCGTCGCGGCCAGCAACAACGCCAGCGTGCCTCCCCCGGAATAGCCAATCAGCTCGAAGGAGGTGGCTGCGTAGCGTTGCCTGAGCTGCTCCAGCGCCTCGTTAAGGCTGTCGACGACCTCCTGCCCGTAGCGCTGCTGGGTCCAGTAAGGCGGCGCGCAGCGCGGGGATTGGACATATTGGCAGGGCCGCGCAAGGTAGACGCTGGGACGAGGATCGGACAGCGCCAGGCTCGGCACCAATGGGTTCCTGGGCGTTGGGTCGAGACTGGGCTGATTACGCGTGACCCAGGCCCGGCCATCCCCTTCCAGATACACCCGCAGACGGCCGCCCGGCGGGCCCTCCCTGGGGATGAGCGCTCGCAGTTGAAACGAGCCCGTGGCCAGGGTGGCGACCTGATGCCGGGATTGTTCGGCAAGTTGCTCCAGGTCGACCACCGGTGTAACGCAGCCGCTCAGTGCCGCCATGCAGGCGATCAGGAGCAGGACACGGCGCGGTATGGGGCTTTTGTCAGAAGTCGTAGCGGAGCTTGGCGTGCACGGTATCACTGGAGAAGTCGGCCCTCGTGAGGTGGTCATAGCTCAGCCCGACACTGGTCGCACCAAGGCGATAGTTCAAACCGAGGCTAGCCTCGTAGCTGTCGCGTGCGGGGCTGGCGCCCGGCGTGACGAAGGGGGCGCCGCCCACCACGAAGCTGCTGGTGCTGCTGACCCGATCGGCGATGAAGTCATGGTAGGCCATCAACCGTGCCTCCGGTTCGAGACTCCCCCCGCCCAGCTCGAAGCGGCCGGCGAAACGCATGCCGGCCCCCAGCTCGCCCACCTCATGGGTCTGACTGCCGATCGCCAGCGCCGCGGCGGAGCCTGACTCGCGATAGCTGTCCAGCGTCACATGGCTGTAGCGTGCCGCAACGCGGGGTTCGAGTTGCCAACCCGCATCCAGCTCGACGACATGGCCGCCGAGCAGACTCAGCCCCCATAGCGTGCTGTCGTAGTCGCCCTCGACGCGAGTGCCGGCGACATAGCGCTTGCTGCGGTTATCGCCCCGGCCGTAGGTAAGGCTGGCATCGAGGAACCAGGGGCCCTGGCTATAGGCGCCGTACAGGGTCAGGGCATGGCTTTCCGCATCCGTGGTGCTGCCGCTCTGGCTGCGCACGTCGCTGTCGAGGTAGCTGTAGGCGATGCCCAGGTGGGAGTGATCACTCAACTGCCCATCCATGCCAATGGCGAGGCCCTGGCTGTCAGCGTCGAAACCCGGAATGCCCTGGCGAGTGCCTTGGTCGGTATCGTTGCTGAGTGCCTGCAGCCAGAGTCCGGTTTCGCTGAGCTCATCACCGGAAGAGAGCCCGCGCAACCCGGCGCTGCGTTGCTGCAAGGTGTTGCCGACCAGGTTGAGGTTGCTGTGCGAGGTGAGGCTGGTGGCTCCGTTGGCGTCCGGGGTGAGTTGCTGCGCGAGCCGCGCTAGCGCTTCTCCATTGCTGCTGACCGTCGCCTCGAACAGCGGGTCTTGCTCGTCGAGTTGCCCCAGGGTAGTGCCATAGAAGGCGGCGAATGCCGGCAGTATGTGGTAGCCCGCGCCTTGCTGGCGTAGATAGTCGCTGGCCTGGGCGGGTGTCAGGCCACTGACGTCCGCGCTGATCTGGGTGTCGGTCACTGCGAAGCGCTCGATCCGCAGCAGGTCGGACTGGCTGACCACCTGCAGCCCTGAACCGCTGCCGGCACCTTGGACGTCTATATGGCTGGCGCTCAGCAGCGTATAGCGACGGGATGACAGGGAGCGGAAGTCCTCTGCGGTAGCCTTCAGGCGCAGGGTACTTGGCCCGGATTGACCAAACCGCGCCGTTCCGCTGACCTCCAGAATGGCGCGGTGCGGGTCGGTTCGAGGCTGGAGGTTGAGATCGAGCGTGCCCTCCGCCATCTGCAGATCGCCTTCGAGGCGGGTATGCGGCTGTACCAGATCCAGCGAGCTGATCCAAAGGGTGGGGGCCTGGATCAATTGACCGCTGAAGCGGGCACCGTTGCTGGCGAACATCTCGTGCAGGCCCAGCAGGTCCCCGCGGATCTCGCCACCGTTGAAGTTCAGGATGATGTTGCCGGCACCCTTGATCGCGGCGCTTTTCCCGGCGAGCAAACCCTGCTCCATATCGATTTTCAGCCAGGGAGAGGCGTCATGGCCGACGGAAGAGGCCAGGGCTTCGATGGCGATGCCCTCGGCAGCGAGCGTGCCGGTGTTGACCAACTGCAGGCCGGGGGTGGCGGTGGCGTCGTCCAGATAGCCGCTGCC
The DNA here is from genome assembly GCF_057128665.1 of Zestomonas ipomoeae. NCBI lineage: Bacteria > Pseudomonadati > Pseudomonadota > Gammaproteobacteria > Pseudomonadales > Pseudomonadaceae > Zestomonas > Zestomonas ipomoeae. The sequence goes on from NZ_JBSKHQ010000011.1 coordinate 149,767, forward strand.
AAGCAGGAGCCCGCGGCTATTTTCGCCACGCGCCTGGATGATGCCATCGTTACGCAGCAGCGAGAGATTGCCGGGGTGGTCGACGAAAATCCCGATGCTTTCCAACCCCTCGCTGCGGACCAGGCCGTAGTTGCGGAGGGAGATCGAAGAAGACTGCATGGAGCCCAGGGCGATCGCGATGCCTCGGGCGTGGTCCCCCGAGGCGAGGGCCTTGCCGGACTGCTGATTGACGATGGCGCCAACATGACTGGTCTGGCCCAGCTCGATGGCGGTGCCGTTGCGCCCCGTGGCGCTTATCCAGCCGCTGTTCTCCAGGCTGCCGGCAATCCCGGCCAGCGAGAGTGCGATACCGCGGGCGCCGTTACCCCGCGCTTCGATGCGACCGCTGTTGGCCAAGTCAGCGAGCAGCGCTGCGGAGTTCTGTAGCCGGATGCCCGCCGCCCCGACACCTTCGCTTTCGATGCGGCCGCCATTGTTCAACTGGCCGGTAATGCCTGCGTTATCGCCGACGAAGAGCCCGCTTGCCTGGGCGCCTTGCGCCGACAGCCACCCCTTGTTTTCGAGGTCGCCGGCCATCAGTGCAAGGGTAAGAGGGGAGCCGCTGCCGTCGCCGTGCAACGACAGCGCCTGCGCGCCTTCGGCACTGGCATGCAGCCTGGCCTGGTTGGTCAGCCCAAGCAGCAGATCGAGATCCGGCAACTGCCTGGTCAACTCGACGGCGTGAGTCGTGCCAGCAGCCTGGCCGGTCAGCGTCAGGGGTTCGTTGTAGTCGCTGGCATGGAGCACCATGGGGGTGCCATCCAGATGCAGGGTGCTGGCTCGAAGCGTTGGGGATAACAGAGCGGTCAGAACGAGCAGCGCTCTGCCAATAGGTACGAGGGGCATGTTCACGTCCTTGAAAGGTCAGGTGATAGCTGGGCGGCTTGGTGCCTTGATACGACCTGAGGCTTCCTGCCAGTCGAGCCATCCTACCCTTCACCTTCGGGCTTTCGGCCCCCGGTCCTTTGGCTGGTTTTGCGCACATAAAAAACCCCGCCGAAGCGGGGTGCGGGAAACATGCGTGCTGTCAGGCTGCGTGCACGGTCGCTTTGGGCGGGTGTGCCGTTTTCAGGTAGGCGGCCAGCTGCTCCTGCTCGGTGGCACTCAGGAACAGGCCGAGCTTGGTGCGGCGCCAGAGGATGTCGGCACTGTCGTGGGCCCATTCTTCATCGCACAGGTAGTCGACTTCGCGTGCATAGAGATCGGCGCCAATCTGTTCGCCCATGCCTTCCAGCGTCGAAACGCCCTGCAGCAGACGGTGGCTGCGGCTGCCATAGGTGGCGGCCCAGCGGCGGGCGAGGGTGGTCGGCAGCCAGGCGTGTTCGGCGCACAGGGCCTCCACCAGGGCGCTGCGGCTGGTCATGTCCTCGCCACCGGGCAGCGGGCTGTGGTGGGTCCAGCTCGGTTTCAGTTTCGGGAAGTACGGTGCGAGCTGCGCCAGGGCCGACTCGGCCAGCTTGCGATAGGTGGTCAGCTTGCCGCCGAACACCGAGAGCAGGGGCGCCTCGCCCGGTTCGGCGGAAAGCGCCAGGGTGTAGTCGCGGGTGATGGCCGAGGGCTCGTCGGATTCGTCGTCGCACAGGGGGCGGACACCCGCGTAGGTGTGCAGGATGTCGCCACGGGCAATGGGCTGCTTGAAGTGGGCATTGATCACTTGCAGGAGGTAGTCGATCTCACCGTCGGTGATCGCCACCTTGGCCGGGTCGCCCTGGTATTCGCGGTCGGTGGTGCCGATCAGGGTGAAGCGCTCCAGATAAGGAATGGCGAAGACGATGCGCCGGTCTTCGTTCTGCAGAATATAGGCGTGATCGCCGTCATAGAGCTTCGGCACGATGATGTGGCTGCCTTGGATCAGGCGGATGCCGTAGGGCGACTTCTGCTTCAGGTCGTCCTTGATGAAGCGTGCCACCCAGGGGCCGGCGGCATTCACCAGTGCACGCGCGCGGATCGAGTAGAGGCTGCCGTCGGCGCGCTCCAGGTGCACGTGCCAAAGGCCTTTGCTGCGCCGGGCGCTGACGCAACGGGTGTGGGTATGGACATGGGCGCCTTGCTCGCGGGCGGCCATCGCGTTGAGCACGACCAGGCGGGCGTCGTCGACCCAGCAGTCGGAGTACTCGAAGCCGCGCTTCATCTCGGCTTTCAGCGGGCTGGTGATGCCGAAGCGCAGGCTGTGCGAGCCTGGCAGTTTCTCGCGCTTGCCCAGGTGATCGTAGAGGAACAGGCCGGCGCGAATCATCCAGGCCGGCCGCAGGTGCGGGCGGTGGGGTAGCACGAAGCGCATCGGCTTGACGATGTGCGGTGCCTTGGCCAGCAGCACTTCGCGTTCGGCCAGGGCCTCGCGCACCAGACGGAATTCGTAATGTTCCAGGTAGCGCAGGCCGCCGTGGATCAGCTTGCTGCTGGCCGAGGAGGTATGCTGGGCCAGGTCGTCCTTTTCGCAGAGGTAGACCGACAGGCCACGGCCGGCCGCATCGGCTGCGATGCCGACGCCGTTGATGCCGCCGCCGATAACGGCAAGGTCATACACTTCGGCAACGGGAGCGGTGAGGTTGTCTTTTTGAGTCATGGGGCACCGTCAGTCGAAATCGAACAGGATATGTTCACTTCCGAAAACAGATTAGTCGAAGACGCTCGACTTGACCAGCCCGATGATCACTTTCGCGCCAAGTGGTCAAGGTAAGTGTTCGAGTACGGTGCCAGGGCCAGGACGGATAGCCATGCAACTCAGGCGAATGGATTCGCCCCTACAGGAATCAGACATGACCTGGGCATCCCGATAGCCGCTTCGCCAATCCAGCAACGACTTGTAGGGGCGCGTACCTAGGGAAAGCATCGAGAATGGCCAGCTCCGGCTTCTCCGCAGCCGCCAGCGTCAGGCCTGGCAGGCTCTGGAGCGGTTCAGACCAGGTCGAGGTGGATCTTCTGTTCGCTGAGCAGGCGGGCGATGGGGGCGGGAGGGACGTGGTCGGTGAACACTCGGTCGACCAGGGTGATCGGCCCCAGACGCACCACGGCGTTGCGACCGAACTTGCTGGAGTCGGCGGCGAGGAAGACCTGCCGCGCGTTGTCGATAATCGCCTGGGAAACGCGCACTTCCTGGTAGTCGAAGTCCAGCAGGCTGCCGTCTTCGTCGATGCCGCTGATGCCCACCAGGGCGAAATCGACCTTGAACTGGTGGATGAAATCCACTGCCGCCTGGCCGACCACGCCGCCGTCGCTGCGCACCGTGCCGCCGGCCACCAGCACCTCGAAATCGTCCTTGGCGCTGAGTTGGGCGGCCACGTGCAAGTTGTTGGTGATGATTTTCAGACCAGTGTGGTTGAGCAGGGCGCGGGCGATGGCTTCGGTGGTGGTGCCGATGTTGATGAACAGCGAAGCGTGATTGGGAATCACTGCGGCAATGGCTTCGGCGATGCGCTGCTTTTCATCGCGCATCTGCCCGGCCCGCATGCCGTAGGCGGTGTTCTGAATGCTCGACGCTTCGCTGGCAGCACCGCCGTGGGTGCGTCGTAGAAGGCCTTGTTCGGCCAGCTGGTTGATGTCGCGACGAATGGTCTGCGGGGTGACGGCGAAGACCTGGGCGAGCTCGTCGATGCTGACGTAGCCGCGCTCGCGGGCGAGGTCGAGAATGCGCTGTTGGCGAGGCGCTAGGCTCATAGGGGCTCCCTTGGAATGGCCGGCATTATAGCCGGGAGCTGCCCAAGCGCGAATTTTCGGCTATGGTACGCGAATCCTGTCGCGGATTTTCACATTCGAACATGACACCTGCCATCGATCTGCTGAAGAAAGCCCGTGCCGAGCATCGCGTGCACAGCTATGACCACGACCCCAAGGCGCCGTCCTACGGCCTGGAGGCGGCGGAGAAACTCGGCCTGGAACCGGCGCGGGTATTCAAGACACTGTTGGCCGCCAGCGAAAAGGGCGAGCTGCTGGTGGCGGTGGTCCCCGTCGCCGGCAGTCTCGATTTGAAAAGCCTGGCCCAGGCCGCGGGGGTTAAGAAGGCCGACATGGCCGACCCGAGCGCCGCCCAGCGCGCCACCGGCTATCTGCTTGGCGGTATCAGCCCGCTGGGGCAGAAGAAGCGCCTGCGCACCTTCATCGACGAGACCGCCAAGGCCTTTCCGACCATCTACGTCAGCGCCGGCCGCCGCGGCCTGGAAGTGGAACTCGCCGCCGCGCTATTGGCGCAGCACACCCAAGCCCAGTTCGCCGCCATTGGCCGCGAATGAACCTGCCCAATCACCTCGCCCAGAACAATAAGGAACCCGAGCATGGCCCAGTACCTACTTGCGATTGACCAAGGCACCACGAGCAGCCGCGCCATCGTATTCGACACCGAGGGCCGGCCGGTGGCCCGTGCACAGCAGGAATTCAAGCAGTACTTCCCCAAGGACGGCTGGGTCGAGCATGACGGCGAGGAGATCTGGCAGAGCACCCTGGACGTCTGCCGACAGGCACTGCAGCAGGACGGGTTGAGCGCCGAGCAGATCGTCGCCATCGGCATCACCAACCAGCGGGAAACCACCCTGGTGTGGGATGCCGCCAGCGGTGCGCCGATCCACCCGGCCATCGTCTGGCAGGATCGCCGCACGGCGGACTACTGCGCCGAGCTCAAGGCCGCCGGACACGAGGCGATGGTCAGCGCCAAGAGCGGGCTGCTGATCGACCCGTACTTTTCCGCCACCAAGCTGCGCTGGATACTCGACAGCGTGCCCGGCGCCCGCGAGCGGGCCGAGCGTGGCGAGCTGCGTTTCGGCACGGTCGACTGCTTCCTGCTCTGGCGCCTGACCGGTGGCAAGGTGCACCGCACCGACGCCAGCAACGCCTCGCGCACCCTGATGTTCAACATCCACAGCCAGCAATGGGACGACGAGTTGCTGGCGCTGTTCGACATTCCCCGCAGCCTGCTGCCCGAGGTGCTGGATTGCGCCGCCGAGTTCGGCGTCTGCGATGCTGGGCTGCTCGGCGCGCCGATCCCGGTGCTCGGCATGGCCGGCGACCAGCAGGCTGCGCTGGTCGGTCAGGCCTGCTTCCAGCCGGGCATGGTCAAGAGCACCTATGGCACCGGCTGCTTCATGATCCAGAACACCGGCGACACCCCGGTAGCCTCAAAGAACCGCCTGCTCACCACGGTGGGCTATCGCCTGAACGGCAAGGTCACCTATGCGGTGGAAGGCAGCATCTTCGTCGCCGGTGCCGCCGTGCAGTGGCTGCGCGACGGCATCAAGCTGATCAGCCACGCCAGCGATTCCGAAGCCCTGGCCGAGCAGACCGGCGATGCCTGCGGCGTCTATCTGGTGCCGGCGTTCACCGGTCTCGGCGCGCCCTACTGGGACCCGAAAGCCCGCGGCGCGATCTTCGGCCTGACCCGCGATACCGGCATCAAGGAGATTGTCACCGCCGGCCTGCAATCGGTCTGCTACCAGACCCGCGACCTACTCGAAGCCATGCGCCAGGACGGCGCCGCGGCACCCAGCGCGCTGCGGGTCGACGGTGGCATGGTGGTGAACAACTGGGTGATGCAGTTCCTCGCCGATATTCTCGGTGTTCCGGTTGAACGCCCGGAGGTCACCGAGACCACGGCCCTTGGCGTGGCTTACCTGGCCGGCCTCAAGGCGGGCATCTTCCGCGACCTCGAGGAGGTCGCCAGCCACTGGCAGCGCCAGCAGCGCTTCGAGCCGCGCATGGCCGACGAGCCGCGGGCCAAACTCTACCTGGGCTGGCTGAACGCGGTACAACGGGTACGCAGCGAAGGTTAGGGCACAGGGTTCGGGCGGCGCCGGCCGACCTGGTTCGCGAGGTCGGGCCCGGTAGACCACGGCGCCTGGAGCACGTAACCCGGCGCGGCTGGCGGGCAGGCCAAGCCTCGCCCCCGGGTATCTCGCCGCCAGGATCGGCAGCGCGTCAGGAACCCGCCAGCATCACGCCTTCATACTGGCTGGTCAGCGTATTCATCTGCCACAGCAGCGTTTCCGTCGTCGTGGTGATCACCGTCGGCACATAGCGGGAATCGGTCGAGAGATTGAAGCCAGCCCGGGTATAGCGCCACTGGGCGTCGGCCTGCTGCAGGCCCTTGGCGATGCCGGGCGTGTTCTGCCGGGCCTGCTGCAGTTCCCGCAGCGCCAGATCGAATTCGCCCACCGCCTGCTCGAAATCGTCCCGCAGTCCCTCGATCGGCAAGTCCCAGCTCATGGCCAGGTAGAGCTTGGCGATGCGTTGGCTGAGCATGCGTTGCCGGCCGCTGCGATTGACCAGTCGCGCGCTCTGACCGCCGCTGTGCTGTTCGAGCCGTTGCACCACGTTTTCGCTTTCGGCCAGCAACTGGTCGCTGAGGGCCAGCACGGCCGGGGCGTTGCTCTTGTCGGGGCGGGTCAGCGCCAGGTCTCTGTAGCGTTTCCAGGTTTGACCGACCGACTCGATGGCCTGGCGGATGTCCGCCGTCGGCGCGTAGTCGAGCAAGGCCAGATAGTTGCTCTCGAATTTGGCGATGCTCTGGCCGAGCTGCTGCTCGGCCAGTTCCGGGCGTACATCGGCGCCGATCATCAGGTATGACTTGGCGATGCGCTGGCTGAGCATGCGCTGCATGCCGGACAGGTTCATCGCCTCGGCGGCATTGATGGCCGCCCAAGTGGAGGGGCTGAGCAGGGCGAAGCCGAGCAGCAGGGAAGCGAGCAGGGGCTTGAGCATGGGTAGACTCCTAAAGCACGCGGCGAGAGCACGAGGAGAGCCCCGCCGAGGCGGGGCCGTTTTCGTCAGTAGCTGTACTGCAGTTGCAGCCAGAGCTTGTCGGTGTCCACGGCGAAGTCGTCGGCATCGTAGCCGGCGTACTTCACCAGCCCGGTCAGGCCCTTCACACCGGGAATCGCATGGGCGTAGGAGACGTCGAGTTCCTCGCCGTACTGGCTGCTGCCGCGCTCGGCGCGGAAGTCGTGGTACCAGGCCTGCAGCATGCCGCCGAACAGCGGCACGCTGGCGCCGAGGTAGGCATCCTCGACGCCGGCCGCCGGGGTCAGCAGGAAGATGTCGGCCCAGCCCTGGAACGCGTGCTTGGTCGCCAGCGGGGTCTGGAAGGCGCGGTTTCCGGGGCCTTCATCGCCACCCAGCACCTCGTAGCCGGCCTTTAGCGCCACGCCCTTCACCGTGTAGCCCAGCTCGGCCAGGTAGTAGTCGCTGTCCAGGTCCAGCGGGTTGTCGGCGTACTCGGTCTGCCGGGCGTA